>NC_007498.2:3360000-3665893 GCF_000012885.1 Syntrophotalea carbinolica DSM 2380
ATTGCAACACCGTATTCCGCATTGGCTTTTTGCAACAGAGCCTCGGCGGCTTGAATGTCCGGGCGGGCGCGGACCAGTTCGGAGGGGACAATCAGTGGTAGAGCAACGGGGAGATTGAAATCCTGAAGGGAAAAGGAGGGTGTCCCGGCGGCTCCGGGCTCTTTTCCAGCGAGAACGGCTAACAGGTGTTCGCTTCGCTGGAGCTGGCTAAGCAGCAGAGGGATGTCGGCACGGGTTTGCTCGACCCGGGTTTGCAGGGTCAGTATCTCTTCGGGGGCAGCCTGGCCAAGACGCACTTTCTCCCGGGTCAATTCCAGTTGTTCTTCCTGAACGTGGAGGATGGCTTCCATAGCCTGAATTTGACTTGCGAACCTGGCCTGGGATATGGCCGTGCTGGCGACGTGGCTCGTCAATGCCAGCCGTGCCCCCGCCAATTGAAAGCGTTGATAATCGATCTCTGCGGCCAGAGCTTCCAATATGCGCCGGTTGCGTCCGAATAGGTCGAGATTGTACCGCAGTCCTATGCCTGCGTTGAAAAGCTCGAATTCCCGGGGATCTCCGGTCAATCCCGATGAGCCGGGGTTAAATCGTTGGCGCTGACCGGTGATGTTTGCCTCAGCTTGAGGGTAACGGGTCCAGCCGGACTTTGCCGCATAATTTTCCTGCGCCTGGCGCAGGGTAGCCCGTGTCGAAGCCAGTGTAGGACTGGCCTGTAGTGCTTCTATGATAAGAGCATTGAGCTTGCCCGAGCCCAGATCTTTCCACCACTGTGGATTTATGGCCCTGCCCTCAACCAACCGTTGAGATGCTCCCCATCTTGTCGGCGCCGAAGTTGTGGTATCGGGGAAAGGAACCGCGGTATAAGCTGTCACGCTGGGTGCCGGCGGTTGTTTGAAGTCGGGACCGACGACGCAGCCGGACAGCAGTCCGACCACGAAGGCCATGGCGCTTAAATTAGCAATGTTTTGGCACCACATATTCGTCGAATTTTTACCCGATATCACGTCCTTCACCTGCTTCCTCATAGGTCACTCCATCACGGATATGGTAAATCCGCTTGAAGGTAGGAATTATTTTTTCGTCATGGGTGACGACGATAATCGCCGTCTCAAATTTTTGCGCCATGTCGTTTAGAATTCGAATCACCGCTAAGGCGCGTTCGCTGTCGAGCGGTGCGGTCGGTTCGTCGGCGAGAATCACCGGTGGATGGTTTACCAGCCCGCGTGCAATGGCGACCCGCTGCTGCTCTCCACCGGAAAGTTGCGACGGCATGGCTCTGGCGCGATGCGCCACATCGAGTGCTTTCAACATTTCTTTTGCACGTGTACGCGCCTCACCGTTGGACCTGCCTGCCAGCATGGGCAGCAGGGCTACGTTGTCGGTGACATCCAGAAACGGGATGAGATACGGTGCCTGAAAAACGAAACCGATCCTGTCTCGCCGCAAAGCACGGAGATCTTTAATCTTCCAACTGTCGTCATAAATGATGTCATCCCCAAGCATCATTTGACCACCGGTCGGTTCAGTTACCGCCCCCAGACATTTCAGCAGGGTGGTCTTGCCGGACCCGGAGGGACCGATCAGGCCAACGACTTCGCCGGGCGCAACGTGCATGTCAACGGCCTTCAATGCATCTACGGCCGTGTCGCCGCTTCCATAGCGTTTTTTTAATCCTTTTATACAAATACCATCACCAGCCATATCAACCTCCAATGGCTTCGGCCGGATCGACCTTGAGTGCAGCATGGATGGCAACAATGCTCGACATCGCGCAGATGATAACCACGGCGAAAAAACCAATGACTGAGTCAAGCGGCTGTAACAACACATATTTTGGGAAAATCGGCGCCATTAAGAGGGTTGCAGTGATCTTCCCCACCACGAAACCGATCAGGCCCAGGGCGAGGGACTGTTGCATGATCAGGCCGACAATGGTCCGGTTCCTGGTGCCAATCAATTTCAGCACAGCGATTTCACGGATTTTTGCCAGCGTCAAAGTGTAGATAATGAAGGCGACAATTGCCGAGCTGACTATCGAAAGGATCACCAGAAACATGGCAATCTGTTTTGCCGAAGAGGCGATTAACTTACCGACCAGAATTCCTTCCATCTGACGGCGGGTGTAGACTGTCAATCGTTTCCAGCGCCGGATCGATCCGGCAACTTCTTCCGCATCACGTCCCCTTTCAACCCTCACCAAAACGGCGTTAACGTAGGGATTGATTCCTTGCGAAGCGATGACCGCATCGGTTAAACCCAATACCCCCGGTATGTTGAAATCCGGATTTTCAATGGTGCGACGACGTTGCTCCCGGATAGCGTCGTTGTCCTTGAGAAACTGGGCTTCCTGGGCGTCCTTGAGGGGAATGAAAACCATCGGATCGCCACTGGAAGACACCATCCTTCTGGTCAAGCCGACCACAGTGTAGTAATTGCGGCGGATTCGGATGCGCTCACCGAGCTCGAATCCTGAAGTAATGTCTGCGACAGCTTCATAATGGCTTCTGGTTATCTGTCGTCCTGCGACAAGATAGGGTGGACGACCGGGTGTTGCCGGCCCACCGGGCGTGATTCCGGTTACCATGGCTCGCACATCCCCTTCTTGTCTGCGCACCTGCATGGTGAGATAGGTAATATTGGCCGCCTGCGCTACACCCGGCATGCCCCGGATTCCCCGCCAGGTGTCATCGTATAAGCTTGATGATTCGGCATAGGGGCCGAGAGTGTCTTTTTGAACCACCCAGAGATCAGCACCACTGTTATCAAGCAGCACCCTGGCATCATCCACCATGCCGCGATAGATGCCGGCCATGGAAAGCGTGACGCCGATCAGCAGTCCCAGCCCCATGCCGGTAAAAACGAATTTTCCCCAGGAGTGCAAAATATCACGCCCTGCGAGGCTGATCATTGGTCAACCTCAAGGATATGATCAACGATATGAATCCGGCTGCGCGTATTTAAAGCGTTTTCGCTGTAAGCCACCACCCGGTCACCCGCCTTGAGTCCCTCCCGGATCTGCAGATACCCATCGAGGTCGACAGGTCCCCGGGAAATCGACGTAAAACGAAGGTCGCCATCGATGACCTGCCATACACCTGTTCTGCCGTCAACAAAATGCACCGCGGCACCGGGAATAACCGGCGCGGGAGGAAGCGGCGGTAAAGCAACGGTGATTTCGGCCAATTCTCCAAGCGGAGGAAAAGGACCAGGAATTTGGTCAAAAACAACCTTGGCAAGCGATTCCTCGGTCACCGCATCTGCCAATGGCTCCACCCTGAACACCCGTCCGCTCAGTACTTTGCCAGGATGGGATCGTAATGTAATTCGGGCAGGCAGACCTGCAGCCAATCCATGTGCATGGATCTGATCAAACCGGACATTAACCCAAAGCGTGTCCGGATCGATCACCTCCGCAACCGTCTGGCCCGCGACCACAGTCGTGCCAGGATCGACATCGCGGGACACGACCAAGCCATCCGACGGCGCAATCAGTGACAGGTTTTTAAGCTGCTCCTTCAGGGCCGTCTTTTCCGCGCTTAAACGGGCTATTTCCTGGTGCGCTGCAGTCAGTGCAGCCCCGGCAACCAGAAGATCCTGCTGCTTCGTCGCAAAAATTTCTTCGCTGGTCGAGCGGGTTTTTAATAGCCCTTCGTAGCGTGTCGCCTGAGTTTGAGCAAAGTTGTGGCGGACTTCGGCTTCCCCAAGCTGCGCTTTTGCCCTTTTTATCGCAGCATCCATGGATTGAAGGCGCGCATTAAGGTCGACCGGGTCCATTTCGCCAAGTACTTGTCCGGATTTTACGCTGTCTCCAACGTAAACATTCAGTTGTTTCAATCGCCCGGGGGATGTTGGCCCGATTTTATAGGTGAAACGGGCCTTGACGGTTCCGATACCGAAAAGTGCAGGTGAAATATTTTTATTTTCGACGGTTGCTAAAACGACGGATACCGGGGCGAGTGGCCCCGAACGTAAAGCTACGTAAACAAAGAGTCCAAGGAGGGGAACAAATACGGCTACCAGCGCCAGTGTACGCTTTTGGTAAGGCAACCCTTTCATAATTTGCTCCTGATTCCCCGTTGAAAAATGGCAAAAACCCTCGGTGCATCCCGCCGGATACGACGCATATCTCCCGCCAGCAATGATTGCATCACTAGGCCCTGAATAGTGCCTATAAACAAATTTGCAGCGGCATCGCTATCGAGCGCTTTATCGAGTTCTCCACATACTTTTCCTTTTTCAATCAACTGATTGAGATATTCTCCATAGCGGCGGACAAGCATTTGGACAATACGTTTAGGACCGGTTTCATCTGCTCGTTGCAATTCGCCAAACAACATACGCGGGATGCCGGGGTGCTCCGTGATGAAATCCGAGTGGGTCAGAAAGATGTTTTCGAGGGCGGCCAAAGGCGACGAATGTGCCTTGCCCGCTTTTTCGACGCGTGCCATCAATTCTTTGAGAACCCATTCCATAGCCGCTTCGATTATGGCGTCTTTGGTCGAAAAGTGTCGAAACAGTGCCCCCTGGGTCAATCCCATGCGTTTCGCGATAGCTGCTGTGGTGATTTCACTTGGGTTCTGTTCTCCGGCTAATTCGAGCACCGTTTTAATGATAATCCCACGCCGCTCCTCCGCCGGTAAATGCTTGCGAGACCTACTCATACAACCTCCATAAAGATAGTAATCGATTACTATCTTTATGGAGAAACAAGATTTTGTCAATAGCTTTTTAAAAATAGAAAACTCATCCATTGTCCAGCCACAACCACAGGATGGACACTGCGCGATTTTCACATGGGACCAAGCTAGAAGAATTGATCCTTATCAAGGGTGCCGCGTTCTGCAATCCACATCGGCGCACCCTTTCTGAAACCAAATCCCTTAACATGGATACAGGCAGACAAATGATAGCAACGGCTTACCCTCATCTTTTTGTATGATTATTGTCATTTACGCTTAGCTCTCTTTTTGGTGGATAGAACCGTTTTTGTAAATTTATCGAAAATTGATTCATATCAATTGCCCGCACACAATTTACCACTACTGTGACTACCAATGATTCGAACACCCAAGGCGTCGACGTGCTCCGGACAGGAAAATATGTCTGTGCCCGGTTCCCTTCGCGAGCCATGGGGGTTTTATTTACGAGAGACGCACAAGGGAGTCGGCAGTCATGACTAAAAAAATCGTAATTATCGGTAACGGCATGGTGGGACACCGTTTCTGTGTGGAACTGATTGAGCGGGGCCTAGCGGGAAAAAACAGGGTGATTGTGTTCGGCGGTGAACCGCGACCGGCTTACGACAGGGTGCAGCTTTCAACCTGGTTCGCCGAAGAGTCGGTGGACCTGACCCTGGAAGACGAGGCATGGTACCGCGACAACGGCATAGAGTTGAGTCTCGGCGACCCGGTAATCGCCATCGACCGGGAGAATCGCACTGTCTCTACCACCTCGGGACGCTGTCAGGAGTACGATAAGCTGGTGCTCGCCACCGGCTCGTCGGCCTTCATGCCGCCGATTCCGGGAATGGAACACACCGGTGTTTTCGCTTACCGCACCATCGATGATCTGGAGGCGATCGCCGCCTACAGCCGGAAAGTATCCAGCGTCGCCGTGATCGGAGGCGGCCTGCTCGGCCTGGAAGCGGCTAAGGCCTGCGTCGATCTGGGGCTGGAAACCAAGGTGGTGGAGATGGCCCCGCGGCTGATGCCCCGGCAGCTCGACGACAAAGGCGCCGCGGTGCTCACCGAGGCGATCGAGCGTCTTGGCATCGAGGTGCTCACCGGTGTGGCCACCACCGGCATCGAGGGGGAAGACACGGTCACCGGCCTCGGATGCCGTGACCGCGACGTCCTGCCGGTGGAAATGGTGGTGGTGTCCGCCGGCATCGTACCCAACGACAAACTGGCCCGCGATTGCGGTCTGGAGATCGGACAGCGCGCCGGCATCGTGGTTAACAGTGCCATGCAGACCAGCGACCCGGCGATCTACGCCATCGGCGAATGTGCCCTGTTCGAAGGAATGATCTACGGCCTGGTGGCCCCCGGCTACGAAATGGCGCGGGTCACCGCGGCACAATTCGACGGGGAGGTAAAGGAATTCACCGGCTTCGACATGTCCACCAAGCTCAAACTGCTGGGGCTCGACGTGGCCTCCCTAGGTAATCCCTTCGACGACAACCCGGACAACCGGGTGGTGGAGGTGCATGATACCGTTACCGGAATCTACAAGCGCATGGTCATCGATCCCAGCGGCAAGAAGTTGCTCGGCGCCATCCTGGTGGGCGACGCCGAGCCCTACGGCATGCTGTCCCTCTACGTCAAGGGCAACAAGGATCTTCCCGAGCAGCCCCAGTCGCTGATTGTCAAAGGCGGCGCCGGCGCCGGTCTGACCATCGACCAGTTGGAGGATGAAGATATCATCTGCTCCTGCAACAACGTCAGCTATGGTACCATCAGCCACGCCATCGAGGAGCAGGAGCTGCGCACCGTGGATGCGATCCAGAAAGTCACCAAAGCCGGCACCGGCTGCGGCGGTTGCCTGCCGATGGTCAAGGCGGTGCTCAAACACGAGTTGGCCAAGGCCGGCATCGAAATGGACAATTCGGTGTGCGGGCACTTCCGCTATTCGCGCCAGGATCTGCTGCACATCGTCAAAACCAAAAAGATCCGCACCTTCGAGGAGCTGCTGGAACAGTACGGTCAGGGAGCCGGCTGCGCGGTGTGCAAAACTCAGGTCGCCTCGATCTTCGCATCGCTGTGGAACGAGTACATCCTCGATCACGCCAATCTGCAGGACACCAACGACCGTTTTCTCGGCAACATCCAACGCAACGGTACCTACTCTGTCATTCCGCGTTCCCCTGGCGGCGAGATTACCCCTGAGCAACTGATCGTTATGGGCGAGATAGCCAAAGAATTCAACCTTTACACAAAACTCACCGGCAGCCAACGCGTGGCGCTGTTCGGCGTACACCTGGAGGATCTGCCTAAAGTCTGGGCGCGACTGGGCGAAGTGGGTTTGGAGTCCGGACACGCCTACGCCAAGGGGCTGCGCATGGTCAAGAGCTGTGTAGGAGATACGTGGTGCCGCATGGGCATGGGGCCTTCCGTTGATTTTGCCATCGAACTGGAAAACCGATACAAAGGCATGCGCTCGCCGCATAAGTTAAAAGCGGCGGTGTCCGGCTGCACACGCGAGTGCGCCGAAGCGATGTGTAAAGACTTCGGCCTGATCGCCACCGAAAACGGTTGGAACCTTTACGTCGGCGGCAACGGCGGCGCCTTCCCGCGTCACGCCGACCTGTTGGCCACCGATCTCGACCGGGAAAAGGCCATCCGCTATATCGACCGCTACCTGATGTATTACGTACGCACCGCCGACAAGCTGGAGCGTACCGCCACTTGGCTGGGCAATCTTGAGGGCGGGGTAGAGAAACTGAAGAAGGTTATCATCGAAGACTCCCTTGGTATTTGTGCCGAACTCGAGGCGGACATGGAGCGGATCGTCGCCGGCCAACATGACGAATGGGCTGTTACCCTCTCCAAGCCGGAGCAGTTGGAACGATTCCGCCACTTTGCAAACACCGACGGGAAGGATCCTGTCAAGCTAATCGGCGTGCGCGGCCAGGAGAGGCCGGAAAATTGGCTGAAGGAATACGCTATGCCAGAGATCGAGCCAGTGGTCCTGGAAGGACCCCGCGAATGGGTCAATCTTGGCTGTGTCTCTGCGATACCCAAAAATAGTGGTGCTACCTTTCAATATGGCCGACACCAGATTGCGGTATTTAATTTCTCACACCGAGGTGAATGGTATGCCTGCCAGAATCTCTGCCCCCACAAGCAGGAGATGGTCCTGTCCCGCGGCCTTCTCGGAGATGCTGCGGGCATTCCGCAGGTGACCTGCCCGATGCACAAGAAATCTTTCTCACTCAAGGACGGCAAGTGCGCCAACGACGAAATCTATACCATTCAAACCTTTGAAGTGAAGGTCGATGGTGATGACCTCTTGGTCAAACTCCCCACACAGGAAGATCTAGATCGTTTGCACATTTGCAAGAGCAACGAACCTTGCACCTGCTTCGCTTGAGTTCGGGTAAATCAGGGGGAAAGCTCCTTTTGCCAGCCAAAGCCCCTATGTTAAGCGATGAAAGGTTTTAAATGTTGCAAGCCCCCCTTCATTTAAAAATGGAGGGGGGCTTTTGTCTGTAAAACCATTTCTGTTTTGAACCCGTGAGCTCCCTACTAAAAGAGTCAGTTCAAAATTTGAGAGCAAAAACCGTGGTCCAGACATTTCAGCAACTGCGATTCATTGGTCTCTCAAGTCTTGCTTGCGGTCCTTGTCTTCAGGTTCATCAAACCGATCCTCAGTCCACGCGACTGAGAATTTCGATCAAATGGTAACCGAACTGGGTCTTGACCGGGCCGAGAACCTTGCCGATCTCGCCGGAGAAGACCACTTCGTCAAATTCCTTGACCATCTGCCCGGGGCGAAACTCGCCAAGAGCCCCACCCTGCCTGCCGGAAGGACATTTAGAGTACTGTCCGGCGATAGCGGCAAAGGTTTCACCGGCTTCGATTCTTTTTTTGAGACTGAGGCATTCTTCCTCGGTAGGCACCAGAATGTGCCGGGCGCTTGCTCTGGCCATGATAGATCTCCTTTTGTAAGATGCGTTACAGGCAGCCATACATGGGCCACCGGCCCACTCCAAAAACATGGCAACTCATTACATACCGATTCGTTTCCCTCTCTCAACACACAAAAGAACCAAGCCCCTCGGACTTTAGCGGCTTAAGTGAGAAAAACGAACGAACCCAAAAACGATTTCCCCTGTCTACCCATTTTTAATCAAGGGTAAGCGGTAATGGTGCAGGGATACCGCGCAGTCCGGGTAAGCTTCGGGGAAATCGTCTCCCGGACGATAAAGCCCGAGGTTTTCCGCCTGGGGAATATGCTCCGCGAAAAGCCCGTCGAGAAAATCCGGGCCCAGATCCGGAGCGTTCAGGCAAGCCACTATCTCTCCACCGGGGGCAACCAGTTCCGGCAGGCGACGTACCAGCTTGGGCCAGTGCCTCTCTGCGGTAAAGCTTTTACCCTGGGAGGCCGGCGGATCGCAGATCACCAGATCGAAAGGCCCCAGTTTACGCAGTTTGCCGATGCTGCGAAAAAATTCCAGCGACAAAAAACTGGCCTGGCGCAGATCGATATCGTTAACCCGATGGTTGAGTCTGCCGAGTTCCAGCGCGCCGCGATTCATATCCAGATTGACCACCTGACGTGCACCGCCGGCCAGCGCGGCGACGGAAAAGCTGCAGGTGTAGGCGAAAAGATTCAATACGCGTTTGCCCGCCGCACGTTCGCGGACCAGCTTGCGCCCCACCGCCATATCCGGGAAAAACCCAACATTCCGGGCCTCGCCGAGGCGCAGCCGGAAGGACAATCCCGCCTCCAGCGCTTCAAGACTTTCCGGCAACGCCCCTTGCAACACACGGCTCGGACCGTTGAGTAAAAAACGCTCCTGCAATAGCACCGCAGCGGGTTTATCCGGCAAAGCCGCCGTCAAAAGTTGGGTCAGTTCCTCCAACCAAGCCTGCGACCGTTGCCGATAAAGAACCACCATCACAACCGGGGGAAAATAGTCGATCACCAGATCGTCGTAGCCGCTGAAGCATTGACCCCGGCCATGGAAAAGACGACGGGCTTCGCCGCTGCGCGGCAGATGCCGCATGATTTCTTCGTGAATGATTTGCATGGCGGGGATTATTGCAGAATGAGCGCACAATGGCCAGACCAAGTTGGGATATTTCAACGTACCTGTTGGTCAACCTGCGCCTTAATCGCGGACCGATGTCATCAGAAGTTACACCGTTTGCCAGTATTGCTGCCAGCGTCGCTTGGCGACATCCATATTGTACGCTTCCGGCAGCCGGCAGAGGCAGCCCTGTGCTTGCTCCAGAGTCTGTTTGACGGGAATCAGCGCCAGGCATTGGCAAGGCCGTTGAGCCAATGGGAGACTACAGCCGGTTGCCCCGTGAAATGAACAGCCGGAGACTACAGACCGAGGGGCCGGTATCGGCACTCCGGTTTTCTCCCATAACACCAACCCCAACGCCGGCAACTCTCCACGCAACTGCGCCAGCGTCAGACGTTGCCCAGGGAAAAAGAGCCCGAAAAACCGCTCCGGGTCCACCCATATTCCGGGACTCCCCTGACAGCAACGCCCGCCACATTCACGACAGAGCGAAAAATCCAAGGTGTCTCTTTGACCTGCCAGCAAAAGCTACATCCTTCCTTAAGAGCCATCATCATACCGATGGCAACATTACTTCCCGTCGACGACCGGTGAGAACCGGGCACCACCCTCCCACCATGTCACATTTCCGCCGATATTGTGAAAAAAAAGTGCCGGTCGTCGGTAAATAACAGCACAAAAGGTTCTTAAAACAACGCCATCCGAGATAAATTATCCGAATCCAGCCTGGTGCCGGAAAGCTTGCCGTTAAACACGAACCGCAAGACCAGCCTTGACTCTCTGTTCAAGGGTGAATAAACTTCGACACACTTTTGAATTCAATCCATCAAGGAGATCCACCATGAACAGCTGTCCTTGCGGCAGCGGCAACGACTACGCTGCCTGCTGCGAACCGATCATCATCGGGAAAAAACCGGCCGAAACGGCAGAACAACTCATGCGTGCGCGTTACTCCGCCCACGTCAAGGTCGAGGTCGATTTTCTTTATACCAGCACCCACCCCGATTATCGCGAGGGATACGACCACAAGGGCACCAAAACCTGGGCCGAGGATTCCCAATGGCACGGTCTCGAAATTATTGCAACGACAGACGGTGGTCCGAAAGACGAAACGGGCGAGGTCGAATTTGTCGCCCGCTTTCGCGATAAAGAAGGTTTACATAGCCACTGCGAGCGCGGTCAGTTCAAACGCCACGACAAGCAATGGCGGTTTACCGAAGGCATTATGGTCAAAGCGCAGCCGCGCAGCGTTACCAAGATCGGTCGTAACGATCCCTGCATTTGCGGCAGCGGCAAAAAATACAAAAAATGCTGCGGCAAATAAATCAGGCCTTTCAAAAACCGACAGAGTACTGGTCCCGCAAGACCGGGACTCTGTCGGCGCTTAAACCGTAAAAACCGTCAACCCCCACCAGTGACCCTTCAAAGCCGGCTGAAAACGCCTTTTAATGTCCCTGTTCTTATAACAAACCCGCCTTTTCAAAGTATACGCTTAACGCCCCTATTGGGGGGTGCCCGAGCCATGATTTTTATGTTAGGGTGGCGGCCTTGATATGCATGGAGGCCCGCAGCATGCCTCCAAACCTCTCTTGCCATAACCATTTAGCTACGACAAATCCGGAGCAGTTATGAGTTCGCAACCCTCCTTGCAGCCCACCGACGCCCTGCCGGCACCGCTCAGGGACTACCCGAGCAAGCTGTTTGTTGAAATCACCACCTTTTGCAATCTGCGTTGCCCCATGTGCGTCAAGCAGTCAGCAGACAGCAATATCATCGATGGCGACATGACCGAGGAAACCTTCAGCGCCCTGGAGCCTGCATTTCCCCGTCTCGAGGCCCTGCTGCTCAACGGTATCGGCGAGGCGCTGATGCACCCCCACCTGCTCGATTTTATCCACCGGGCCCGCCGTGCCATGCCGGAAAAGTCCTGGATCGGCTTTCAGTCCAACGGTTTGCTGCTCGATGAGCGCTGGGCCCGGGATCTGGTGGCCTCCGGCCTCGACCGGCTCTGCCTGTCGGTGGACGGGGTCAAGCCCGACACCTTCAGCAAGGTACGCGAAGGCGAAGACCTCGACGACATGGAACAGGCCTTCGCATTTTTGGCGGCCGCGCGCAAACGCCAACCCGACACCCGGCTCAAGGTCGGCGTCGAGTTCGTGTTGATGGAGGAAAACAAGCAGCAACTGTTGGATACCCTGCGCTGGGTCGCCGCTCGAGGTGCCGATTTCATGCTCGTCACCCAGGCATCGGCTTACGACAACTCTGCCATGGAGCAGCTCGCCTACGATAATTCAACCGACGAGGCCGTAAAGATCTTCACCTACTGGCGCGACAAGATCGCCGACATGGGACTCGACGTGCGTGATTATAATTCACGGTGGGAAATGGGGCGGTTTTTACCGGGACTGGATCCCAAGCTTGCCCGCATGATGGAACTGGTCGATCAGATGCGAGCCGACGCACGGAAAAAAGATGTTTTCCTGGACCTTCCGCGACTGTTAGAGCGCGGCGCCGACAAGGCGGAACAGTTGCAGGCCTTATTCGACGAGGCGGAGCTTTTGGCCAAGGATCTGGGCGTTGAACTGAGTCTGCCGGCCGCGGTTCCCCGCTTCGAACGCAAATGCGATTTCGTGGAAGACGGCGGAGCCTTCATCTCCTGGGACGGCGCAGTGCATCCCTGCTATTTCCTCTGGCATCAATTCCGTTGTTTTATCAACGACTGGGACCGTCTGATCAAACCCAAGATCTTCGGCAACGTCAACCAACGGCCGTTGCTTGATATCTGGAACGACGTGACCTTTCGCAGCTTCCGCGAAAACGTCCATGCCTTCGACTATCCCTACTGCAGCAATTGCGGGGTGGCTCCCTGTGATCTGCTGCAAGAGGAAGATTTCGAGTTTGACTGCTATACCCACCCGGAACCCTGCGGTGCGTGCCAGTGGGCCATGGGCCTGTTCCAATGCCTGCATTGACCTTGGGAACAAAAGCGTAAATATCAAAAAAGGCTCTTCCAAAAGGAAGAGCCTTTTTTGATGGCAGCTACAGTGTGCAGTACAAACTACATAACATGACCCGGATCACGGTTCTGCGATGATCATATTTTAATGAATAAAGGGTCCCATCTGCAGGCATTTTCCATCTCTCATGACCCGCAGGCAGAGTTCAACCATTCGGGCTGACAACATTCGATAGCCATGAATGATTTCTGATGTGATTAAGCCGCCGCCTTGATCATGGCGATCACCGCAAAGACCAGTCCGACGATCACCCAGATCGCCGCCAATATAACCACCACAATAGCACCGATGAGATCGGTTACGCTGACCAGGAAACCCGGCACCATTCCATGCAGATAAGATATAACGATAGTGGCCAATAGCGAGGTAGCGATCAGTAAAATGAGCCCCTTGTTTTCCAGGAATCGCTGATGCGCAATCACCAGCACGCCGCTGCTGACCAGTTTGCCCATCATAAGCAGCCCCAAGGTAGCAGCAGCGGCTCCAGTGGGGAAACTGGCGTAGCCCATGGCGGCATAAGCTATCGGCCCGAATGGCAATGCGAGCAGCAAGCCGATAAGCAGCATGAGTAATCCGACAGCCGCCACACCTGCGGCCACACAACCGATCAGCAACAACAACGACACTATGAAGGTGGCCACGCCCTGGACACGACCGGTGATGCGCTCAGGCAATATCAGCGGCGCCGCCATCAGCAGCACGGTGAAAACCAACTGGCCATCGAGCAGCGCCAGGCACGGAATTCCCCAGCCTACGACTGAAATGGAGCGACCAGAAAAAGACGCTGCCACGGCCGCCCCGAGTTCAGCCAAAAGCACGATAGCAAGCAATACAACCGCAGCAAGAAACAGGGGCTTGCGAAGACTCTGAAGCGGGCTCATGGTTTAGTCCTCTAATCGGATCTTGATAGTACCAGGCCCCGCATTAAAGAACCAAAAGGTTCCACCGCCGTCATATACCACAAATTTCGGCGAGCCTTTCTCTTCGTTGGGCCAGCTCTGCACCTTCACCTTTTCTCCATTCAACCTCTGCACCGACTTCGGTTGGTAGCGAATTTCGAGCCGATCGGGTCGTCTGCCTTCCAGGACGAACCCGCCCCGCCGCACTTTGTCATCGGCGGTGGAGACAGTGAATTTCCGCGACATGCCGGCGGTCAGCGCCAACGGTTGCCGCCAGGGAATACCGTTAGCGGTCAAATCCCGGGTTGCCAACCGGGGACCGCCGGCCAAGCCCCCCATAGCTTTCAACCAGGCCGGCGGGAAATCATTCGCATCGATACCATCGCCGCTACCACCAAGACCGGCAATGATCCCCACGGCACATAGTACCGCGACAAACACCAGCATAATCTGAAAAGTTCTCAGTTTCATGTCAGGCCCGGTTACTCCCTACCGGTAGTCGTAATTTCGATGGATTTGATCATCGTCAGAGCCTTCTGGTGACCGAATTCGAAATGATCGATAAGGGCATCTTCAGAACTCACCTCGACGATGCTGGGGGTATCATATTCATAAGGGGTGGCACTCGCCGTGTCGGTACCCAGCTCATTTCCGTCACGATCATACGCTCTGAGTTGATACTCCGCCTTGGCGCCAAAAAAGGCGATGGATACCTTGGTGGCGGGACGCTGCAACTTGAAACTCAGCTCCACACCGTTGCATTTGTTCGTATTATCTGGAGACGCCGTGGAGAGTACCGCCTCGGGCAGGCGATAACTGCCCGCCGGCAGGATTGCAGGTAAGGCATCCGCACAGTATGTGACTGCGGGTTTCACTTTGACCGGTAACGTCGGGGAGACAACCCGCCCGGACACGCGCAATCGATCCGCAAGTCGGGTTTCGCGCAAGGCATTTGCAGAGAGCGTGCTTTTGGGCTTTGTTTCCACCACCGATATCCCTTCATCCAGATAAGTATCGGCGGCTATCACCCCGGCAGCGGCCTCACTGAAGTTAATCTCGGTGGTTTTCGAGCGGTTCATTACCCACCACGTAATTCCACCGGCCACCATCACCAACACCACCGCGGACACGATAACGGTCCACCATGGAAAGCCTTTTTGTTTTTTTGGGGAAGCAGCCGAAGCCTCCCCCACCTCGAACGCCACCACCGGACCCTGGTTATATTCTTCGTCGGTATTATCCACCGACATCACGTCCAAACGCAGCCCGTAACGACCGACCGGGGTGCCGGGCGGCACGTTGACCAACACCTTGAAGGTCTGTGTCTGATTCGACTGCATTTGCTTGGTGGTCGGTTGCGCAACCTGCAACCAGGCCTGATCGGCACCCTGCAGCGCCACGGCTTCCGCTTTTGCCTCCACGGGCCGTTCTCCCACATAACGTACGGTGAACCCCGCCGCCCCCTTTCCTTGCTGCAAGCTAAGAGCGTCATCGGTCGGTGAAATCTCGAAATAATTTGGCATAACTGGCATCCTTTAGGTTATTCGAAGCAAAGTTCATCAGGACGGTAAGTGACATAAGCCGGTTTTTCAAAAGCCACAATGGCATGAATCAGCTCTGCATGAGCCTGGGTCCCCTGAGGCGCTGTCACCACCAGGTGAAAAGGTCGTGGCGCACCGCTGCGATCGCGATTCTCCTCGATACGAAATCCGGTCTGCCCGGTGGCGATTTCCAAAAATCGGATCAAACCCCGGCGAGTACCCCGATGCCGGGAAAGTTCCGCAGCAGCAGCGCATAGCTCCCGCAAATACCCTTGTCCCGCGGGCAGGTCGCCGCCCGAACCGTCGGCCCGCCGGCGCACCAGAAAGCGATCCAAATCGACCCAGGCCGCCAGAAAAGCCACCATCCCGTCCGGCGCGCGACGGGGGTCAAACAGGCTATCCACCGAAGCGAGCAGCACCTCTAATGGCTCAGGCAGGCGCGCAGCCACTTCCAGCAGAGCGTCCAGGGGAGTCTCCGCACGTATGGCGTCCTGAAAGACGGTCGGCAACAGCGCTTCGATATCAGGTCGTTGCATCGTGTACCGTCTCTATCGCATGGGTGTCACTACAAAAAAGATAGCCTTCGCCGATAGTGACATGCTCCGTAAAGATCGTCGCCGAAACCAGGCGGAAGTTTGACCCGTCTTCGCTGCGAAATACACCGCCAGGACCACCGCATAGGATAGTCGCGGGGGTATCAGCTTCCGGCAACGGCGATGCCACAGCCAGGTCATGCACCCGGTGCAGCAAACGCTCGGTATCGCGTAGCGGCAAGCCGCAATCGATACCAGGAACCTGCCAGACAGGATCCTTCTCAGCGCTGTCCATGGACAAAACCCCGGCATGAAAGGTTGCCGCGTAGACATGCTCGCCGTAACTGGCGATAGCCCGACAGGAACCGCCTCGCCAACCGCTACCCATGCTGCGCCAGCCCTCGATTTCTCCGGGATCCCGGCGCAGTTCCCAACGCAGGCAACCGTCTCCCTCCGCACCGCCCACCGCCGCCAGACCGGCCCACAAAAACGCCCGCGGCCCGACACATTGGGCCGAAAGAACCCGAACATCCTGCCCCTTCAGGCCGATATTGCGAAACCCCTCTAACTGCTCGTCGGGGCAAAGATAGATGCCCTCGCTGTTGCGCGCCGCCACCGCCACCTGGGTACCGATACGGGGGGCATCCACCGCCACGACAGCGTAAAACCCGAGACTTTGATTTTTTGGTTCTACCAGCACCGGTACGGGGCCGGATTCGGGTGGCAACTGAAAGAGTCCCTCGTCGGTCGCCAGCAGCAATATTGCAGCTCCGCCGCGATCAAGCCAGGCGGCGTCATTGACACGAAATCCCAACTCATGCATCGCCGTCCAGCTGCGACCGCAATCCCTGCTCAGACGAATACGGCTAACATCCTCTTCTCCGGAAAGGACCGAAACAGCGGCGACAAGGCCGGCTTTGCCATCACAGCAGACCACTTTTTCAATCTCTTCGCCGTCAAATTTTTGCAGCAATTCCCAACCCATACCGTCGTCCATGGTGCGGAATAGACGACAGCCGGCAGCGGCGTACCACAGACCGGGATGAAATGGATCGTTTGTCACGGCCATCACATCCGCATCCGGCGCCTGGTCAATGGAAAACTTTACGCCATCGGCATACAAAACCCCCGGCTCGTTCAGCACCGTATGGTAAATGTCGGATGCATGGAGTCTGCGTCGCAGGGGATGATTCCCAAGGGGATTGATCAATTCACAGAGCCGGGCAACCACCCGGCCGCGTACCGCCTGCAAGTCTTCCTCGGGATGCAGCACCAGCCTTGCATGGACGCGAACCGGCTTATAGCGGTACCAATCGACCATAAAACCGGTGCCCAGCGGACGGCGCTCGTCTATCGCCTGCCGAACCCGGGCCAGGGCCTCCTCGGTCTGAGCACTCTCGAGTTGCTCTTTGCTATACAGATTTTGCTCCGTGCGCGCGAGTTCCGGTACCAACAACAGTTGCACCGTACCGGGGGCCGCAAACCGCCAACGATCGGCACGGGCAACGGCATGGGCACGTCCCACGCTACCCTCACGCAGAGCCACCGCTTCGTAGTCGCGCGCCGTCACTGCGCGATGCAGGCTGTGCAGCTCCTGCGGACCGCGCAGCAACGCGTTGTCCAGAGACTCGACCTCGCAGCCGCCTACCGCCGGCCCCGGATTATCGACCCGCAAACCGGGAATCGGATCCTTGAGTACGGTGAGGACACGAGCCGCCACATTTCCCGCCGGTCCGCCGCCACAGCGGTACCAGGCGCAAATGCGCATACCGGCGGGCGGCACGGCAGCCAGTGCCTCCGCGATTTTTGCCAAGCCATTGCCTGTCTCCGCCCCGCCTGCACGTACCGCCGGTGCAAATGTGATGGTACCCGTGGCACGGTCGGCAACGTAAACATGCTCATCACCATCGAGTCGGGCAAAATGCTCCACTTCACGCCAGACTCTGAAAGTGGCGCCGCCGTGGTTAAGCGAAGCAACGCGCTCATCCAGCGTCTCGGTTGTCTCCACCGCGATCACCAGATCGAGTTCATCTCCAGTCGGTGCGACCACCGGCGCATTGCGCAACTCAAAGCTCTGCCCCGCAAGACCGCTGGACACTCCCACGCCCTCCCCCTGAATCAACCGACAGTGGTGGGCCAAAACCGTAGCGCTATGACGATCCGGTTCCAGGGTAACGGCCGCCGCAGTTACAAAAACCGGCGCATCCTCCCCTTCCGCGCTTCGTGCCACCGTCACCCGAGTTCCCCGCGGCACCTCGATCCGACGCGTAAAACCTTCGTTACGGTGCAACCGCAGAGCTACCCTGGCAGCGCTTGAGGGCGCCAGTTTTACGCCCATCATGCGCAAAAACTCGATATAAGCCTTTTCCGGCAGGCGATTGATACGATACAGCATGACCTCGGTAAGGAAGGCGTAAAGCTCCAACAGTGTGGTCCCGGGATCACCGGCACTCAGATCGGTCCAGGCGGGACAGCGTTCGCGAACAATACGCTTGGCCTCTTCCAAAAGGTCATAGAAAGTACGATCGTCCAGTTTGGGTGCCTGCAGGCTCATGCCCTGAAATCTCCCTGTCGAAAATCATGATCGGTCGTCGGTACGATTATTCGTGCACCATGTAGATCGTATCCGAGCGCCAGACGCTCCTCCCACAAGGTACGGCGGACGCGGTATTCCAGAACGATATCGAGCGTCGAGGTATCCCCCTTACCGTGCAGATTGGCGCCTGCCTCCAGCTTCAGGATCGCCACTCGAGGCTCCCAACGACGCAACGCCTGCCCCACATAATGAATGGCCAGACCGGCGGTACCGGCGTCGTTCGGCGCAAAAACCAATCGATGCAACCAGCAACCGTAATCCGGTCGCATAAGCCGCTCGCCAGGCCGGGTACTAAGCAACAGCAGGATCGATTGCCGCACTGCCCGTCCGTCATCGGCCATGGCAATATTTCCGGTAGAACCGAGCCTCAAACCGCGCGGCGCATCCCCCGGTTCGGAAGCCACCGCCCCCACAGGTAATTCGAAGAGCCAGGCACGATCCATGTTTTCTTTCATGACTGCTCCTGCCTCACAAATCGCTGGCCGCTGTCGCACACCTGATATTTGACGGTCCCGGGAGGCGTACCGTCGGTCATACCGGTAACGGTGTCCAAACACACTCGGTGACCATCGATACGCACCCAACTGGAGTAACCTCTTTGCACCGCCAGGGTAGTGGTACAGGGCTTGATAGTCGGTCCATAATTGGGACAACCGCTGATCGATCGCGACTCGGGATCGTGCGCCACCAGAACCTTGCGCCCCTCTATCCGGACCCAGCCCTGCCCTGCCGCTATGCTCACCCGACCCAGTTGGTGAGCGCAGCGCAAATCGGCATCTTCCGTCAAAAGTATCATCATGTTCTCCGTTGCATGTCGATGCGATCGGCTCCGAGAACCAGGCGATTTCCCGGTGCCTCGATCACCAACTCGCCCTCGGCGTGCAGCAGCAAGCCTTCGGGAGTGAGAGACAGGAAACTACCCTCCGCGTTCTGCAGGCGGATGGAGCCGTCAGCGTCGTTCAGGCGGATACGTTGACCGCCGCGGGTTGCCAGAGTGTAAGGCCGATGTTTGCCGCGACCCGTTACGGCCTCCGGGTCGCGAGGCGGGCCATCGGTGTGGAACAAGCCACCGAGAACAACACCCCGCGAGGGGTCGCCGTCCGGAAGGGCCACCAATACCCGGTCCCCCGTTTCGGGTAAAACCATCACACCCTTGTCATGCCCCGCCCCAAGTTGCAAAACCATCATCCAGGTACTCAAAGCGTCGCCGTAACTGTCCAGACTGACCTGCACGCGGCCCTGGCCCTGCGGATCGTCCACATCACATACTTCGGCCGTTACCAGGGCCGGCACACTCTGCGGGCGATCAGGCAACTCCGGCCGGGTGTCGATTTCACAAACGTAGCCGCTGGCGATATCCAGGGTGTGCACCACCGTCCTGAGCAGATACGGCCCTTCCATCCCTTCAGCCACCCCTCGCACCCGCACCCAGCGTCCCGGCCGCAAGGCTACATCGCCCTCAGCCACGCCCCATAACACCATGGCGCTGGCTTGACTACGATTCAACTCGGCAGCTGCCAGGGCCTCCGCCTCGCCGTCGCTCTCTACAGGCGCTCCCAGAAGAACCCGTTCCCCGGTACCCCTTGCGAAGGATGATGCCGCGCCCTGCGCTTGAACCTGGCGTGATTCGCCGGTATGCGGGTCCCAGCCAAGTAACCGCACCGTGCTTACGGCACCAACAGGGTTGCGCTCAACGTGTGCCTCGAACAGATTCTCGCCCAAAGCCAGTTCCAGGATATGGGCTGTCTCTGACTGAGGAGCAAACAGTTGCAGCGTCCCGTCCTGTACGTAAAAATGCAGGCCGCTACGGGCGGCATACTCACGCAACAGAGCAAGGTCATGTGCAAAGCGGGGTACGATACGCGACCAGACCGGTCCCTTGCTGCTTGCGTCGGTGGAGACCCCCACCTCGGCAGCAAGGGTACGAGCCAATTCGGCGGTAGTCACCTCTACATGGGTACGGACTCCCTGCCGACGCTGCAAACGGCCCAAGACATCGTAGGCCCGCACACGCAGCGTAAGAGTACCGGACGGCCCATGCAGATATTCAACACAGGAGATCTCCCCGTCAAACACCGGGGACGTCTGCGTATCGATCTGCACACTCAGCGAAGCCCCCGGTTCCGCGGCGATCTTTGCCAAAAAAGAGGGCTCCGAAGTTGGAGCGTTCCAGCTTACTTCGCACTGGCTTGGCGCATCCAGCTGCTGCACGATTCGTAACTGCGAAAAATGCAGCGCTTCGCCGATTTCAACGCCTTCAACCCGGACTCCGGGCAACATGTTTACTTGTTTCATGCCCTGCCTCCGCCACCGCCAAAGGTAGGCTCCGCCGGCACCCGTAGCGTGCGGCCGGCATGACGCAGAGGGTTGTCCAAGTCGTTGATTTCGGCGAGCAGACTCCAATACCCGGGATGCCCGAAACGCTCGGCGGATATCTGATCGAGCCGTTCTCCGCCGCCATCACCACCTACCGGATCATAGTTGACCAAGGTGCCCGCAGCGATACGCTGACGTGCTTCATCGCGATCAACGGGCGGAGCCGGGGGGGCGGAGGGTTCGGCTGTCTCTGCACAGGAGATGCGAAGCAGACGCAAGCGCAACCAGGAACGATGAGGCTTGCCGTCCCGGGTGAAGTGTTCCAGACGCTCGGAAACCGCGGCAACAACCCCGGGCAGATTCCAGCTTGTTCCCCATATGAAGCGCACCGTCGGCGGACGTCCGTAGCGCTCTCCACCGCCGCTGTTTTCAGCCAGTTCCCACAGCGGTCCGGTAAGCTCTCGCACATCGTCCAACGGCACCGTATCCGGTCCCCTCGTCGCCAGCGAGACATCAAACAAAAGGTCAAGTGTCAATTCGGTCCGGCCTCCACCGACATAGAGCAGCGGATCGTCACTCAAATCGGCACCGGTCAGAGCGCCACCAAGCGAACGCCGCACAACCACACCGGCATTGCGTTGCACCTCAAGGTACTCCGGGTTCAACATACAACGCAGATGCACGCCGGAATGTTCGATCAGCAAAACGACTTTTTCCATCACATTCCCCGCTGCTCGTCACGAAGACGGCGACGACGCTCGCCATCGCGCCACAGAGCATGCGACGCGATAGCTGCATCCGGTTGCAGATCCGGCAACAGCGCAGGCCAGCGCTCACGAGGGGGTGACAAGGGTGCCGCCCCGACGGTCGACACGCTGGCGCGTAATGAGTCTTCCTCCAACGTGCATAATGGCTCCGTAGCGACTTCCGGAACCGGGCCCGACGCCCAAGCCCCCTTCACCTCGGCATCCGTCCGAATGGCTTGCGCATCCTTCGCCGGGTCCGCTTCAGACGATTGCAGGCGCACCTGCTGTTGCGTAATCCGGGGATCGGCCGACGCCTTTACCCCCTGTCCCGCCCCTATATCGTAACCGGGAACAACCGGTATAGATTGCGTCCGCACCCCAACGCTTGCCGAGGGATATTTCAACACCGTCTGCAGGTCATGCCGCCATGACCGGTCGGTTAATTCTGCCTCCCGTTGCACAACAGGCGATGATTCAGGAGGCGTGGGACTCGGATCAGAATTCTCAGGAGGCTGTCGCCGGGGCGGAACCATGGGCTTTGCAGCCTGTGGAAGATGCGCAACCACCTTTTGAATAAAAAGCGGTTCTTTCTCTTTCGGCCCAAGGTGCCGAGACGCCGATGTCGGTTCCGGAGCAGGTCGCGGGGGAAGTTTTGTCCCCATGGGAAGGGATGCAGCCTCTGTTTCAGCCCGATCCCGTAATAATTCCGCAACTTGACGGTCAGAGCTTAATGAGGAAGCTAACCGAGCCCCGAGCCCTAGCCGCTCCGAATACGGCCCTGCCGCCTGTACAACGGAGGCTACCGGCTCTCCCTGCGGAGACGTGGACTTGGGTGGAATCGGTCGGGGCTCCCCCGTGGCATCCCGTCCGGGTTGCGAATGCGGGCGCCCCTGCGCCAACAAGTGAGGGGCCCGCCGACGCACCAACTCAAACCATGCCCTGCGGCCCTGTTCGCCGGCTTGGTGAAAATCTATAGGTAAATCGGATGCCTCGACTTGGCGCGTTTCCCGCCGAAGACCTCCGCCCGTTATCCGAAGACCGACCAGCCGCCAAAAGCGCCAGAAGGTATTCAATACGATTTCTATCAATGACATGCTGTCGGGCATTCAACGTCATCCAGCAGCGGTACCGGCTTCACCACTCTCTCCGTCCCCCTCACCGCCTTCGGCGGCACCGCCTGCTGCTGGTACCCGTTCAAATTCTTCAAATACCAGCACCAGGGTCTCGATGGCCACCTGGCTACCCAGAGCATCGAGTTGAGTACCGCGCCAGGAACGGGGCCAGGCATTGAGAAGGTTCCAGCGCATGACTTCAGTGCAGCCATCGTGTCCGTACATCACCACCGACACGTTGCGTCGCTCGACGGTACCGGCTATGGATGACTGCATCCACTGCCACAGCTGTAGCGAACCGGTCATACCGTAACGCAGCGTAAGGTCGGCGTATTCCAGGCGCCCTGGTAGCCTGTGTACGATCTGGTTGGCACCGGCTTCACGATATTTGATCGCTTCCACATCCACGCCGAGACTGCTGCATTCCACAAATCTCCCTTCGGTGACGCCGTTGATATCGATGGCAAAGTGGAAGGAAGTATAAGGATCGGACCATTGGCCGGTGACTGCTGCCCCTTCGGGGTTCTGATTCTCTGGCATCGCTATATCCTTTGTACGCTTGCCTGCTTATATGCATCAGCTGGTTGTTTTGTTGCACGGCACCGGTTACTGCTGCACCTCGGTCTCTGTGCCGCCCACGCCCTGCCCGATCTGGAAAATGACGAATTCGGCAGGTTTGACCGGCGCCAAACCGATGCGCGTAACAACCTGTCCGGCATCCCTTACCTCCGGCGGGTTGGTCTCGGCGTCGCATTGCACGAAGAACGCTTCCTGCGGCGTGGAGCCAAACAACGCACCCTGCCGCCACAACAACGTGAGAAAAGCTGAAACATCCCGCGTAATGGCCTTCCACAAATCCTGATCGTTCGGTTCAAATACGACCCATCGGGTGCTTTGGGCGATCGATTCCTTGACCATGTTGAATAGTCGTCGAACATTGATGTAACGCCATTCACTGGCGGCCGGCGCCAATGTGCGAGCACCCCAGACCCGAATTCCTTCGCGGGGAAAAAACCGGATACAGTTCACTCCCTGCGGATTCAGTTCCGCCTGCTCATGCCGCGTGACCCGGTAGCTGACATTAAGCGCACCGCGCACCACCTCGTTGGCAGGAGCCTTATGCACCCCGCGCGTAGCGTCGCTGCGGGCATAGATCCCGGCCAGGTGGCCGCTTGGCGGCATACGGATCAAACTGCGGGAATTCAACGGATCGCGGCCTACGATCCAGGGGAAATACACGGCCCCATAGCCGGCGTCCGAATTTCTGGGACGCAAGCCGGCAGCACCTTTTCCTGTTTGAGCCTGCTTTTCACCGTCATCGCTCTTTTCCACCTGCATTCTGGCCGCGGCGACCTTTGTCAGATCATTGATAGCCGCAGCGGTCGCCGGTCCATCCAGGATAGCCACCCGGTCCTCCATGAGTTCGCAATGGCTAAGCACCGCATCATAGGCCGCCGGGGATACGAAACCCGGTGCTGCCACGATAGCCACTTCATCAATGCTCTCCAAAACTCCGAGCCCCTTGCGGTCACCGGTAAGCTGCGTCTCGTCCTGACAGTTGACCACGTAACAGCGCCCACCGCCATTCAGGAAAAAACCGTAGACAGCCTGGGCTAAACAGGTGGTGTGCGCCTTGTGCGTACCGGCGCCGAAAATGCGCATGAATTGCTGCCAGCTGTTTATCGCCACGGGTTCGTGGGCGCGAACCGATGGATTCGGTGCCACTCCCACGAAACCGGCGGTACTGGTGCCCACCGCTTGAATCGGTCGCGCACCGGAGGCCACTTCCTCCACATATACGCCCGGTGTCAGATAATTCGGCATTTTGGGATCCTCCCACTCTTGTCAAAAGCCGCAACCCCACGGTTCTACACGTATCAGCCGTGAGCGGTTGTGCCGTGGCAGGCCCCGGAACCCAAGGTGCTTTCTCACCCCGTGTCCCGGCTCCGAATCGTTCCATCCATCCGGTCTGATCCGGGGTCTCCGACCTGCAAATAAATATTCGTTGGTTTCGCTGCACACCACCTGAAAGATGGTGATAAGTGACCCTTCTGAGCCCGAATCCAAGGTCGCCCAGCAGGCGGCTACATAAGCTGTCAGATCCACATGGCAATAATGTTGCCCTGCGCTGTAGACGGGTTGTTACTTTCCGCAAGACGCTCCGCGAGGTCGTCGGCCCCGGTTCCGATCACGATCTCGTCAAATGCTCCAAACAGGTGAAACAGACTCCCGAACGTGGCAAGATTCAGCGTGTGCCCGGCCTCATGCTCGATAGGCCAGATAGTGGTACTTTGATCCACGAACGAAAAGTTTCCCATGTTGTACGCGGTGTGTGCCGGGTTCAGATTGCTGCAGAGCCCGCCCCGCTGAAAAAACGTGCCCGTTTTCCAGTCCACCCGCAAGCCGAGAACACGGAGAAATTTCGTCCCCGTAATCAGGGCTACCGGATGGAGGAGTAGATTCGTAAGGTAAAAGAGCAATCCCAAACCGGCCACCAGGTAGGCCATCGGCTGAAAAAGACAGAGCCAACCGAGAAAGCCCTGAAATACTTCGCTGCGGGAGAATACGGGAAACACCGCAAGAAAATTCAATACGCCTAGTATCCCGCCGACAGCTACCCCTGCCGGTCCCAACAGCCACGCATACACGGCAGCGCCAAGAAAACCGTTCAATCCGGCATTGAAACCGATGAGCAAGCCCCGCATGAACTCTCCGAAGCCCGTGGTTGCAGTAAGGTGCGCCACAATATAACCAACCAGGGTCACACCGACGACAATCGCCAGCGAAATCCAGCCGATACCAAGACCGAAGTAGAGCCCCGCAACGCCGGCAACACCGGCAAGAGCCCCAAAGAATGCCACTGTGGTTTTCATTCGCTTGTCCTCCTCTAGGTAATTATGCCGTGCTGAGTGCTTTCGCCCAGGTCCACATCAACAGCCCAACGGCTCCAGACGAATCAACCAGGGTTGTTGTTCCGTGGTCGGACCCGGAATTTCAAGGTGCATTTCCACACCCCGTGCCTGAATCCTAATCCGCCCGCATGTCCGGCCGGAACCATGAGTGCCGACCTTCAAGTGAAAGGTGCCGTCGTGATCACTACGCACCACCTGTCCGGTGGCAAGAAGTTTGATTTCTGCCCCCGCAACTGGGGTTGCATCAGCGGCAACGACATAGCCATGCACGCTGAACATGCCCGCCATGTCTATGCGATGAGTACGGACCTGAGCGACCTCCACGCGTTCCACCGCCTCGCTGACGTGCGCTTCAAGCAAAAAAGCCGGACGAGGCGCAATACCTGAAGCAAGCCACCATGACGATGATGGTGGCTCGGACATCAGCGACATTCCTTGCGTATGCTGGGCTTGAAGCATGAGCGAAAGCAACGCCCGTTCTCTTTGGGGATGGGGAGAAGAACCGCCAACGGCGATGAGATAGAGCAAACGCGCCAAAGGTCGCATAGACGCTCGACGGCGCGCTGAGCCATGGGCACACCGCTCAGGATCGAGCCTGGCGGTCAGCAATACTGCGGAAACAGCCAGCGGTCTTTCGGCCTCCGCCTCAAACCCGTGGATGAAACAGGCATCCAGACCTTGATCCCGCAGACCCTGCACCCAACGACGAAAGTTATCGTGAATTACTGACAGTTCCATAACCTGCTCAACGGCATTATCGATCCCCACAAAACGCGATAACGCATGAAACAATAAGGGCCATTAATTATTTTCGGCTTTTTCATTGTATATACCAATTAATACATGTCAACAATAATTTGTTACGCCACCTCCATAGAACCTCAACGAAGAGTATGCAAAGTGCGAAAACCGCGATAGATCAAGCAGGGATCTCCTCCTTTAAGGAAATCTACAGTGCTTGCAACAAGAATTTGACACAACCCGGACATACCTCTTGCGATCGAAACGGAAGGTGGGAAATATCTCGTATCTGATACAAGGCTCTGCGTTTGCCCTCTACTCTCCCCACCGTACGTTCATAAAACCAACTTGCAAAAAGATCCCCGTATTCCACCGAATCATTTGTATTGACGAACACTCATTTAGCCGCTAGCATAAGCCCCTGCTTATCTTGCATTTACGATTCAAGCGCACGCTGCCAAGGAGGCCCGGCATCCCTTGGAACCGAAATGCCGGAAAACCTCAGACTCCAGGCGACGGTGGACAACTAACCTGTGCGCCTTATTTTGTTCGAAGCTTTAGATTGTATGAATGATTCCACTAGCGGAGGAAATCGATGAAATTACTGAAATGTCTATCAATCGCGGTATTATGTGGCCTACTTATGGCCTGTGGGCATGGATTTGAAGGGGAATATAAAGCGGAAGCCGGTTCCTCGAATGAATTTTTAAATGCTTTTGCCGGCACTCAGGAAATGCGGACCGTGATCATCGGTTCCGATTACATGGAATCGCAGGGTGAGCGTGCAGAATTTGAGGATATCTTTGTCAGAGAAAATGGTGAAAACCGGTATCTTGTTTTTAAGGACAAAGATAAAGAAGAAGCCTGGAAGATTATTGACGACGAAACCCTGGTTCAGGGAAATGGTTTTGTCAACATTACCCTGAAAAAAGTAAAATAGACGCCAAGCAAAAAAACGCTGGCCTCACCCCAGAAACGACCGAAGGAGCATGGCAACCTTTCTCGCCATAAGAAAGAGTCGCCGTGCCCCATTTCTTTTCTTCCACTCGGCGCAGCGACATTCCCGACGGCTTCAAAAGTTCTGTCCGCCAATGCTCCCGCTACACCGCCGGTCCAATTCCTGCCAGTTCTGCCATAACTTGTCTTCAAGCTCGGCTGCGCTCATCTGCTTGATCGCGGCCACCTTCTGCAGGATTGTCAACAGCAGGTCCGGCATGCCGATCTCTTTGGCCTGCCAGCGATAGCCGTCCGGGTTGTCTGTCTCCAGCAGGATACGATCCAGCGGCAGGACCTCGGCAATGCTGTGTTCTATACGCGGGTTCAGGACATCGACCCCGACGGTAAAATAACAGCCCTCTGCCAGATAGGCCTCGACCAGGTCGAGCGGCCCGCCATACCAGTGAATAATCGGGCTGGCAATCCGGTAGCGCCGCAACAGTTCCAGCACCTCGCTTTCGGCACCTCGCGTGTGCAGATTCATCGACTTCGACAGACGCTGCGCCCACGCGCACTGATACTCGAAGACCTGCAGCTGTCCGGGATAAAGTTTCTCATCCTTCACATAGCGAAAATCGAGCCCTGCTTCACCGATCAGCGGCGTTTCCTGAAGGTAGTCGTCAAGCTCCTGCAGCCTGTCCGTGTAATGCGCGGCCTCCCAGGGATGAATGCCGAAGGTCGGGATGATATAGCGGCAGGACTTCGCAATCTCCTTGGCCTTCAGATACGCTGAAACATCCATGGCGACAGCCATGGTCACGATGCGATGCCGCTCGATCTGGGCGAGCGCCTCGGGCAAAGCATCCGTGTACCAATCGATGTGGGCGTGGGCATCTACCAGCATGCGATCTCCTTACAGGTTATCAATTCATAAGGGACGGCCCGAGCCAGGGAACCTTACCCCACAGCCTGCCATCGTTTGAGGCGTTTGGAAATACTTTTCTTGAGCCGCTTACCCGTGGCGGTCAGATAACCGGAGAGGAGGTTAAGCAGGTACGCCCATCTCTTTATGCCACGGGGTTTTATGATCGGGCAATTCTGGTTGGAATAATGGGAACGCCGAAAACTTGTTTCGTGCGACCTGGAGGCGGATAAAAAGGAATAGCAAAGCCCCAGGTCATCTTCTGCATCGATGATCGCATGGGGCTGACGCTCTTTTATGGATAAAATAGCCTGGGTATAGGCTATCGGTCCGGTCAGTTTGAGTACACCAACCCGGCCGACTTCCCCCGTTATCGGACAATACTTATCGATGTTCTCACAAACCTGATCGATGGTTTTGCGTAAAAAGGGATGCCCCGGCGGCGCCACAATAAACCATTGCTGGAATTCGCCCCGTTCCGGCCATTCTTCCCGCATGTCTTCTGCACGGGCAAGCAACCCGTAACCCGCATATTTATCCTCAGGGCCGTTTTTCCAATGAGACAGCAAATAACTCTTATCCGAAGGCAGCACCTCGTCCAACGGCCGGGTTACAGTGCTTTTTATGTCCAGATAGACCCCGCCGTCGTTGTAAACCACTAAATATCGGAAGAAATCCGCCTTGGCTGCACCGTAGCGTGCATCGATGCGATCGTAATAACTCAGCGCCCAGGGAAAGTGCCTGGCCATATAAGCCCGGATGTCGTCATCATCATAAAAGCGGTATTCCCAGCCAGGACATAGCTGCTTGATGCGCGAAATGTTTTGTTGATAAAGAAGGGGAAGGTCGCGATCTGCATAGGTTTGATGAATTATTTTCGGCAACCAGCCATGCAGTTTGTCTATCTCGACCATTTTTAAAATTCCGGGGAAGGCGACCGATATGCGCTTTCAACCGTTGAGGATCGAAACCGCCATAAAGTCCTCTTTCTACAGGAGGCCATGAATCGTTGTCAAGAAACACTTTGTTACATTTCGGGCGCATAGGTGCAGTTTGGTTGCCATGCGACACATCAGAACGGAAGCCGGCAGATCTTCAAATGCGATGAGAGGATTTTATGCGGGAGACAAAAAAGAAATGAATGGTGCGGATTAAGGCACCCCTTGATGGTTACGGTATGGAAAGCTCGAATGATGACTGATCCCGGTAACAACCTGGGGAAATTGCCCACCCTGCGGGTCAGGGCAAAGGTTCGTTCATGCATTGGCTCGTATCGCAATCCCTGGCCGTATGTTTGCAGAGCTCGAACCAGTCCGGATGCTCGTCCGTCAGGCAACGATCCATGACATCCTCAAAGGGCTTCATCCCCGTCCCTTCGACCATATATGCAAACCGTTGAAGCAGTTTCGACAGGAGCAGATCGTCGACGTTAAAACAGGGATGGCGGCCGTCGGCCAGTTCACCCCACAGCCTGGCCAGCCCGGTATCGGCAACCATGTCCCTGAAAAACCCTATCGGCACAAGAATGCCTGCGTACCCGGCCACGGTTGGCAACCCATCCAATAAACCTGCATCGTTGGCCAGCACCAGGCGACGATAGTCGTGCACTCTACTTCGCCGCTGAAGATGTTTCAGCATTTTGCGAAAGACATGGTCGCGAAGAATAATATCGTCGTCGGCAATGTAAATATGGGTAACGTCCCCGTCGACCAACGGCAGATAGGTCAGCAAACCGGTAAATTTGGTCGCCGGTCCCATATCGTCACATCGGTGGATCTCCAGTCGTTCCTGGCCGTATCGCTCGTGGAGGAATGCAGGATCGGGATAAGGCGTGCCCGTGCGCAGGCTGTTGTGAGGCACGAAGAGTACAAGCTTGAAGGGCGATGAAGTTTTTTGAGAAAAAATCGCATCAAGCACGCGATATATAAAATTCGAGGTCAACCGCTCCGGCAGTGTCGTCATGCAAACAAGCACGTTAGGCAGCGGCGGCTCGGGTAGCGCATGCCCTGCGAAACGTCTGAATAGAGGGGCGAATCGCGAACTGAACATTTTGAGTTTATCTACCAATCCCTCCGACATCATCTCGCGACCCCCAAAACCAGGCTATTGCGCATAACATAACTCGTTTAGATCTACTGACCGTCACCATGTTCCCGACGCCAGCGCTTGCCTTGCCGGGGAATGGTTTTCCTTTTGCGCTTTTGGGCAACCTGCGCCGCCAACTCGCTCTGCAAGGTGGCCGAAGCGATTTCCGCACGTTGTTTGAGATAGCTTTCCAGGCGCGCGGGGTCGAGAGTCCCATCGTGCAATGCCTGCCGGATACCGCAATCCGGTTCCTGATCATGCTGACAGTCGCTAAAGCGGCATTGCGCCGCGAAACCGATCACCTCGGGAAAGGTGCTGGCCAGCCCCGCCTCGCTTTCGCCCCATAGATGCAGTTCGCGCAATCCCGGCGTGTCGATAACAAGGGCACCGCCGGGCAGGGGAAAAAGTTCCCGGTGAGTGGTCGTGTGCATACCCTTGCCCACGGCGGCGCTAATCTCCGAAGTTTGCTGGTGCTCGGCACAGGCCAGCCGGTTAAGCAGGGTGGATTTACCCGCTCCCGACGACCCGATCAGCACCAGGGTGCTGCCGGCCTTGAGATGGGACGCCAGTTCGTCCAGCCCGTCACCGCATTGCGCACTGGTCACCAGGACCGGCGTGCCGAAGGCGATGGATTCGATTTCGGCACGTCGCGCTTGCGTCTCGGGACAGATGTCGGATTTGTTGAGAACGATGAGCGGCATGGCGCCGCTTTCATGAACCAGGGTCAGGTAACGCTCGATGCGCCTGGGATTGTAATCACGATTAAGGCCGCAGACGATGATGGCGATGTCCACATTTGCCGCCAGCACCTGGGGGACGCCCGGCTTTTCGACCAAACCTTTGCGATTACTGACAGTGGCCCGCTTTAAAGCCGTCTGCCGAGGCAGGATGGCATGGATGCGGATACCCCCCTCCTGTGGCGAATCGATGCCCACCCAATCCCCCACGGCCGGCAACGCGTCCTGGGTGGAGCCATGACGCAACTGTCCGGCAAGGGTGGCGGTCTGTTCGCCGTCGGCGCCAAGCAGGGTATAAAATCCGCCCCCCACACGAATCACCCGGGCGGGCACGAGATCTTGGCCGCGATAGTTTTCAAAATGACTTTCAAAATGGGCGTTCCAGCCCAGTTGCTTTATATTCACTCGAAACAATTCCTTCGACATTAGCGTTTGACAGGTTCCGGCCCGGGCGTGGCTGATGAGAATACAGGCGACAGGAGTATATCCTAAGGCATTGGGATGCTATTTAGCAAGTTGCGCAATACCCTGCCTCTGCTATGCCCCCCGCCTTAACGCTTGGCCATCAACCAAAGGCCTGCCGTCGCTTGTGACCTTGCATGTCCCGGGCAACTCCGGTTCCCATTAATGACCCGACACAGAGTATTCAAAACCCGCAAATCACTACAGGCTTTTTTGTTTACGCGATTTAATATAGAATACCGCTGTCAAGGGAAGTTTTAGATCCTGGAAGAACCTCTCGGCCGATTGGCCGGTGCAGGGACGGGCTTTTGAGCCGTTTATTCGGGATCGGCACCCATAGCAATGGAGATGTGAAGAAAAAATGAATGAAACTGAAAATCAAAATAAATATTCTTGCGGCATCGCGCCGGAGTGTTTCCCCTGTGTGGTTAATCATGCCTTGTCGGCTGCGCGTTTTGCCGGGTTAAACGAAGAACAGGCCAAGGGAATCGTTGAGGTTGCCGAAGCAGGTCTAAAAGAATCCGAAAACTCGGCCATCCTGGTTCAGCATGTCGTGCGCCGTGTGGCGGATGCGATCATCAAAGCTAAAGGCGCACCTTCGTCTTTTGACATCTATGCGGAGATCAAACAAACGTCGAATCTTCTATCTCTGGATTATGTCGAAAGCCTTCAGAAAAAGATGGAGAACAGCATTTCCCCTCTGGAAACGGGACTGCAGATTGCCGCGGCGGGTAACATCATAGACTTCGGTGCCAAAGACCACGCTTCTTTAAATTTGGAAAAAGAACTCCGCTCCCTTGAAAACGTTCCCTTTACCCGTTACGACCTCGCGGCATTCAAAACATCGTTAAAAACGGCTTCGACGCTTCTCTATCTCTGCGACAACAGCGGCGAAATCGTCTTCGACATGTTGTTCATAAAACAGCTGCAACGGGAGTATCCCGACCTTGAAATCGTGGCGGCGCTTCGCGACAAACCGATCATCAACGACGCCACCCTTGCGGATGCCAAAACGGTCGGGCTCGACCGTCTTGTCACAACCATATCCAGCGGCAGTATCTATCCCGGAACAATCCTCGCTGAAACCACCGACGAATTTCAGGACATCTATGCCGCGGCCGATGTGATCCTTTCGAAAGGTCAGGGCAATTTCGAGACATTGCTGCCGCTGGCGGATAAGAGGATCTTCTTTTTACTGCGCATCAAATGCGACTATATGGCGGCCCTTTCCCAGGTGGAACGCGATAGCCTGGTGCTTATGCAAGCCCCTGACAAGGCCGCCGCAGAGTTGTAACGACAAAACAGGAGGTACCAGCAATGCAAACCGCCCATCTTATCTATTTTTCGCCCACCGGGACGACCCGAAAAGCAGCCGAAGCCATTGCGCAAGGCGTTGGCGCAAGCAAGGTTATCCATTACGATCTGACCCTGCCGGGCGCAACATTCGACACCGTGTTAACCGAAGGTGTGGCGGTTATCGGCATCCCGGTGTATGCCGGTCGCCTGCCGGAACTCTGCCTGCAGCGCCTGCAGGCGATCAGGGCAACACGGATACCTGCCGTTCTGGTTGCTCTTTACGGCAACCGCGAGTTCGACGATGCACTCGTCGAGCTGCGCGATCTGTCCGTCGCCAAGGGTTTCGACATCATCGCTGCCGGGGCCTTTATCGGCGAACATTCCTTCTCCACCCCGAGCCAACCGATAGCGGCCGGCCGGCCCGATGCCGAAGACCTCAAAAAAGCGGTGCAATTCGGCCGACAGGTGGCTGGAAAACTGCGGAGCGGCAACCCGGACACTCCGGATATGGACGGGCATGTGCCTTACAAGGATCGGCCGAAATTTGGGGGCAAGGCGCCACAGACAGATGTCGGACAATGCATTCTCTGCGGAAAATGTGCGGCGGTTTGCCCTTCGGGCGCCATCACCGTGGCCGATTCGGTTACGACCGACGCCGAAAACTGTATCATGTGCTGCGCCTGTACCAGAGCGTGCGACAACAAGGCACGATCCTTTACTCATCCGTGGATCGAAGAAAAACGTGCGATTTTAAACAAGAATTGCGCTGAGCCTAAAATGCCGGAAATCTTTATTTGATGCAGGTAAAAGAGCGGCTTCACCCGCCCTCAATGATCCGCTCCTATCCGGCAGCGATTATCGGTTGATCCGCAAACAGATCCTTCGCTCCACGGCATCGTACAGGCGAAGGATCTGAAAAACGGTTTTCCGCCCTTGCCTTCCCGCCCATTCCATGCGATTCAACACTTCGCTGCGGCGGATCAGGGCATGGATCGCCACCCCGGTCTTCCGATCGACGCCGCGGCGGAGAATCTCCTTATACACCTTGATGAAAAGGGGGGCGACTCTCATGACGCGGTAGAGATAAAAATCAAGGTTCTCTTTATTGGCGAAATTTTCAAATTCGTCCAGATGTCCTTCCAGCTGAAGTACCAGAAGGGTGCGGATGCATTTGGGACAACACCCGCAGTTCAAAGCTTTTCCGGTCAGTTCAAAGGATCCATAGAAGTTTTGCTGACATATGCGGAGATGACGGTGCGCCAGAGGATTTCCTGCGATAACCCGGATTTTTTCGTTCTTTGTGACATGGCCGCCGTAATGATCGATTTTCATTACCGGGGAAGACCAGAGGGGATCGATATGGCATTGGCTTCCATAGGTGCCTGTTTCCCACTGGGGAAGGCCCGATGATACGACCAGGTCGCTGACCTGATCCAGAAGGTGACCGATCGCCGCCAATGCGCCGCCATAGGCTTTCCTGTATTTTCTTCCTGCAATCGGGTGCTTGCGGGCATTGGTCCGGATCATTGCGGCATCCATCTTTTTCCCCGCGGCGACCCGTTGCACATGTTCAAAGGCGATCCGAGCCCCTTCTTCATCGTCCAGATGGATATCGTACCCGTGTACGAGCACCAGCATATCGATCGGCTGGGGATAGGTAAGCAGGGAGTAAAAGGAATCCACGCCGCCGGAAAAACACAGGGCCCTTTTGCGGCCCGGCACCCTGCCGGAGGAGCTGTCCGGATCCATCGATTCGATGTTAACCGGCTGCCAGCCCAGCAAATCCGAAAAAAGATTCACCAACTTCCGCGCATTCGCAAGCCATTCAGGACATAGCGGATCCTCGAAAACCAGATCGCGTCCGAGACTCATCGCCGGCACAAGCAGGATGCTGCCGAACCCTTCGGGCGACAATCGCAGCTCCGTATGCGAGGATTCGAACCAGAGAGGCACCCCGTCGACCTCTGCGGAAACACGCGAAACCCCTTCGCGGTGGTTCGCATAAGCGAGTTTGCTGACAATAATCCGTTCCAATGTCCCTCCCTCAATACCTGCAGCAGCAGGTCATCCGATCTTTATTTGTCGGGCAAACCAAGCATGGCCCGCGCCTCGGACGGTTCGGCGACCTCCCGACCAAGCTCGGAACTCAGATGTACGATTCGCCGAATCAACTGTTCGTTGGTCGCCAGCTGTTGCCGGGCATGATCGTAGTACAGATTGTCCTCCAACCCAACCCGGATGTGTCCCCCGGAGAGGATGGATGCGGTGTTCATCTTGAGCTGAAAACGTCCGATACCAGCGGCCGCCCAATGAACCGCACGGGGCAGATTCTTGACCATGCAGCTCAAATCGAACAAGGTAGCGGGCGTCGAATAGAGCGACCCGAGCAGAATATTCATATAGAGAGGGGATGTTAAAACGCCTCGCCGTAACAAAACTTTTACCGCGTGAACCATTCCCGGATCAAAAACTTCCACTTCCGGAACGATACCGGAGTTTCGCATTTTAATCGCCAGCGATTCGATCATCTCCGGCGTATTCACAGACGCCTGTTCCGGAAAGTTCAACGACCCCAGGGTCAGACTTGCCATATCGGGCTTGGCTTTTCCCGTCAGTTCAAGCACTTCAGAGCGGCATTCAAAGGTATTATGCCGTCGACCGCTGGTGGAAACGCAAAGAATCGCAGCCGGACAATGCTCCCGTATGCCGAGAATCATACGCTCATACAAGTCTTTCCGGTAGGTCGGTTCGCCGTTTTCATCGCGGGCATGCAGATGCACGATGGACGCTCCGGCCCGAAGGCAACGAACCGCATCATCAACGATTTCTTCCGGAGAAAGCGGCACATACGGGGAGTCTTTGCGACCGGGAATCATGCCGGTAATCGCCGCATTGATAATCAGCTTGGGATAAGGCGTCGCAGGATAGGGAATCTCCAACCCGGACAAGTCATTCATCCGCCGCAACCTCCCGCGATTGTCTGGCCCACTTTTCCAAGTCGACTCGCAAGGTCGTCCAGCAGTCGATATCCGGCGCACTGTATTCGTGCACTTTTTTCAGCCGCCCGACTTCCTCATATCCGAAATGTTTTTTATACCACGCAATGCTTTTCGGCAAATCGCAATTGGTGGTCAGGATCTTGATCCCACGACAGGCCATCTCCTTCATCCGAAAGGTTTGCAGCTTCAAACCCAGCCCCAATCCGCGGCAATCCCTGTCCACCGCCATCAGCTCGGTTTTGGCCTCGGTATCGGAAAGAATTTTGTATCCGCAAAACCCGACGACCCGCCCCTTCATCCGCACCACAAAATAATTTTCCCAGCTGATTTCAGGCATTTCCGCGGATGGCACATAATGCATGTTCACCTGTTTCAGCAACGCCATTACCTGCGGTTTGTCCGCCTCTTGTATTTTTTCTATGGTCATGCGCACCGACCTTCCGTTTGTTGTTTTTGGCGAAACGGTACTCGGAGCCTTTAGCATGTCTTAGGGATCATTGTCAAAAATATTATAATTTTTGTATGCGTTTTGACCCCAGAGTCGGTTTGACAATAACCGTGCAGGTCATTCCGGCCGCAAGCGGCACCTCCTCGGGAACCTCGTCGATCCGCACCCGTACCGGCACCCGTTGCGCCAGTCGCACCCAGTTGAAGACGGGATTGACATTGGCCAAAAGTTCGCTGCCGGTGGGATTATCCCTGTCGGTGATACCGCGTGCGAGACTTTCGATATGCCCATGAAGAGGTGTCTCGGAACTCATAAGTCTGATTTCCACCGGATCCTCCCGCTGCAGCAGGCGCAGTTTATTTTCTTCGAAGTACCCGTAAATCCAGAACGAGTTTTTATCGACCACCGCCAGTTTCGGCGTGCCCGCGGTGACATAATCGCCGGGATGGATGGCAAGGTTTGTAATGTAGCCGTCTACGGGCGCGCGCACCTCGGTACGCTGAAGGTTAAGCTCCGCCACAGCGCACGCCGCCTGCGCTTCTTCATAAAGTGCCTCAGCGGCATCAGCCTGGGCCCGTGAGTTCTCCCGATTTTCATTGGAGATCACCTTTCCCCCCAGCTGTGCGCGCCGCTCGAACTCCCGGCTGCGCATGACCATGGTCGCTTTACTGGCCGCCAGGCGCGCCCTGGTCTGGGCCAGCGCCAGACGGTAGCGTTCCTGATCGATGGTGAAGAGCAGGTCCCCTTTATGCACAAGCTGATTATCATGCACCGCCATGCTGGCAACGATGCCGGAGACATCGGCCGCAACCTTGATGATATCGGCCCGCACGCGACCATCCCGGGTCCAGGGTGAATTCATGTAGCGTTGCCACAAGGCAATGCTGGTAAGTATGGCGGCTGAGAAGATGATCAGCGTAACGGCGATACTCGATATGGTTTTCAGTTTATGTGTTTGCATGGAACAACCTCTATAGGAACAGATGAAAAACAGTTATCCGCCAGATGTTCAAAGAAACTTCCAGGGGAACAAAGCGCAGCGGTTGGTGATCGTCTGGAAATCAGTTCAGAATAAACAGGCCACAGACTGCGAACATGCAGACGAAAAGGCTTACCTGAAACAGGGGTGGATGCCATACATGGCGATAAACACCGAGGCGGTTCAATAACCCATTCAGAACAGCCTGCAGGGCAATGCACAGAATAAACACGACAAAAAGCGTTGGGACCAAAGCGTCTAACAAAGCGAATTCACGCGGCATACGAAATCTCTCCTCGGTGGCGCGGGGCGGGGCCGTTGGTGCTGGCTGCCAGAGCGGTTTCATCATCAAGCAGGGCTATACGAATAAAATGGAGGGAGGTCGTCATCTGGTGCAGGTCGCCATCCAGAAGATGCCCGGCAGTTTCGCGATTCTGCTGTGAGCGGATAGCATCGATGGCATTCTCAACGCCGGTAATGGCTGCGGCATGGTTGCCGCCGGTCGGTCGCCGGAACAGTTGTTGGATTAAAGCGATGCTTTCATCAACTTCTTTGAGGCGTAGTTGCTGTGACATGTTTTGCGCTGCCTGGCGCAGGTGAATCACGGCGCGACCTGTCTCCAAGGCCAGGAACATCCAATCGAGGGCGTTTTGATCCGGAGAGTTTTGAGCACTTTGTCCGGCGGCGATTTTCTGCAACAGGTCGCGGGTGCCGCTCTCGAAACGATGTTCAAGCCCGGACAACGGAGCGGAACAGACCTTCAATACCTGCCGTCGCAGCATTTTGGGAATGCGGTGTTTGAACCAAGAGCCGGTCGGAGGTATAAAAATTGCGAACATAACCGCGGCAGCAGCCAAACCGAGCATCAGCGCATTGCCGAAATTGAGCATATACATGGGATCGTACTGCATGCTGTTGCTCGGTGCGATCATGAAACATACCATGACACTGTAGGCGAGGCTGTAATTGGCGGTTTTCGGTGACATGGCCAGCCATGATCCGACAAGCAGAAACGGAACCAGGACGGCGCACAGCATGCCGAATCCGCTCAGATGTGGCAAAATCAAGAATTTACAGATAAATGCCGCCGGGAAACCCAATGCGTGGCCGATAAGACCTCCTGTCAATGCTTTGGTGGGGTCGGGGGCCGGGGCGAACAGGGAGCACCCGATAGCTACGCTCATCACGGCGACATTCCCGTACTGCCAGGACGTGCCGATCCAGAACATCGAGATCAGAAACAATGTGAGCATGGCGCGAATACCGTTCAGGATTGCTACCGCGGGATCGGTACGGGAAGCGAAATGCAGGTCTTCACTCCCCAGGGGGCTGTGTTCCTCCGGCCCGGCGGCATAGGCTCCGGTGTAGTCTTGAATCTCCTGTGCCAGACGCCGGATCAGTTCGACGCCGGTAACAAAATCAAGAGTCGTTGGGCTATCCGGAGGAGTGCCGAGATCATGGTGCAGAGCCGCCACCCTCTCATCCAGGGTCGCATTGTAGGCGGCAATACGCCGTGAGGATCGGTGTGCCTCCGCTTCGGTACGGGCAGGCTCACCATCATTGAGCAGGGCCTCGGCCAACGATTCAGCCAGCAAAACCAGTCCCGGAGCGGCTGGAGATTCGGCCTTCTGCAATCGTTTCATAAGCTGGTCAATCGAATGGAGGGTGGTCGATGCCGCCATGAAATCCCTGTTCATCCGGCGCAGGCGGGCATCCCCCCGGGGTGTTTGCGTTGTTTCCAGGAGGGAGGCGCCGCGCAGGGATTCGAGGGTAAGCACGCTATGGATGAAGCGCAGATGCGTGCCCTCAACATCCCGGGGGCTCATCTTTCCTGTGAACAGAGCCTGCACAAAGCCGCAAAATTCCGTATAGCGGCTTTGTACGCTGCGCACAATGGTGCTGCCAAGATGTTGCGGAAAAATCAGGTCGCCGACCAAGCCGGCACAGAGAATCCCGACCGCGACCTCGGAAATGCGATTGCTTGCATAAGCGAAAAAGGACATCGGATGATTGACAAGGCTTAGCCCGACCATGGCTGCGGTGTAACCTGCCAGGGTGAAACCGTAACAGCGAAAATTGCGGTTAAGGGCGGCACCTGCGGTACAGAACCCTACCCACAGCGACAAGCCCAGCAAAAAAAGGACCCTTTGCTGCGGAAACAGGGCAAAGAGAACCAGACAGGCCGCTGCGCCGAAGAGGGTCCCCAAGATACGATAAGCGCTTTTGGTGAGGACCATGCCGGATTGCGGATGCATGAGGACATAAACGGTAACCATCGCCGTTGACGGTTGCCCCAGTTCGAAACGCAGGGATACCCACATGGCCAGCAGTACGGCCAAGGTCTGTTTTAGAGCAAACAACCAAATGGCGGCCTCCTTACCCGTTTGGGCAGCCACCCCTTTCACCGCCGCCAGCAGGTCAAATCGCCTCGGTCTGCGAATGGTGCTTTTCATGGTCGCTTCGCCAGTACGATCGTGTCGGAGGTCTGCGTACCTGGGTCTGCTGCCCCGGTTGCGAAACCGGCGTGTGAGCTGTTGGAGTCCGCTCCGCCACCGAGGGCCTGCATCAGCAGGGCGTGGGCGTCAAGCCTGCGAGCTTCGACCTTCGCTTTGCGCAGAGCCTCGACAAGAGTCTGATTCTGGGCATTGAGGACATCCAGGTAATTGGTGAGGCCGGCACGGTAGCCGCGCATGGCGATGTCATAGGCCCGCTTGGCCAGGGCATTTGCTTTATCCGCCTCGGAACGTTGTTTGTCCAGGGAACGAAGCGTAACGAGGGCATCGGATACCGACTGCAATGCCTCAAGCAGGGTCGCGTTGTAAGACTCCACGGCTTCATCGTAATCGGCGGTTGCGACTCCCAGTTCACTGCGCAGGCGCCCCCCCTCAAAAATAGGCAGGGTGATCGCGGGACCGAACCCGTGCGCCAGCGTCCCGGCGGACATGAATTGAGCGAATCCCAGAGCCGACCATCCGATATAGGCCGTGAGATTGATATTCGGATAAAACGCGGCTTTCGCCGTCTTGATACTCTTGCCGGCCGACTCGACCCTCCAACGCTGGGCTGCCACATCGGGTCGCCGGCCCAAAAGATCGGCAGGCAGCGTCGAAGGCAGTTGAATCGGCACATCCAGTATCGGAGACGGACGCACAATCGCCTCGCCGTAGCCCGGTCCTCTTCCGGTCAGAGTGCTCAACTGATTATGTAGCAGCAAAATGGCTTCCGTTATGCTTTCCAGTTCGGCTCGTGCCGCCGGCACCGGCGTTTCGGCCTGGCTTCGTTCAAATTCCGTGGCCAGGCCGGCAACTTCTCGCGCTTGTGTAATGGCAAGGATATCCCGGCGCTGTTGCAAAGTAGTACGGGCAATGTCCCGCGCCGTATACTGCAGGGATAAAGCGATGTAGGTACGCACAACGGCGGTTTCAAGGTTGAGTTTTACGAGACGCGCCTCGGCCTCGGCAACCTTCACCTTGCCCAGGGCCGCTTCAAGGGCACTGCGGTTTTTTCCCCACAAATCGAGGTTGTAGACAAAATCGAACAGGGCATCGTTATCCCAGTAGGTCTGGCCGAGATACTTTTCACGGCTGAGAACGACACTGGAATTTATCCGCGGCCAAAGAACGGATTTTGCACCGCCGGCCAACGACCGGGCCCTGGCAATCCGGGCTTGTGCGAGGCGCAGGGACGGGTTGTCGGTGGTTGCCTGTTCTACCAGCAGATCGAGTTGAGGGTCACCATAAGCTTTCCACCAGGTTGCCGTTGGCCATGGCGAACCTGTCTCGGCCTCATTCCGGACAGCGCTGCCGGCATCCAGGGTATTCGGGTCGAGCAGCTGCGCTTGAGGTTCGATTCCGCCGGGCAACCTCGCGCAGCCAGGAAGGAACAGGGTCACTGCCGCCAGCGCGAAAAGTGCCTTTTTTACAGGATGCGCACAAGAACGGCGGAAAAGAGAAACACCCCGGAGCGCCCTCGTTGGCAGCTGGTAGATCCCGGTCGTTAGAGAATGCAGGATCATGTGAAGCTTCATGCGTGAAGATGGTGCCCTGAACATACGGTTGTCCTAACAATGGTTGTTGCAACAAGTATAGGCTGAAAAAAAATCAGTCCAAATTGGCCAGGAATTTCCGCAGTAATTCTTTGACCGTTTTTATTTCCGATTCGGAAAATCCCCGGATGGACTCGTCCCTGAGTTGCCGTGACACAGGCACCAACTCTTCCAGAAAGCCTTTGCCCTTCTCGGTTAAAAACACCAGAAAAGCTCTTCTGTCGGCGGGGTCGGGAGTCCGGCGGATCAACTCCTTCCGTTCCATATTGTCCAGAATACGGGTCGTATTGGGTTGCTCTTTGTCTATCCGTTGCGCCAGCGCCCTCTGACAGATCCCCTCATCCACCGCAAGGCAATTGAGCACAAGCCATTGTTCCAGGGTAATGCCAAACGACCTCAGGCGCCGCCAGGCCTCATTCTTGTAACGCTGGCCAACGAAGGATATCAGATAGCCCAGAGAGTCTTCCAATATGGAATAATTTTGACTTGTCATTTGTTCAAAGTACTTGTTGCAACAACTATCGTCAAGAGTAATTTCAGACTTTTTGGATCGGAATCTGAAAAACTGAAATGGCAAAGCATTTCAGTCAACGCTACCTCGCAACTGCGCAAACCGTCAATCCGGATCCTTGTTCCCGCAATCCCCTACCGCCTTCCGACATATTCCAACATCTTCCACAGACCTGTTGCACAGTAATCCGGTAAGGGGTTCATGGTGATAAATCGCCAACCGGTTGCTGGCGCGGGTGATGACGACATACAGCAAGTTTTTGCCAATCTCCGTATCCGGATATGCCTTCCTTGTAGGATTCCATAGAATCACACCGCCAAATTCCAATCCTTTTACCTGATGGGCGTTGGTGATAAGAACACCGGGCTCGAAGGACAGCGAACCGGTCTGCAGCCGCACTCCGGAAATACCCTTCATGGCAGCGTAGACAGACTGTGCCTCGCCTTTATAGCGACAGATAATGGCTGTCAGGCTCTTGGGTTCCCTCTCAAGCAAAACCCTCAACGAACGTTTAAGGTGTGCTAACGACTCTTCTTGCGTATCCCACTTGTGAAAACGAGGATCGGGGCCTTCGTTGACCACTTCGGTGACCGGACGGCCCGACACACGTGAGGCCAAGGCCATGATTTGGGCCGTCGAACGATAACTTACGCAGAGCTCGCCTGACGATAAACCCTGATTTTTCAGATCCATTTGAAAGGCGGAAATGCCTTTGGAGTCCACAAAATCGAGAATCTTTTGTTTTTCATCCGCACACACCGTCAGACTTCTGTGTTTAGTGGTGGCCAGAGTGAGGGCTTTTAATTCGATCAGCGAAAGATCCTGCGCCTCGTCGATCAGAATATGGTCATACCATCCGTAAGCTTCCTGATAAACATCCTCCACTTGGCACCGAAGCTGGAGAAGATGCAGCAGGATCCCGCTATCGTCAAACGAGAGTTCCTGAGTCTGCGCCCCGGAAAGTTTCGCACCGCTGTGCGCCAGGCGCTCTATCTGCCGCCGATCTGAAAGGTGTCTGGCCAGCAGGTCGGTCCGGTTATAAAACGCTTCCAGGTCGGCAAAAGGGTCATCCTGGGCCTTCGTAACACGCACATATTCGACCAAAGCATGATACATCCCGGCCTGCTTTTTCAGCGATCCCAACCCTTGCCCCTGGCAGGCCGAAAACTTGGCGGCCACGCCGAAGGAACGCAAGGCCTTTGCCGACCAGGAATGAAAGGTATCCACCGGCAATCGGTTGGTCAGCAGATCGGTCGAGGTCTGACGGATGTAATCACACAAGGATCGGTTAAACATGACCACCAGGCAGCGTTGCGGCCGAAACAGCTCCGGCTGGTTGAATAACAGAAACGACAGTCTGTGCAGCGCTACCGTCGTTTTGCCGCACCCGGCGCCACCGGTTAAATACAGACAGCCACCGTGCTGTTTTGTAATCAGGCCGAACTGCTCCCGGGAGATCAGGGAAACGATATCCACCATCCGGTGGTCACCCACAGACTCTTTCCGGACGGCACTGGCGTTTTGCCTGCCCTGCTCCACCCAGCCCTCATCGGTCTTCTTCAGAGTGCCTGCGCCGGTCTGGATGGTCAGTAATTCGCGCCTTCGAATGCCGTAGGAAATCTTCTTTTCGATCATTCCGAAGCGTTCTCTTCCGCCGATATCGTCCTCGTACTCCTCCCCCTCTTCCCAATCGTAATAGAGCTTGGATATCTCGGCCTTGCGCCAATCGACAACGATAACCTGCGATCCGGCCATGAGACTTTGCTTGCCGAATAGCAGGTGCTTTTGGCCAATGCGCGGATCTTCATCATGAATGACCACCCCGGCAAGATAGGGAGACTGGCCCTGCTCAAAGGGAACCAGATACTTTGCAGGGTCATACTGTGACAACCGGCGGATTTCGGCCGTCAGACGATCCTTTTCCCGCGGATCGACCGATTCCAGGCGTTCAACCTCAAGATCCCTTATCTTGCGGTCGTGATCGGTCAGTTGCTTCTTGCGGTCGGCTTGAAAACTGTCGACGGCATTACAGACCTCCGAAAGACGTTGTTCTTCCTGCAGGGTAAATGTTTGGGGCATCATCGTGAACCTGTATGGGGAGCATTACGGTCGGGGTAGCGCAACGACTTTAAATCTCTTGCAGAATATACCCTCGGCCGTGAACCGTAAAAATTGATAGAGGCCTATCGGACGCGATTTGCAGCACTTTCCGAAACAAAGCGGAGTGATGTTATACGTAAAAAGAGCAGATAAGGCTAGCCCCTCCGCTCCATTCTGATCCTTATCGGCCAACGCGTTGCCTTTTCCCAAAAAAAACAGCCCGCAGAGCAAACCTCCACGGGCTGTTTTCCATTTTCCATCTCTATTTTTGATTTCTCAACTTTGTCTTCAAAACTCATTCATGTCGGAGGATAAAAAGGTTTGATAAAAAATCCACAAAAATACCTGGGTTAACAGTGCTTCAACAACCTAAAGTTTGATATTTTTTAGCCCATTTTCTTAAATTTCTGCATGGAGCCTTGATAAAAAAGTTTGATATTTTTTGATAACTGTCTGATCATCCGTAAGCTACTTTCTTTCAGACAAACTGTTATTGTCAGGAACTAACCCCTCCCGGTTCCCTTCTGAATGTCTGATAACTGTCTAGATGATCTGAGCCCAATTATGGATAAAATACAATATGACCCAAATTATGGGTAGCAGATTGGGCCATTCGGGATATTCTGGAGGTTGTGGTTTATTGGAAACATGAAGAGTTTCCCGACAATGCTGATAATTCCCGATATCACGTTCTCACGGTCGGAGGATTCCAGTAGCGTTGCACGACATCGGCTGGTTGATCCTCGGGACTTTGGAATCGCTCTTCGCGAACGGAAATCCCGAGGTACCGGTGGAACAGCGCCACGTAGTCGAGGTCATCTCGCAAATCGGGTGCAATCACGCCGATCCGCTCGGCTACCTGAAGTGCTGCACCACCAGCCGAGACAACTGGCACAACCGCCGCATTCGGCTGTAGCCGGCTGAATAACTCAAATTCGTCCACAATGCCAGCCATTCCGCCGATAAACACACCCGCCTTGAATTGGTTTTCGGAGAACATCTGCTCGCGCATCAGGAGAAGACTTTTCTCCCGGTCTTCTGGAACATTAGGGGTGTAAATAACGTTTTGGAACCGGTCATTGTCCTCGGGGAACTCGTCCTGGAAAAACCGTGACTGGTAAAGCCGGACCCATCGACCATATTCTATGCCCATTTCCTGAGCCACAACCCAGATCATCGGCGAGATGGCCGGGTGACCACCCCAAACGAGCTGGCGCCGGCCTAGCGTAACGTGGACGAGTGCCGATACGGCCGCAGTAATCGCTACTACATCGGCAGTCGCTGCGTACTCAGGGCCTCGTTTCGGATCTGGAACACCAGCCGAAAGGAAGATTGCCTCGGCCATACTCATCCTTCCCACGCCGCAAGCGTCCAGCCCGCTTCAGAAACCTTGATGGCGCGAACGGCGCGGATATGCTCGTCCAGCCAATTAAGGTGAGCGACCCATGTATCGCGGATCCCGAGATGATCGTATACAACGACGGGAATTTCTCTCTGATCAGCACGTCGAGCCTTGTTGGCAACGTCGTTAAAAACCTCGGCTGTTGGTATGCCGACGATGGGATAGGCCCATATCCGCCGATCATCGAGAAGGCGCACCGCTATGGCGCGGTGCGCTCCGATCGCCTCAACGCTCGCACCAATTTTCTGGACATCGGCTCTCAGCTTGCCTGTAATTGACATGTAGCGTGCAGCAATGCTGAGGCTCCTCAACCTCTCGACTCGCAGCACAATTGTCTCTGCCATGGTTTCCCTGATCGGACCATCTGAACCTTCGAGGTCCTCCGTCTCCAGGTAGATGGTTTCGGCGAGGTCGGTGAGTTTATTAGGCTTGTGTTCAGGCCAAATGACGCGAAGGACTTGGATTTCCTTTGCTCGGGCTCGACCTATCTCCTGACGCGTCCATCGGCTGTCGAAGTAACTGGGAGTGTCAAGCATAACCATGACATCAGAGTCAACGAGGCGATGCCAAAGCACGTCCTGGAATGGGTCACCGGGACGAATGTCGTGTGTGTCTAGAAACACATCGAAGCCGCGTGCTGTAAGAAGATCGTGGAGTTGCACTGCTGCTGCCCGCGACTCCACCCGCCGATAGCTGACAAAGACTCTGCGCTGCTGGCGGAGCAACCCCACGCATTCGAGCATCGCTGCGGCCAGTTCGGACATCGCGGGATCTCCCGTTCCGCGAACAAACCCGTTGGCAGGCTGAAGGAAATCTGGAATGGTCGAGTTGAAATCCGCGTTTAGGCCAACGGAGGGGATCACCGGGGCACTTGACAGGACAAGTTCCCGCGCCGCTTCCAAATCTGTTTGTTCGGTGCCGCCAAAATATACGGCAGCAAAAGCAGTGTGCTTGTCGCGACCAAAGATAGAAGTTCCGTCGTGAACAATCACCTCATCATTAAGAGCAAGTCCAAACTCTCCCACCATTTCTGCAATAGTAGCAGTGAGCGTTGCTCGATCGTCAGGCGTGGCAGCGCCAAGTATAGCTAGCTCGTAGAGGCTCATGGTGTATTAAGGTCGAGCAGTCTTTGCAGCTGCTTCAATCCAGTTCGGTATGTTGTTGTAGTCATCGCCACGGATCCAATTTGTAAATTTGACATACCCAGGGAAATGGGACATCGCGCCCGCTCCGCTTCACTGTCCGCTAATCAAAAGGGTTCTTAACTTGTTTACCAGCGCTGAGTTGCGGGCCGGATTCCTAGCTCCACCTCATGCCCTCGCGCACAAAGCGATCGTAAGTTTCGGCACCGAAGAGCATCAGCCGTTTCGCATTCTCTCTGTAGACAATTTACCTGCCAGCGAGTGCAGCAGCTGTTTCGATCCAACCATCTATATTCTGACGTCCATTCTGTGCAACAAAGTCGTAACTCATACAGTGAGTGGAAAATTGTACTACCGTTGTGTTTTTTGGAGCAGGGAACCATAGCTCCCCCTCTGGAATGGAAAGTGTATAGTCATCGTACTTGACCCATTTGCCTCCTTTCCACTCAGCAAGATAAATTCCATTTTTTGTTCGGTACACACCCATCTGAGCGAGAGGATCAGCGCCTTTAGTGACTGTTGCTCCATCCTTGTTCTTTACGCCATCTATATAAACTGTCAGCAGACCATTCCCTTTGATTACACTGCGGGCAATCTCATATCTGACCCAGCGACGACTCCACGTATCAGTACCAGCTAGGACGCAAGTTACAGAGGTATTTTTTAATCCCTCCCGAAGAAAAGTCTTGAGCGAATCATCACTTTCTTTTTTGCTAGCTTCAAATACGCTGCTATCAAAGAACCCGCGGTCACTTTGCTCTTCAGGTTTAATGACCCAGCAGTTTCGAACATTCCAAGCCCGCCAAACATCAGGTTCATAATGGAACGAAAAAAAGGTTCTTCTCACCTAGCCCTCCGCAACAAATTCATTATTGTCCGGCTTGTCATCTTAAACTCTTCAACAACATACCACCTGATTTTTGAGCTGCAGGAAATGCTGCCAACCCCCCGCCTTTAGCCTTTTCTATATTACGATATAATTGTAAATATTCATTGCCGTACCATCTTCCTGAGTCAGTAGTTGGGATAACCAGTATTCTATCATGAGGTTTTTTACTATCTGCAAATCCAATCTCCCATGGGCACCATTTAGATTTAGTTGAGTTCGGTGTTGCTAAAAACAAGAACCAATCCATGTCCGAAATTTTTTGTTTTATCTTTATAGCTGTTTCTTTATTCGGTTGATCTGGCATTTCATGGTCTTTCCAATCAATATACAAATCCCAACCGTTTTCGGCTAACAATACCTGTAGTCCCTCAGCTAATTTCACATCTGTGTGGCTATGACAAAGGAATGCAGTCTGTTTGCTTTTAGCTAACGCTTCGTTAGCAGATTTTATTAATGATGTTTTGTAGGCCCTCCCAGAAGCTGCCGCTAACTCAGCTATTGATATTGGCATACTGCCCTCCTTAGCATGTGTATATTAATGGGCATTCAAGGATCATAAGATTTCGCCAATCTATCCCAACCCCAAACACACGTCAAGACGCAAATTGTCCGGCCAGTCGTCCCCAACCTTCTTATAAATATAAATGCGAACAAATATCTTATTTCTCGCAATCACTTAGCAAATAGGAAAAGCCCGCCAATTCTTCTGGCGGGCCTTTCGCGTCCAATTAAATGGTGATTTGGGGAAGAGATAATATTTTCTGACTTAGCAACTTGGATACCTGCTTCACCACGTGGCAACAAGCTACCAGCTGTAAAACCCACCCCGCGAACGGAACCGGGCCACAGAGGTTTCGATCTCAGACAAAGCTGTGGCCCAGCCGACCTGCCAGACGGGGAGGCTGAAACGGTATCGGCCACCAGTGTTACTAAAAAAGCGGCCCTGTGGGTCGATCATAAGGTACGAACCGGTCATCGCTTCATTGTCTTCTACAACCACTTGGCAGAAATTCCGCAGCGGGTCGAGTCTACGGACAAACGCAGAAAACTTTTTGATACTGATCCCCAAGTCGGCAAAACAATGGTCGTTTTGACCGAATATCGGCAGAACCTGGAAGACTTTCAGCCGCTCTGGAAGGATCTCCAAAAGCAGCGACGAGGGGTCCTCTTCTACATTGAAGCGACTGACTGTCACGTTGACCTTAAGCCGGATGTTGTGACGCCTGATCTTCGCTGCGAGAGAGCGATATTCGGTCGCGCCTAGCGGTCTTATGCCGCCAACAGCTCGTCCGGAGGCAAAGTTCGTGGCAGTGACGGGGCTATCGATACTCAGCGCGAGCCAGTCGATGTACCGGGCATTCTCGCCGAGCCACCGGTCCGTTACAAGAGAGCCGTTGGTGACGACCATGGTAGTCATTCCAAAGGCCTTGCTGTGCTTAAGGACATCGGCCAGCCAAGGGCACAGCAACGGTTCGCCACCCGCAAAGGTAATTTTTGCGATACCCGCGCGAGATGCCTCCGCAATGACGGCCAGACTCTTTTGCCAGCCCACCTCCTTGCTTTCTTGTCTTTCAGTTTTGAAACGTGCGAAGCAGAACCTGCACCGCATATTGCAGCTCCCCCAAAGGTGATAGTTCACCGCTGGAATTGCTGCGTCCTTTTTGCTTTGTGCCTGTTGTTGTTGCATGAGCCCACTCCTTTCTTGTCAGAATGAGTGGGCTGTCTAAACAGCACTGACAATGAAGGAGCTTCGGGCTGAAAAGTGATATTAATCGGTTCTGAGGTTCAACGCAAGACTCAGAACACTCAGGTCCAAACAAACTTCCTTCTTTAAGACTTCCATTTTATTGAATATTTGGAGCATCTCAGGAGACTCTTCGATGTGGATTTCTAGATCGCGAATCAGCCCTGGAATAATGAACTGGTCGAGAATTGAAATAAAGCCTCCCATAACATGGTAGAGGTCGAAAAGTCGATCTGGCTCGGGTCTAAGGTTGTCGTCATATCCCAGGACGGGATGGGAATAGCGGTTCAGCAGATCGTATATGGTATCGTAAGCGGTGCGCCAAAACTCCCTTTCCTTAACCTCTCCCACATAGCCCCCCAGAACGTCCCGACAGCGCCACTGCATTGATCCGAAATATCGTTCTTCGCCGATTTTCTGTTGCCTTGCGTCCTCAGTCGGATACCAGTGCTGAGGCTTGCCCTTGCCACGTCGGCCGTTTAGTTGTTTGGCAACCTTCCCTATATCTCTATTGATTTCGGACGTTGTTTTCTGTTCAAAGTCTCGGATAGATTGCGGTTTAAGGTTATCAGGAGTGTCATAAAAGTTGGGCAAATACGGAAACTTTTGATTGTGCTTTTTTTTTGAATAGTCGGCATAGGTCAGAATCCTTCTGGCGACTTGCTCTTTGCTCTCCAGGGTTCGGCCGAAGTCATGAACATAGGCCGCAACCAGCCTGTTCTCAACGCAAAGTTCGAAAATCGATTTGAGTATGGGGTAATAGCAGTCGATGCAATGAACCATGCCCTGGCCGTGAAAAAATGAAAGTCTTGTAAGGCCAATTGTGTAACGCTTAAATCGCACCAAATGAGAGAATATGACGCATTCAAAAGGGTGTTTTTCGAGATGATTCCATCTTTTGGACTGGACGGACATATGCTCGAATAGCTCCGCCACTTTGTGAAAATAGTCCAAAAGCATCGGGAGGTGACCACCCACCTGGAATTGCTCCAGCATCTCTTCCCTGCTTGGCAAGGTGCCCGACGCTTTCATCTTGAGCAGTTCTTCGCCTATCTTTTCGCTATTTGGGAGCATAACTTCCTGTGTCCCAGTGAGGGTGCATCGATAGCTACCGCTGCCCAACCGAGATGTCAGTGATCGAGGTTCGATCCGTTCAAAAGTAAGAATACCCCCATTGCTCGGGGTATCGGCTCTGGATCTTTAAAAAGGCGACTGTTGAACTCCGGTTTTGACTTATCTACAAAGGGGAACGTTTGCGGGGCTGCTCCATGGTTTCCAAACGTTTTTCGTTTGTCCTGAAAAGAGAATGATCGCTCTCTGTTACCCTCTTGGATTGTTTCATGATCGAAGCTTTCTATTTCAATAGTTTTGGGTGCCTGCCGATTTAACCTAAACTACTGCAATTCAGAGGATTGGTCTGTCCGCTCTTTAAATATTATGAAAACTTGCTCAACTCGCTTTTCCAAAATGCCGACCCATGCCTGGTGGTACTCATCAGGCGTTCGCACCTGAGCATCCTCATTTCCATGTGTAATTCTGTGTGGATGTTTACATAAAACGAAAACATTACAATGATCTTTGATAACCCTCTTGTTCCACCTGACCCCATCATCGGAGCACGCTTGCATCACATTTCTAATCCCCTTGACTACATCTCCACCGAAGCTGGCAACCAGCGTACTCAAGGCATGGTTCTTTTTAAGGCTTTCTGTATCAACCTCAATTACAACCAGCGGCAATTCACTGTAATACAGTGTTGCAAGATGGAAAAGCGCCGGCTTTCCTGTTTCCGTCCGCAAGGCAGTCAGCCTTTTGGTGTTGGGCCAAGGGAGTTCATAACATCTTATCTCACCAGCACGGTAATGCTCCCTTTCCACAAGCTCCTCAATAACCTGCTTAAACAGCTTAAACCTTGCTGTCGATTCAGCCGGAATCAGATCTGCAACCTGTTCATCGCCTTCATCAGTACGATTGATCCCGTAATCCAATTCTTGAGTGGTGCCGCTCTCTTCAGCATGACCCACTCCGGCCTCCTCTTTTCTTGGGTCACTATCCTGATTAACGGTTGGAGGAACTTGAGGCCTCCGCTTATCAACATTCAGCGCAATGTTCAATTCGTTGCCAAATGTGAATGAAAATCGTTGGTCTGTTATACTGTCGAGCCTCCTCCCTAATAGCGGCAAACCCTGAAGATTGAGATCCGGATCAGAATCAACCGGATCTATCACAGGATTTTTCCCTCCCGGCGGCACGAGCGGCAAAGGCTCTCGAAAACGCGGATGGTAAATCTCTATTTTGTTTGAATAATCGAAAATAGGGTTGTGGAGGGATACCACCTCCTCTATTTCAAAAAAATGTTCTTTGTAGTTTTCTTCAAACGCACCAAATGCTGATATAGTCCACCCTTGCAAATCAGGCGGTTTGAATTCAAACGACCATGCCGAACCATCCCTTTTCACCCAATTCTCGAATATAGATCCAAAGCTTTTCCTGGCCTGCTGATCGAGAAACATCCATGCCAAGTGAAACCTGGAAGACCGTGAACGCAGATTTGATGCCGGATAATCAGATAAGCGATTAAAACGGATCAAAGTTCGGTCACCACCAGACTCTATATTTGCCAAACCAGAAAGCCCATTCGAACGAAATGCTGTTCTGGCAAGATGTGCGTTCTGCAAAAACATGGCCCTAGCAAGCTCAAACTGCCGGACCCTAATCTTTCTACCTTCAAAATCAGTCAAAAAGAACCAGCTGCCACCGTATTGATCATGATAGCAATCAGACCAGTCCGCTACGCTAAAACTATATTGCTCAGACTCACGGGACGGAATACGTTCCTTGTTAAGATAACAGCTGCCGATGACCAACATCGGAGCAACTTCTATCGGCACACTGCTGACAGGATGGCCAGAAAAATATAAATCGATGTAAGGTCTGAGCCTAAACAGATCGAGTTTGCGGTGTTTTATACATCCAATTTTTTCAAGTTCAGCGTCCTTCGGAAAACGACTGAGACTTCTGCCAGGCTGGGATATTCTGCTGGAGAATGCGCCTTGCAGCTTCTCGATAACTTTCTTTACTGAGTCCTGCCATCCGTTGGATTTCATGAACCGCTATCCCTTGCTCTTGCCTCTGAATCAACTCAGACAGTATGGCAAACAACCGGCGAGCTTGATATTTTTCTACAGACTCTGCATGCCTGACAAAGAATGCCGCGCACAATGGCAAAAGATCCAATTTCTTTTCAAGTAGGCAACGATTCTCTACCTGCCGACAGTACCAGGCTTTTGACCTTCTTGGGCCGCTGAGGTTTAACCCATTCTTTTTTTCTACCGCCAGCAACTGCCGCAATATTTTGAGATCACGGGCGTGCCAGTTAACCCTAGGCCTGCGGTTACGTTCCAGCCGTTGTGGTTTATGTCTCTGCAACCAATCGTGATCGTATCGATATAACCAAGAATAAAGCCGCTCTCCTTCCCTGTCTGATCTGATATTTTTCAGCGAAGAATTCCTTTTCACCAGACTTCTCCAACTCTCACGATACTTGCAGCGGTTCTGCTTTGCCTTCGGCGAAAAGTATTGCTTTTTCTCTGTAGGATATTGAGGGCACTTACTCACATCCTCTAGCACATCCTTGACACTTCTAGTGTCAGGGTTGAGGGCCAACCAACAAACCATGTGCTGCAAATATGTAAAAGGCTTTCTATGCCTACGGAATATTCTGACGAGCCAGTTGTCCGCAGACTCCAAGCATAGACCATTAATCTTAAGCCACTCTCCACCCCAATAGGTAGTCACAATCCCGGAAATTGCGACATGATTCGCCCTATTTCTCTTCAAATTTCCTGTATCTGACGCAACTTTTTGATAGTACGAACTCCATTGCCCCATATCGGGAACTTCAGGAACTGGGCCGAGGAGTTCTTGTACCAGAGTCGCAAGTTTTATCTCTTTTGCATCAGCAGCTCCACTATCTATGAAACCCTGTGCCTCAATCTCTTGGGTGCCGACAAAATGATGTCGATGCGGAGACTGCATCTCCAAACCGGCACCAATCAGTAGGCAGTGATGTATCGGGCAACACTCTACACCGGGACACTGAAACAGCCTCTGCCAGAAGGCATAACCAAACTCCCTTTGCTGGGATTGCCAGCAAATCGGGCAAATCTTAAAACGGCTTGGCCATATCTGGCTGGAGCTATTGATACCTGACCTGAGCATGCTGGGATTGGTGCCAGCTCTTCTCAAGTCCCTAAGCAGCTGTCCATATCTTGCATGTGGTATAAAAGGGCGGAACAGGGGCAGGATGGTATGGGATTCAATAAGTTTGTGAGCCTCAATGCGCCAGACATGGCCCACCTGAGCCAACAACTGATCAATATGCCCCTGAAACAAGGCGGAAGGAACCACCTGGCGAGAGTCAAACAACAGCTTCAGAGCAACTTTATCGTTTCTAATCCCTTGCCGTTGAACGAACCTGGAGATTATACTGCCAAGCAACTCATCCGGATGAGCTACCGGAAACTGCACAATCATATCCCATCACACTCCCGGCCTCCTATGACTACAAGATATACCTGATTGCAGCGAATTACTTTCCATTCCAAGTAGACAAATGTTTCTTTCCTCTGGCTTTTGCCTTGTTCATTGTGATCGCTGAGAGACAAAAATAATCACAATCAATAATATTGTTTAACATAACTGTACGCCTTGTCGAACAGATCCTGGTCCTTGACCTGGTATTTCACATAAATCACTTTGCGCAGGGCCTTCTGGACCTCGCGCTCCCCAGCATGGGTGTTTTGCCAGCCGGGGAACCGAACCATCCGCACAATCTCGTCGATGTCGTTGACGACCCGCTCGACAACCACTGGCGTCTTACCGCTCTTCACCTCGGCGAACAGCTCGGTCAAGGCCGCCTTGGCTTTGGCCTGTTCATCGACCGGGTCCACCTGCTTCTCGGCCTGGACAACCTCCTTGGCCAGGGTCAGCAGTTCCTTTAGGAAGTCGAGGCTGTGGAGCAGGCCCTGTTCGTGCCGCTCTTTGAGCTTTTCGAGACGTTCACCCAGGGCGACAAACTTTGGATTGTCCTTGTGCTTGCGCAGGCGGGCGATGAGCTTAATCTCGATTTCCTTGGATTTCTTGTCCGGGTCCTTGGCATCAAGCAGCCCTTCGAGTACCTCGGCGTCCATCACCAGGGTGTCCAGATCGTCGCGCACTGTCTCCAGATGTACGTTTTTATGCACCAGCTCGATGGTCTTGGCCCCCAGGGCGTGCCAGAGCAGCTTGCCGTTGCCGCTCGGCGGCTTCACCGACTCATACACCTGGGTCAGCCATTTATAGTCCTTTTCATAAGGGCCGAGACAGGGATCGGGAGACAGCGCCTCCCACAAACAGGAGAGCACCGAGTATTCGGCCGCGAACTTGTCCCGGGTCTCGTTATCCGGCAGACAATCCTGCGCCGCGATCAGCCCTTCGTAGCCACCGACGGTGCGGTCCACGCCAGGGAAGAACGAAAGGCTCTTCGCCACAACGCCGGGCAGCTCTTTCTTGAGGTCATCCAGATTGGTGATGACCTTCTGCACCGCCTTTTCATCGAAATCGAGGGCCGTGGCCACATCATCGAAGATGCCCAGGTAATCCACGATCAGGCCGTGGGTCTTGCCGGGGTAGACACGGTTGGTGCGGCAGATGGCCTGCAGCAGGTTGTGATCCTTCATCGGCTTGTCGAGGTACATCACCTGCAGAATGGGCGCATCGAAGCCGGTCAGTAGCTTGGAAGTGACGATCAGGAACTTAAGCGGATCGTTCGGATCGCGGAAACGGTCGAGAAGCTTTTCCTCCTCGTCTTTGGTCAGTTTCCATTCCGCGTACTCATCGGACTTGCCACCCTGGGTGTGCATGACGATGGCGCTGGCCTCTGGGCCGACCAGCTCATCCATAGCCTTCTTGTAGAGAACACAGCACTCCCGGTCAAAGGTCACCACTTGGGCTTTGAAGCCGTTCGGCTCCACCTTCTCCTGGAAGTGCTTAACAATGTGCTGGCAGATGGCGTTCACCCGCGCCGGGGCCTTAATCAGCACCGCCATCTTGGCGGCCCGCTTGGCCAGGTCATCACGATCCAACTCGCTCAGCTCATCGGTCATCTGAGAGTAGGCTTCGTCGATGGCGTCCTTGTTGATGTGCAGCTTCACGTCCACCGCCTCGAAGTGCAGCGGCAGCGTGGCCTTGTCCCGGATCGAGTCCTGGAACGAGTAGCGGCTCATATAGCCCTGTTCATCCTCATCCGCGCCGAAGGCCCAAAAGGTGTTGCGGTCCCGCTTGTTGATCGGCGTGCCGGTCAGACCAAAGAGAAAGGCGTTGGGCAGCGCGTCGCGCATCTTGCGCCCCAGATCGCCTTCCTGTGTACGGTGCGCCTCGTCCACCATCACGATGATGTTCGAGCGCTCATTCAGGCGGCCGTCCGCCTCGCCGAATTTATGAATGGTAGTGATGATGATCTTGCGGGTATCGGCCGCCAGTAGGCTTTGCAGCTCCTGCCGGGTGGCGGCTCCGATCATGTTCGGGATATCGGCGGCATTGAAGGTGGCGGTGATCTGGGTATCCAGGTCGATGCGGTCCACCACGATCATTACCGTGGGGTTGCCGAGCTTACGATGCATCCGCAGCTTCTGCGCCGCGAACACCATCAGCAGCGATTTGCCTGAGCCTTGGAAATGCCAGATCAGGCCCTTCTTGGGATAGCCCTTGACCACGCGGGCCACCATCAGGTTAGCGCCTTCGTACTGCTGATAGCGGCAGATGATCTTGATGCGCCGGTGCTTCTTGTCGGTGGCGAACAGAGTGAAGTTCTGCAGAATGTCTAGCACCACATGGGGGCACAGCATGGAGCGGATGGAGCGCTGCACGTCTGCAAGCGTCCCCTCGGCCTTGTTCTCGCCTTCGTGCCACGGCCCCCAGATATCGATGGGCATGCGCACCGAGCCGTACCGATAGCTCTTGCCCTCGGTGGCAAAAGAGAGGACGTTGGGCACAAACATCTGCGGCACGCTCTGTTCGTAGCCGTTGTGGATGTCGCTGGCTCCGTCCACCCAGGTCACCGCCGGGCGCACCGGCGTTTTGGCCTCGCCGACCACCAGCGGGATACCGTTGACCAGCATGACAATGTCGAAACGGCGACCGCCTTCTTTGACCGGATAGACCCACTGGTTGGTAACCACGTAATCGTTGTTGCTGAGATTCTCGAAGTCGATCAAGCGCACCGGCGTATGTTCGCCGCGTTCACCGAAAGGCATGGATTTCTCGCCCCGCAGCCATTCGGCAAACAGCTCGTTGGCCCGCACCAGGCCTTCGCTCTGCACCGACAGCGGGATGGTCCGCAGACGATAGAGCACCTCGTCGGCACGGTCGGGCTGGGCCTTGATTTCCGGGTTCAGGCGGATGAGGGCGTCGCGCACCATCGACTCCACCAGCACGTCGGAGTGCTGGCGCGGCAGCTCCTCGGCGGCCACGAAACGCCAGCCTTTGATCTCGCCGCCGTAACTGGCGAGCTCTTCGGCAACCATGTTCGAAATCACGCCGCCACAGAGCATGTCGAGAGCCATCTGTTCGACAGTGTTTTCTTCGTTAAACATGGGCGGCTCCCTCCACGACTAAATTTCCTATGAGATGCTTTTTGAGTGCTACAAGTTTTTGGTGATGCACTACAGCATTTGCATGCAAACTTTTTGTCCGCTCAAGCAATCCAAGGAATTCTCCCGCTTTAGACCCTTCGGGAAGGTGAAACGGGATTTTCTTGATCGTTGTGGCGTTGAGATTGGGCATCGTTGTTCCGACGGAAAATCGATCTAACCAGCGATTTGTAGATGAACTCGTAACTGCCCAAAAAACGGCACGTGGATTTATTCCTTCTTTTAATCGAACTCTTATTGTGCCGGTTCCGCAAAGCCAATTTTCTTGATGGGCTAAAACAAGAGCGCGTTTTGTAAGATCTCCTCTACGAGGGAATAGAATGTCGTTTTCGGACAAGCGGTAATTTTGTAGTTCGAGAGCCTTCTCCTCACTTATTCTTGCAACTTTTTCTTCCTGAATGACACCCTTCTCGATATCAGCAGGCATTACCACAGGAACCCCCTCAGATTGATAATCTTCAGCGTGAAGAAGGCTTCCAAATGGCCCGATTTTTATTCCATCGGATGGGCAATAATCTCCCAGCACACTGGTGACGTTCGTTGATGTAATATTGTTTTCAATCAGAGTTTCCACGTAGGCATTCAGATCGCTGGTAAGCGATGCATATTTTTCCACCGCCTCATCTGCTGCCCACAGGATCTCGGCAATGCGCTTCTGTTCATCAAGGGGCGGCAACGGGAATTCAAAGTCTTTAAGCGCCCTCCAACTGGTTCTCGGTGACAGCGAACCGACCGAGGTATCAAGCGCATAATCGAAAAACGCATCGCTCTGGCAGATAAAGGGCAGGAGTTCCGCCAGCAGAATCTTTGCGTTTTTTGGCTCGAACGTCAGGATGTCCCCGGAGCAAATGCCTTCAAACTCGGCAAAGGCAACCTTGCGTTGATAGGCCCGGCGTTTACCGAAAAGAGTCTGTCCCGGCACAAATTTGCGGGTAAACGATGTGCCATCCGCAACAGAGTTCCAGCGCCGGATGTGCAGATTTTCGGGGTCGATGTGTTCGAGCCCGACGATTCTTTCAATGGCATTGGCCTCGGGATCACGCTCCACAAGATTGGAGTTCTTCACCACCTCGCCAAACTTCACCATCTCCCAGCCTGGCTTCAAGGAGCGTTTATTCATCACACGGCTCCTTGCCCAAAGGCGTCCGTAGGTGTCAATCGTTTTTCCCGCATCCATACAAGCCCCCTGTGCCACCGCTTAGCAGGAATACGCTTCTTGCTTTCATGCCAGTTGTTCAGAACTTCCTGGACAATCTGGTCATCGGAAGGCGCTGTTCCCTGATCCAGAAAATCATGCCAGGCGCTGAAGAGGGTTGCCACAATTTCACACTGTTCCGTGGTGGCGGCTCTCAGTAACTCCACTATGTCGTGGATATATTTACTTTCCCTGGGAAAATACCGTTCGAAATATCCTTCATGACTACCGAACTTTTCCCCTTTCAGGTATTCGATCCGTTTTCCATTTTTCTTTATAATAAACCACTTGTTTTTCGTAAAGGTTCTGTCTGTTGACCGTCTGGCCTTGGGATCATAAGGGCCGGCAGCCTGGCGCAGGTGGTGATGCTCTAGGGCTTCACTCAAACCGAGCATTTTTTCACAGAGGAAAACGATTTTTTCGTGCTTCACGGAGCCAAAGGTGGGCTCCATGTGCAGCTTGGAGGTAACCTCCGCTGCCAAAACCGCTCGTTTAAAAGCGGGTTGAACGACCCTTTCCTTATGAATTGTTTTTTTGGTTATTGTCCTGATTGGTGCATCGGTTTTTGACGAAACTCCTTCCAGAATTCCAAATAGGTAGTCCATAGATTTCCGCAATGCTTTTGAACTCTTCTGCCAATCGGCAATAGCCTGTTGCAAGCCAAAGGTTTCGCTCCTCTCCTGAGCATTGCTGTTGTCCGCTCGAACGTAAAGCGGGATGCTGAGATTGCTGCCTTTCTCCCGGATCTCATCATCGCCGACCACCCGGGCAAAGCCGTCCTCGTCGCCAAAGGTCTGGTAGGCGGCGACAATGTGCTGGATGTGGTCGTCGGTCAGAAAGCTCTGCGCCCGCTCGCGGGTCACCTCGTTCACCGCGTTGATGAAGAGCACCTTATTCCTGCGCTCCTTGGGCTTGTTCATCCGGCAGATAACGACGCAGGCTTCCATGGGCGAGTTGTAAAAGAGGTTGGGACCGAGGCCCAGCACGCACTCCACAACATCGTGGGCGACCAGTTTCTCACGCATGGCCAGCTCTTCGTTGCGGAAGAGAACACCATGCGGAAACAGGATGGCGCAGCGACCACTCTTGGCCTTCATGCTCTTGATGATGTGCTGCCAGAAGGCATAGTCGGCGCGGCCCTGGGGCGGAGTGCCGTAGAGGTTCCGGCCCCACGAATCGGCGGACCAGGCATCACGGTCCCACTGCTTGATGGAATACGGCGGATTGGCCAACACCACGTCGAACTGCTTAAGCCGGTCGCCTTCGACAAAGGCGGGATTGGCCAGGGTATCGCCCCGGACGATGCGAAAGTCCTCGATGCCATGCAGGAACAGGTTCATCCGGCCGATGGCCGAGGTGAGCAGATTACGCTCCTGACCGAATAGCCGCAGGTTCCGCCATTCCTTGTTCTGCCGTTTGAGGTGGGCGACGGCGGAGAGCAGCATGCCCGCCGAACCGCAGGTGGGGTCATAGATAGACTCGCCCGGCCTGGGTTCAAGCATCTCGGTCATCAGGTGAACCACGGTGCGGTTGGTATAGAACTCCGCAGCGGTGTGGCCGGAATCGTCAGCGAACTTCTTGATCAGAAACTCATAGCCCACGCCCAGCTCATCCTCGGGGCAGTTGGAGAGCGAAAGCGTCTGCGAGCTGAAATGCTCGATCAGCTCGCGCAGCATGCGGTCCGGCAGGCGGTCCTTATTGGTCCACTGGGCATCACCGAAGACCCCGTACAGGGTATCGGGGTTGGCCGTCTCAATCGCCCGCAGGGCATCCTGAATGACCTTGCCCACGTTCTTGACCTTGGTGCGGGTGGCCTTCCAGTGGGCGTCTTCCGGGATCTGGAAGCGATGCTGCTCAGGGAGTGCGGCGTATTCCTGATCGCCGCCGGACTCCTCCAGCGCATCGGCCAGTTCTTCGTCGTACACGTCGCACAGGCGCTTGTAGAACAGCAGCGGGAAGATGAACTGCTTGTAGTCCCCGGCATCGATGTAACCACGCAGCAAGGTGGCCGCGCCCCAGAGGTAGGATTCAAGTTGGGATTGGGAAATCATTGCACCTGCCTCCGGAAAATCTTGAGCCCGCAGTGGGTGCATTCCCACGCTGGATCGTCGTCGCTGATACAGCAGCCGCCAAGCGTGATCCTGCCTTCATTCATTTTTCGTTCTAACTCCTCATCGAACGCGGGCATGCCATAGAGGATGCTGGCCAAAGGGGCCTGCCCGCATTCGGGACATTTCCGTGGTTTCTGCGCACGTTCGACTCGGGTTGATGTGTTGTTCATGCCATCAATCCTTCTTTTTCGAGCAGCGCCTTCAGCCGATCCTCGGCCGCACACGCCGCCTGCAGCGCTTCTTTGAGATTGGCGATGGCCCGATCGATGGTTATCGATTCTTCTTCAATCACCGGCTCCACGTAACGGGGGATGGTCAGGTTGAAATCGTTCTCGCGGATTTCGTCGAGCGTGACCACCCGGCAGATCCCTTCCACATCCTGATAGTCCTCGTACCAGCGATGGATGTTGTCCACGTGTTCCGGCAGAAGCTCATTCTGGGCGCGCCCGGTCTTGAACTCCTTCGAGGCGTCGATGAACAGCACCTTCTGGCGGTGATCCTTGGGCTTGCTGTCCCGGAAGACCAGCACGCAGGGCGCGAGTCCGGTGCCGTAGAAGATATTCTTCCCGAGGCCGATCACCGCTTCGAGGATATCCATTTCCAGCAGCTTGTGCCGGATTTTTCCTTCCTTGGACATGCGGAACAGCACACCATGGGGAAGCACCACAGCCATGCGGCCGGTCTTGCGGGCCATGGATTTGACCATGTGTTGAACCCAGGCGAAGTCGCCGGATTTGGCTGGCGGCAGCCCGGCAAAGTTGCGGCCGTAGGGATCGTTGGTCCAGGCGTCGTCCCCCCATTTTTTAAGGGAGAACGGAGGATTGGCGATGACGCAGTCAAAGGTAGCGAGACTGTCGCCTGAATAAAAAGCGGGTAAGCGCAGCGTGTCGCCGCGTTCGATATGGAAATCTTCCGCGCCGTGGAGAAAGAGGTTCATCCTGGCGATAGAGGATGTGGTCAGGTTCTTTTCCTGGCCGTAGAGCTTGCCCAGCATGAGGTGCTCGTCACCGCCATGCTCTTTGACATGGTGCAGGGCCTCGAGGAGCATGCCGCCGGTCCCGCAGGCCGGGTCATAGATGGTTTCCCCCGCCTTGGGCGCAAGGATGCGAACCATCAGCGCGACCACGGAACGCGGGGTATAGAATTCACCGGCCTTCTTGTTGGTCAGGTCGGCAAATTTCTTGATCAGGTATTCATAGGCCTGTCCGAGAATGTCCGCCTTGCAATGCTCATTGCCCAGGTTGAGCGACGAAAAATGTTCGAGCAGGTCCTTGAGCAGCGCGTCCGAAAGGCGCTCCTTGTTCGTCCACTGGGCATCGCCGAAGATGCCGTGCAGGGTGTCCGGATTGGCCTGCTCGATACAGCGCATGGCCTTCTGGAGCGCATGGCCGATATTGGCGCTCTTGGCTCGGGCATCCTTCCAATGGCAGTTCTCCGGAACCTGGAACCGGTGATTTTCGGGGAACTGGGCAAATTCCACGTCGCCGTCGGACTCTTCCAGGGCAGCGGCATACTCTTCGTCATAGACGTCGGAGAGCCGCTTGAAGAACAGCAGCGGGAAGATGTAAGTCTTGAAGTCGGCCGCGTCGACAGGACCGCGCAGGATATTGGCCGCCTGCCAGAGATGCCCGGAGAGGGATGATATATCGATATTTTGTGACTGTATTGACAATGATTTCATCAATGATTTTCCTGACAAACTAAAAAGAATAAAAGACCGTGAGGAAATGCCTTGCGACCTTCACCGAAGAACTCATCCCAAAGAGAATATATAGATTCTAAGAGATTATCAAAAGAAAAAAGGGCCCCGAAAGAATAGCCCCATCACTTCAAATTTTGCTCGGCTGTTTCAGCAGAATCTGCCACGTTAGACACTGAATAAGATGCCCTTTACACAATGCCGCTTAGTATAACGGCGCAAGTAATTTGAGATTTTGCCGCACATGTTTTGAGATATTTTATCCGATTTCAAGCAGCTATAAAAGTAGCTTTACATCTTTCTAAAAAGCCCTCCTGGTAGACTCTCAACATCGAACCTCTCTTTGTCCCAAATCTTATTCCCTGCCCTCCGAGGGTGCTCTTTGAAAAAATCGTTGCGCTCTTTGAAATGCAGTGAAATAGCCGCCTGCATTTTCTTTTTCGAAGGATAATCGCTGTTGTGGATTACGGCTCTCTTGAGACCGCTGATTACACTCTCTACAACGTTGAGGAATTGGGCATTCGAGGGCAGTGGAACCACCTCCAACAAAGGGTAGCTGCCGCGCTCTTTAGATATTTCGTTGGATTTTTCAATCCAGAACTTTACTGTATCCGAGCTGTGAGACGACATGGCATCCCACGTAAGATACAACCTGCTAAAAGGTTGGTACTGCGTGCGGAGTTGTTTTAATAGAGAAATAACAGCAGCCGCGCTCTTTCTTTCAATAAACTGCCAAGTAGCTTGGTTTGAAACAGCTTCCAATGCAGCGATGAAGCTCACTGAACCTTTGATTTTTTGCACTTCCGGAACCGTTGGCGTTTCACCTGGCAGGGCCAGTGTTTTTCCACCATATTTTTTGACTTTCCAAGGGCCAGCTTCATCGATGAAAAAGAATGCTTCATCCCCCTTCAGATTATGAAGGACGTGCAATAGCACCGCAACTTTTTGTCGATAATCTGGATCAGGGCTCGTGAGAACCTTTCTCGCGTGCCGCCAGGTGTACCCCGACTCTTTTATGATGCGCTGCAGAGCGCCTTTCGGTAAGGACTCCTTGTGGGTATTTTCGAATGCTTGGATAAGTGCTCCATGCGTCCAGGACGTTCGGTTGATACCGTAATTGGATGGGGGAGCATGCAGGATTTCCAGCACCAAAGCTTTTCTCTTCTCGTTTATCTCCTCTCGCTTTCCTCCGCCCTGAGTTGTTTCGATAAAATCCAGCCCCTGTTCTCCAAAGAGTTGGAGCCATCTGTAAACCGTCCTCCTTGTTCTATGGGTTGCGACAGTGACTTCATGCATCGACCTGTTTTCTTTAGCCATAAGCAACGCCAGAGCTCTTGCTTGATGGTTGCGGTGGGTGCTTGCCAGGTATTTTTCCAGCTTTTGTTGTTCGTCATGCGATATTGGTCTTGGCAAGGACAAGATAGAGTCCTTTTCCAGATTCTTCAAGTTTTCGTCCAGAAACCTCTCAAAAGCTTTGCTAACATCAGGGTTAAATGCCGGATTGAGTTGAACAATAGCATTCACCTGCTTGAGGCAGGACAAAGGGTTTCTCACGTCGATTTCCAAAACCACCTTAACGGACTTTCGACCGGAAGGCGACCTGGTTGATATTCTCGTTCTTTTTTGAGGATTTGATGATGAGGCAGGTTGCTTGCGCCGACTCCCATACTTGGGAATCAATCCATCGATACCATGATTTCCATAATCGTGGAGCCAATGGTAAAAGGTGCGCAGGCTTACTCCGTACTCTTTACAGAATTTTATCGTCGCCTTTTTCAGGCGGAAGCTATCTCCAAGCCTTTTGGCTTCTTCGGGGAGATATCGCTCTTCATACTCCTTGATCAACAGGAATCGCTTCTCCGCACGCACACGGTTGTACTCCGGAATGTCCTTCAATCGGGCAAGTTCGGTGTAGTATTTAATGACGGGATCCACGACTTCGCCTCCGACAACCTACGGGCATCAACTTGGCTCAGCTATATTATCCCCCCCTCCACAGCTTGGCTGAAAAGAGGGCTTTGCTTTTACCTTGCTTGGTCGTGTGTTAAGATTTATTAAACATTGTGAACAAGGGTTTGTAGAAAGGAAGGCCATGGAAACATCGACACCCTGCAATCCGAAGATATCACCCATATGGGCCATAGTGGTCATTGCGAGCCTATTCGGGTTCGCTTGGTTAATGTCCGGGGCTCAGCCACTCGCCCGTAAGATACTTTGGCTCCTGGCCCTTTTCGGTTTTGCCGGACTGGGAATCAAAACCCTGTCTCTTCTGGCAGCGTTTATCATCCGGCCTTTTTTGCGACGCTAACCTTTTCCCCCAGGTTGTAGATATGAACTTGTCCCTCAAAAAACCAGCATGGCCTACGTTGCTGTCAATGTCGATCTGCGGTGGGCTATCGGCCTGGCTGACCCTCGATGAAAAAAGTGCTTCTGCAATTTTCGGCTTCATCGGTCCCATTGTCGGAGCGGTGCTGGTTATTACTCTTTTTGCTATTCTGATTGTCGGTATTTTAGCTTATCTGGTTAGCCTGTCTCGCCCCTGAATATACAATAAAGGGAAGCCACATAGCGTCCCTAAGCTGTTTGATATTTTTCATGCCCACATGATTTTCAAATCTTTCAGACCAATTTCAGCCTGCATAAAGGAACCAGAAACTCCACTTATTGCCTCGATCACGGTAGCATACCGTTCACCACATGCCTCCCTTGTCTGTCTCCTGTAAAAGATCTTATGTTTCTTTAGAGCTTTATAAGAAGGCGGGTAGTTCGAGATAAAGGGTTATGGGCGGGAATTTCCCCTTCCTGCTAAGAATTTACAAGTATGCCGTCAGATCAATTATGACTCCACTGCGTTTGAAATTCTGATAACTCACCTGAGGATCATCATCTCGCATCAAACGGAGGTCATTATCCAGATAAACGGGCTTCAAGGGCGCAGCTTTCTGTCGGACAGGCTTTGCGGGTTCGGTCCGTGGCTCCGTTTTTTCTTGCAAATTTCTTACATGAGACACCAGCCCAAACAGGTCTTCATCCGGCTTCTCTTCAATCGCCTGTTCTGCAACAACTGGCGCGATATCCTGCCCAAGTCCCATCTGCTCAAGCAGATCAATCAACCTGGCGAGTTTAGTCTCGGGCACTTTCTTTTCAGTGGCCTCTGGCATCGGAATATCGGGGGCATGCGATCCCAGCATCCTGATGGATTCGGTGGGCAAATCGAGGTCCGCATACTGAAGGATTTTCTCCTTGCGACCGCTTCGCAGGGCATTGATCATCGGGTGAATGATCGAAAGCTCCTCATTATACACTTTGGTCACCAGAGAACGGTCAATCACTTCTCTGCCGGCCATGACTGCGCGCGCCTGACAAAGATAGAAAAGTGCCACCGCTATATGGGCAATCCCCTGGGTATATTCCCAGAACAGATCACTCATTGGGCATGTCAGCGGCGTCGGGGATTTGAACCATTGCAGCTTCCACATGCGCTTGATGAACCGCTCCCACTCACCGTCTGGTCCATCACCACTTTCGGCCCGCACAAAACGGCTCCAGTTCAAGCTGCCAAACTGAACTGCACGCCGGGCGGAGCGCATCGTGGGCAAAAATAGCTCCAGCGCCTTAGGAGTACCGATAAAAAGCACCGGCACCTTGATAACATTAGCAAGTGTCACGAAGAAGTTAAGCATCTTGCCTGAGCCACCGGAGCGTGACTTTTCCAAATGCTGTATTTCATCGATTACGAGTAAGCCAACCGAATGAAGAGCAGCCACCCTTGCGATGTCACCCAGCATGGATTCTGCCGAGGATCTGGCTTTGACATAGAGCTGTTGGTAATCGGTACCCAACGCATCATCGACAGCACGAAAGAAGTTGGTGCACAAGTTTCTCACTGAGCCATCATGCGGGCATTCAACTTTCAGCCAAACTAGTTGGGTATGCTGATACTCAGGATGGTAAATCGCTTGCCAGTATCCCTTCAAAATAGCTTCTACCGCTGTAGACTTGCCGGTACCCGAGCAGCCAATAACTGAACTTACCAATGCTTCATTGCCGGCATTGCGGGCTACAACCTGAAAGTCAGTTCCACTTGCTACATCCAGATTCCGCTGATAGCACCGATCAGCAATATTACGACTGAGATAACCCCGCCTGAGCATGCCTGAAATCATCTGCTCCAGCTGCAGATGAGATTTGGTCGGATAGAGAAATTGATCCAATATGCGCATCATTGCATGGCGACGGATATGTCCCGGAAGATTTTTTTCCGCCTCTGCGACCACTGGGTAACGGTTCAGCATCCTGGCGGTATCCTGTGGGGAGTTGATCGGAGGCAACGCATTTATCAGTGGGTGTCCGCTGTACTCCTTAATCTCTGCTTCTATGTACTGCGCAACGGGGAGCTTAATCATCAGCATCCTCCAGGAAAGCATCCAAGTCCGGATAATCCAGATTAGTAGATCTTTTCCCGCCTACAGGTCTGAGTTCAACAACCTCTGTCGATTTTTTTGGTTTTTCTGACGCACGTTTTGTTTTAACTCTGGCCCGATCGCGTTCTGATTCTTTTTCGAGACGGCGATTTTCACGTATCCCTCGCAGACGCTCAGAGGCAGGGGCCTCCATCCTACCTTTCTTCTTCGCTCGTTCCCGAGAAACAAGTTGCTCTATTTCTTCCTGCAGATCCGGAGCGCCAAAAGCCTCGGACTGCTTGGCTTTGCCCTCGGTTTTTCGCATCGCCTTTAGCAAACCGGCGGCCTCAACAAAACTCATATCCCGGAAGCGACGACTACGGTCTGACAATTCGCATACCCAGTAGGTTTCGAAGTTGTTATCAGGCCTCAGATAGACTTTATTGATTCGTCGTGGATCGAAGGCAATTTCAACCTTGGAGGGGCGATTTTGACGGATACGGTCGAACCAACCGGCTTTCAAAGCTTCCTGACAAGTATACTTTAACCCTTTGAAACCGATACCAACCTCGGACACGGTGCCGTATTCACAGGGAAGCAGGTTGATTCTCACCAGATCTTCATCGCAGGGTTTGAGCTTTCCTGTGCGATTTCGGATTCCCCAGTTCCACAATTCAAGGGGAACTGCCGGCAGTTCCTCTGGCATATCAGGCGCAAAATCGTAGCCATCAATCACATGCCTTGTATTGTGGTTAATAACCAGTTTGATAATAAGTTCGGTGAATGCGTCCAGACTCAGTTCGGCATCCAGTTCATAACGACGCCCAATCCTTTTCTTGCCGTTGACTGGCTCCACGATGCCGCCCACATAAGGGCGAAATTGTGCTTGAACCGTGTTAAATGCCCTCTCGCAGATTGCTTTATCATCTCCACGATAGGCTCTGGCATTGCTAAGCTTGATTCCGAAGCGGTTAACCAGCACATCGGCCTGGCGATAGAGAAGTTCACCTCTATCCGCCATGATCCCAGCCGGGATGCCGACACTGGGCCATTGTGATGCATCGATAGCGATCCCATAATCCCGGCAGAAATCGACCTTGTCTGTAAAGGCATTGGCGAGTGCTATCATCGCTGCTACCCAAGATGGATTTTCCAGACCGACATAAAGACCTACAACCATACGACTGAAAACATCTTTAACAAAATACACAACCGGTCGGCCAATAATGGCTTCAGGATCATTGTTGGCCACCAGATAGAGATCGGCAATAGTTGCGTCGATCTCGTAACGGTCACCGGGGCCAAAATTCATATATCCGGAGGTACTGACCAGAGGACGCATATCCTTGTCGTAGGTCCTTGACGGCGTCCGCTCTCTGAACACATCCCCATTGCTGTAGTTGGTCTGATAGAAGTAGCGGAATTGTGCCATCGTCGGAATGCTGGTTTCATCGGCGTTTGGAAAACGTGCCTTAAAAAGGCCTACCGCTTTGTCCTTAGCTGCGGAGAGGCGGACTTTATCATTCACCAGAAAGAAACCCTCTACCGCCAACTTGAAGAGGTCCGCAATCTCGTTCGTAATGATCACACCAGAACCACGGGTCAGTCTGCGTTTGCGACCTGGTTTTTTTTTGATTTTTCGACGAGGGAGACCTTTGCCACCACAACGATGATAGTCGGGAGCAAGCGCATTCGGAGCCATTCCTCGCTGCCAATAACGGCGCAATTGCCTTGTCACGTAGAGGCGTGGCTTATCTATTTGCGTGAGTAACTCACTGATCAGTTGGTTACGTTCTTTTTTTTCAAAAAGCCGCCCATAGTCAGCCAACAACGGTGCTATGGTGCTAAAAGCCTCGTCACGCCGGGCTTCTGCAACACTGCCTTCCTCAACACTCGGAAGCGGGTAAGGGTCGTCAATTGGTTTCAGGTTTGAATATTGGAACTCAGCTTCCGTCATGGGAAAAGGCCAAGCCTTCTCATCATCAACATCCACCAGCATGAGTATATCTATCATCTCCAGGACAACCCGGTACCGGCGATCCGTATCGGGGCTCTGAAAAACCTGATTAAGAAGCACTGCCCACCTCTCTTGAGAATCTCGATTCAATCATCTGGAGGTCTTTGCAATACCAGTCGTGAAAGGGTTTATCGAGCGAGACATGGATATAGTGATGGGCGACAGCATAGCGCAGCACACTCAGATGAAAACCCGGCTCGAGCTGGTACAGATCATCCAGTCTCCCGGATAAGCGCGATACATTGGTACATGGATGCTCCCTTATCCGAATAAAAAAATCTTCAATATCTGATTCTGACAGTTGATGTGCCCTTGGCGTCGCAATATCTAAGTAAGGCCTGAGCCAGTTGAGATTTTCCCGATGTGCATCGGAGACTTCTCGCTCGGTAAACAGACGCCACTCAACGCCCTTGTCTTCCCAGAAGGTTTTCTCAATCTGAAGTTTATCGACAGTACGCTCATGACTCAGTTGGGATGCTGGTTTCACAGCCAACGCCAGCTGGGATTCGTCATCAAAATCGATCAAAAGGTCTGTTGTGACAACCTTCAGATTTCCTTTCACCTGGGGATGCCGGATGCCTAACTGACGACAAATGTCCAAGGAATCATCAATGGGAAGGGGATATTGTTCTCGGATATCAATGCAACGGGTACACCAATCGAATACAAGAAAAGCGCTAAGTTCGATCCCTGACAGAAGATGATGGACTCGACCAACTGTTGCGCTCGGAACCCGAATGCTTTCTCCGGTACTGCTCAATTCTTGTACCTGAATAAATGGCTCGTATTCCTTACCCGATCCATGACCCCGCGTTATGAGCCGTTTCCTATCCACAGGGTCTACTGGCTTGTTGGCGTCTGACATAAAACACCTCCTGATGCGCTAAGCATAGCAGGAGGTGTTTTTTTATCAAACTATTTTGTGATTTATCAAACTTTTTTATAAATTATCAAACTTTTTTATCCTCCGACAATTCAGGAAGAGCGAACATATACTTTATTCCACCGTCACACTCTTGGCCAGGTTGCGCGGCTGATCGACGTCGGTGCCCTTGAGCACGGCGATGTGGTAAGCCAGCAACTGCATGGGAATGGATGTCAGAATCGGCGCCACTTCGTCGGCGGTTTCCGGCACGGTAATCAGGGCATCGACTTTGCCAAGGGGGTCGGCATACCCCTCGGTGGCGACAGCGACGACACGGCCGGAACGAGCCCGTACCTCTTCCATATTGGAGACGACTTTTTCGAAGGTATCGTTATGCGGGCACAGAAAAACCACCGGCACATTTTCGTCGATAAGCGCGATGGGGCCGTGTTTCATCTCCCCGGCGGGGTAGCCTTCGGCGTGGACATAGGAGATTTCCTTAAGTTTAAGGGCCCCCTCCAGAGCGATGGGATACTGAATACCTCGGCCCAGGTAGAGGAAATCTCTGGCGTGCATGAATTCTTTGGCCACCTGCTGAATCAGCTCGTCGGCTTCGAGGGCCTGTTCCATCTTGCGCGGCAGACTGAGCAGCGGTTCGATGAGTTCGCGACAACGCACAGCATCGACCATGCCGCGCACCCGCCCGAGATGCAGAGCCAGCAGATAGAGGGCCACCAACTGAGTGGTGAAAGCTTTGGTCGAGGCAACCCCGATCTCCGGGCCGGCATGGGTATAGATAACCCCGTCGCTTTCGCGCGCTATGGATGATTCGACCACGTTGCAGATCGCCACCGTGGCGCCGCCTTTGCCCTTGGCTTCGCGCAGGGCAGCCAGGGTATCGGCGGTTTCGCCACTCTGGCTGATAAGTACCGTCAGGGTGCGTTCATCGACCAGCGGATCGCGGTAGCGAAACTCGCTGGCAATGTCGACCTCGACGGACAGGCGCGCAAGTTTCTCAATAAGAAACTTGCCGCTCAGAGCGGCATGCCAGGAGGTGCCGCAGGCGACGATATTCAGTTTGTCGAACCCGCGCAACTGCTCGGCATCGAGATTCAGGCCTTCGAGGAACACCTCGCCGCGTTCGGAAAATACCCGGCCGGCCAGGGTGTCGGCGATGGCACGCGGCTGCTCGTAAATTTCCTTGAGCATAAAGTGCTTGTAGCCACCCTTCTCGGCCATCAGGGGATTCCAGGTGATGGTTTTGGCGGTCTTCTCCACGGGTGCGCCCTGAAGATCGGTAAAACGCATGGCGCCATCGGCAAAAACAACGATTTCGCCTTCATCGAGGAAGATCATCTCCCGCGTATGGGACAGCATGGCGGGAATATCCGAGGCAACAAAGAACTCGCCCTGCCCCTGCCCGACCACCAGCGGTGAGCCGAGACGCGCGGCGATCAGCTTTTCCGGTTCGCACTCGCACAGAATTGCCACCGCATAGGCACCGCGTACCTCGGCCAGGGCATGGCGCACCGCGGTTTCAAAATCCCCGCACTGACGCAGGTGCTGGTCGACAAGATGGGCGATGATCTCCGTATCGGTTTCGGAAGTGAACTCGTGTCCCTGACTGATAAGACGGGCTTTGAGTTCAAGATAGTTTTCGATGATACCGTTATGCACCACCGCAATATTCCCGGCATAATGGGGATGAGCATTGGTTTCCGAAGGACGGCCATGGGTCGCCCAGCGGGTATGACCGATACCGCGACCGCCAGTCAGCGGCTGTTGCTTCAGAACGTTCTCAAGTTCGCAAAGCTTGCCTTTGGCACGCCGGATGGTGATCTGGCCGTTATTGAGCACCGCGATGCCAGCTGAGTCATAGCCGCGATATTCCAGACGGCGCAAACCGTCGATAATGATAGGCATGGCTTCTTGAGGCCCGATATATCCAACAATTCCACACATGGCAGAGTCCTTTATCTTTTTTCAAAACAAAAAGAGCCGGTCAGATGCCGACTCATTTTTGCATCAGTCTTTGTTCTTGCACTTGGGATCATGACGCAGACGCCAGTCCGCAACGACTCTCTGCTGACTACGCGACAAGGCCAGGGCATTGGGCGGCACATCCTTGGTGATGGTCGACCCAGCCCCGATCAGACTGTTGCGACCGATATGCACCGGCGCAACGAACTGGGTGTCGCTGCCGACAAACACATCATCCTCGATAACGGTCTTGTGCTTGTTGACCCCATCGTAATTGCAGGTAATGGTCCCGCACCCGATATTGACATTGGCCCCCAATTCGGCATCGCCGATATAGGTCAGATGACTGGCTTTGGAGCCAAGACCGATGTGGGCTTTTTTGGTTTCGACAAAATTGCCGATTTTATTATGACCGGCCAATACCGTGCCCGGTCGCAGATGCGCCATAGGTCCAATGGCGGTATCGCTGCCAACCCGGGAGCCTTCCAAAACAGAGCCCGGCTTGACATGTACGTTATCCGCCAACTGGCAATCACGGATGGTGACCTGCGCTTCGATGAGACAACCGCTGCCGATACGCGTATCGCCGCCCAGGCAGACACCGGGATAGATGACCGAGTCGGGGCCGATCTCGACCTGCGGTTCGATATAGGTCTGCTCGGGATCGATAAAACTGACACCGGCGCGCATCAGATTTTCGTTGATGCGCCGCCGCATGAGCGCCGAGGCCTGGGCCAGTTGCACCCGATCGTTGATACCCATGGCTTCGTCGGCGTCTTCCAACACCACGGCACCGACCCGCCGGCCGGCGGCCCGTGCCGCGGCCAGTACATCGGTCAGGTAATATTCGCGCTGGGCATTATCACAGCCGACACCGCTCAAGGCCTCGAAGACAAAAGGTGCCTCGAAAGCATAGATGCCGGTATTGATTTCCCGTATCGTTTTTTGCTCGCTGGAAGCGTCTTTTTCTTCAACGATGCCGAGCACCTCGTCGCCCTCGCGCAATATCCGGCCGTAGCCGAAAGGCTGGGACAGTTCGGCGGTCAATACGGTCACCGCCGCGCGCGTCTTTTCATGTTCGGCAATGAGTCGTTCCAGGGTTTCGTCACGCAGCAGCGGCACATCCCCGCAGAGCAACAACAGGGTTCCGGAAAACTCCTGCAATGCCTGGCGGGCACACAACAGAGCGTGACCGGTACCCAACTGTTCGGACTGAAGGGCAAAACTCACCGGATCTTCGGCCAGTTCCGCCTGAACGGCCTCGGCACCATGCCCGACCACCAGCACCGTCGGCTGGCAACCATGTTTAAGAGCGCCGGCAACGGGAAAAGTTACCATCGGTTTCCCTGCAATCGGATGCAAAACCTTCGGCTGCTCCGATTTCATACGCGTGCCTTTTCCCGCGGCCAAAATCACAGCGGCAAGCTCATCATGCTTCATTGATTTACCTCCCAAGAAAAAATCCGCGTTATTATCCGGTAAAGAAATGCCTGAGTCAAGAACAGCGGCCCGCCGTCTCTACGAAAAATCTTTGCTTTGGAGGAAGTTTACAAGTAGAATTAACACTCTGCAATGGAGGTCATATGGACGAAGGGAAAATCTTCCAGCAAAAACTCGATGATATCGCCGCTGAAATGCGCACCCTCGAAGTGCTTTACGAGCGGTATTTTTCCGGGGAAGAAAAACGGGAACCGCTCCAGCAGCGGGTTGCACTGGAAAAGAAAATCAGGAGACTCTCTACCCGGCGGATCATCAAAACCGATCATCGCTTCCGCTTTGAAACAATCTCCGGCCGCTATCATACCTACGCAACCCGCTGGAACCGCATCCAGCGTCTTATGGACGAAGGAAAATACCATCGTCACCTCGACACAGGCAGGTCAAAGACTCCGCATACATCGCACAGTGACAAAACAAACGAAGATCTGTACGCCAACCTGATGATGGCTCATAAAGAATGTAACCTGTCCACTCCCGCTCCCGACCGCAACCAGTTCAACGCCTTTCTGGAACGCCAGAAACAGCAGATTCAGGAACGTTTCGGCAAGCGCCAGGTAGAGTTTCGAGTCGTCATCGAAAACGGCAAACCCAAACTACGGGCCAAAGCCAAAAACTGACAGGGCAACCCTACCGAGAAAAGCTCACACGGCATCGCGAAGCCGTCGAATAAACCGGGCCCGTTCGGCAACCAGGGCCTTGATTTCCACCACCTCGGGCACCCGCCCGGAAATCCTCACCACATCATCCAAAATAAGCGCAGGAGTGACATACACCCGGTTGTCGATCAGCTTGCGTGGATCCTGATAAAGGTGCACTTCGGCATCGAGGCGCATCTGATCAAGAGCCTGGCGCACGTTGGACAACGTCGTGTAACAACGCCCGCCGCAATCCGGTTTACACAGGATATCGATACGCATAAAAGCCTCCTTCCTTACCCAGAGGTCTTATCCACCCGAACAATTATGACTTTACTGGTCATATTACACCCAAACCGCATACCGTCCAAGCTTTTTCGTACATTCCCCGGTATTTTTCAGATCGTTACCAGCTAAGGTTTCATCGAAAAAAAAAAAGCCGTCCGGCCCCGATATGAAAACCTCTTGTTATAGTTTATACCTATTCGTCGAATTTTTCCCGTCAGCGCATGACACGCTGGCCCGGAGTCGCGCCATACGCAGGAGGCTCTCGAGACCACCGTCAGTCCGGTTTACGACTCGCCATCCATCCGGATAAAACCCCAGAGGATATAGACATTCTATGCTTGGCATTCTTTATATCGCCGCACTGATAGGGAATCTCTTTCCGCTGCCCGGATGCCCGCATGGACAGTTGCTGCTTGCCGGCATCCCCGTGCTGATGATCGTGCGCCTGTACGGCACGGGCTGGGGAACCCTGGCAGCGCTGCTGACGCCTCTGTTTGCCCTGTCTTTTGGCAATATGGCACCCCAGGAATGGCTGTGGGTTATAGAAGCGGTTTTCATCGGCGCCTTCCTGCGCCACGGGGTGAAAAATCTATTCACCGCATCCCTCTTGTTCTGGGGATTGCTGGCATGGCCCATTCAATATCTGCAGTATGGTCTTCAGTTACAATACCCGACCTTTGCAATGATCCAGGCCATCGGCTGGACAACCTTCAATGGCCTCGGCAACGCAGCGATTGCTTCTATGCTACTACATTTTCTGCGGCGTAAAAACATCCATTCCCATTCGACCTTCTGTTACCTCGAAACGGAAATCAATGCCGTCGCCGCTGCGTTTCTGTTGCCAGGGGTAGTGATTCTGGCCATGAATATTCAAGGCCCCCAGGATTTTATGCGCCCCGGGCTCGAACACGAGGTGACCACCCGGTGCCGGGCTATGCAAAAACGCCTGAATGTCTTTCATGCAAATCTGGCCTCCAAGTTAGCTGGGCTAACCAGGGCCAGCGCCCAAAACGAGAGTCTGGAAACCAGACTCAACCGATTGCTTCAGCAGGAGAAGTCTGTGCAGCGGGTTCTTATCTGGGACACCAAAGGAAAGCTGTTGCTCAGCAGTACCGCCGCGGCATACCGCCCGAGATCTCCTGACCCGCTGCGGTCTTTGGCCGTCGACAAGATACAAACACTGGCCCTTGAAAAAAAACCGACGGTATTTGCACTATCCGGCCCGTCAGCAGGGGCTGTCCCGATGCTGTGCCTGGGACAGCCCCTCGCAAAAGACAACCGGGCGATCGGCTTCGTACTGGCCAGCATCGATCCGCAAAGCTACATAGGAATCCTGACAACTGACCGCAAAGAGCGACCGGCCGCCCTGCTCGTCGACGGATCGAACCGGGTTGCGGTCAGCACCAGCCCGGCATGGCATGTTTCCGATCCGCTCACCGCGACACTGTTCGATCCGGCATCAGCGTTTGACCTGTTGCTTGCCTGGGATCCCGAAGCCAGTCGTGTTTCCAGACTATGGCCGCAACGAGTCGGCGAGCCGACGGAACGTCGGCAAACACCTCTGCGCATGGTGATCACCCTGCCCGGGGCGCTGCTCCGGCACCATCTGCATCGCATGCTGCTGGGCAGCATGTCTCTCATGCTGCTCCCCTGCCTGATCGCCGTGGCCATGGCCTGGCGGGTACACAAAAGGATTATAAAACCGATAAAAAAACTATCGGAAACCACCCGCGACCTACCCGAAAGACTGCGTAATGGCGTCGCCCCGGCATGGCCTTCCGCCCCCATCACAGAAGTTAGCGACCTGTCCCGATATTGCCAGCAGGCGGCCCAGGCGCTTGCCACCAGCTATACCGAACTGGAAAAACAGCGCCGGCACAACACCGACACCCTGGACAACCTGCTGGCCAAGCATCGCTGGGAATCGTTTACCTCCAGCCGGCAGCTGGAAAAGACCGCTCGACAGCTGGCAAAAGAAAAACACCAACGACTTCGGGTTCAGGAATTAATCGACAATATCGATGCGGCCGAAAGCCGCTACCAGTTGCTCATCGAAAACAGCCTGGTCGGTATCTTCGTCTACCAGCATCACCGTTACACTTATGTCAATCCGCGCTTTGCCGAGATCTTCGGCTATACGCCCGAAGAGATTGTCGACAGTGCCCCCCAGCCGCAACTGGTGCACCCGGACGACCAATTGTTCGTCGACGCCAACAATCTCAAAATCCTCGGAGGAGTCAACGCCAACCATTTGCGTTACGAGTTCGTCGGGCTGCGCAAAACGGGACAGCCTATCGACGTCGAAATCCTCATCGGTCGCGGCATAAGCGAAGGCCAGCCGGCCCTGATCGGCAGCCTGCTTGATATCACCGAACGCAAGGAAGCGGAAAAAACCATCGAGCATCTGGCCTTTCACGACCCCTTGACCGGACTGGCCAATCGGCTGCTGTTCATGGATCGCATCGAGCAGGCCATCGCCCACGCTCACCGCCATCATGAATCCTTCGCCTTGATGTTCCTCGATCTCGATCGGTTCAAGACCATCAATGACTCGCTGGGCCACTCCGCCGGAGATGCGGCCCTCAAGGAAGTCGCCCAGCGACTGACCACCTGCCTGCGTGAAACCGACACGGTCAGTCGTTTTGGCGGTGACGAATTCAACGTCCTGCTGTCGGGACCGAGCCATGAGGAAGAAATCGAACTGATCGCCCACAAAATCCTCAAAAGCCTGGCGTGGCCCTACGATATCAACGACCATGAAGTCTTTATGACGTGCAGTATCGGCATTGCCAGTTACCCCAAAGATGGCCGCGAAGCCATCACCCTGGTCAAAAATGCCGACACCGCTTTGTACCGGGCCAAGGATCTGGGCAGAAACAACTTCCAGTTTTACAGTTCCTCCATGAACGCCCGGGCCCTGGAGAGAATGGCCATGGAGAGCAGCTTGCGCCGCATGTTCGAACGCCAGGAACTAAGGGTCCATTATCAACCGCAGGTCGGCCTGCAGAGCGGCCGTATCACCGGCCTTGAGGGGCTGGTGCGATGGGAACATCCGGTGGGCAACATGATCGCCCCATCGGTCTTCGTGCCCCTGGCCGAGGAAACCGGCCTCATTGTGCCCATGGGGGAATGGGTGCTGCAGGCCGGGTGTTATCAGCTCAAGACCTGGCTCGACGCCGGATTTGCTCCCATGCGACTGGGGATCAACGTTTCGGCCCACCAACTGCAGAAGAGCGACTTTGCCGAATTGGTGATGCAGGTCCTCAAAGAATGCGACCTGCCCCCGCACTATCTCAATCTGGAAATCACCGAAACCGTCATTATGCACAACATGAACGAAGCGTTTGAAACCCTGCGCCGACTCCGCGCTGTCGGCATAACCATCTCCATTGACGACTTCGGCACAGGATTTTCCTCCCTGAGCTATCTAAAAGACCTGCCAGCCGACCATCTCAAAATCGACCGGGCCTTCGTCCAAAACCTGCCTTTCGGCAATAACGAGGCCAACATAGCCCGACATATTATCGAGATGGCCCATGGCCTCAACCTCAAGGTCATTGCCGAAGGGGTTGAAAACCAGGCTCAGCTCGACTTTCTGCGTGAAGCCGGATGCGACGAAATCCAGGGATTTCTGGTCAGCCGACCGTTGGCGGCCGAAGATATTACAGAGATTCTTACAAACGACGAAATGCTGCTGAACTTCGAGGAAGACAAAACATGCGGGAAAGATAAGACCGGTTGGGAGAACTGCGCGGGATAGCGGCACGGATAAAGATAAAAAAAGAGGGTTGCGGAACCGTTTCCGCAACCCTCTTGAATTGTTGGCTCCCCGGGCCGGACTCGAACCAGCGACAGGGTGGTTAACAGCCACCTGCTCTACCAACTGAGCTACCAGGGATCGTTCCTTCGTCAGGGCTTCAAAAACAACCATGCCGAAGTGAGTTGTGTTTATACATGGCTAAGAAAAAAATGTCAAGCATGAAAAAACCGCGCAGCAATTTTTTTCCGAGCGGCTTTAAAGCCCCCGGAAATGGCGACAATTGACCATAACGCGGTGACTGCACCGGTACAAAACCGCGATACGTCAACCTGCCTCCAGCCTTAAGTCATGCAAGTCAAGGAGCGACTTTTCGGTTGGCCAGGCTTCTCTCAATAATACTGTAGAGGCGGTCGGAGGCGATGGGTTTACTCAGATAGTCGTCCATCCCCGCCTCCAGGCACATGCTGCGGTCCTGAACGGCAGCATGGGCGGTCATACCGACAATGGGCAGTGACGACATGCGGAGGGTCTGTTCTCGACGACGTATGCGCCGCGTCGTCTCAAGACCGTCGAGACGCGGCATGCGGATATCCATCAACACCAGGTCAAACCGGTTGGCCTGAAAAGATTCCAGGGCCTGCAGACCGTCCGAAACGGCTGTCACCTGCCAACCGCGCTGCTGTAAGAGCAATTCCACCAGCCTGCGAATGGCATCGTCGTCTTCCACCAGCAGAATACGCACGGTGGACAGGTCACGCTGCATATCCGGCATGTCCTCAGCTACATGCGGCTCGCTTTCGACCTTTTCATAACCGGTGGGCAGCCCCACAGGCACCGCCAACACCTGAATATTTTGCTCTTGCGAACCCGGCTTTGGCCACAAAGCCCCGCCGAGGGCGGCGGCCAGATTGCAGGCAAGCGCCGAAGCCAGCCCCACCTGGCGGAAGGCGCGCATCGGAATGTGGGCCATGGTACCGCAGGACTTCAGTAAGTCGACCCGTTCCCGGTCTTCCAAAAGCCGGCCCGGCGTCCCGATGGTCACCAACAGCATGCTTTGACCTTCTCGCGTTTCCAGATCCAGATGCAGAGCAACGCAACGGTTCCGGCTATGCTTAAGAAAAATATCGATCAGACTCATGCTCAAATGGGCGATGCGATTACCGTCGCCCATCATGATCTCGGGCACCCGGGAATCAACATCGAGGGTAATTTCGGCGCTACCGACCCTGGTCAATTCGTGCAGCATCTCCCGGGCCCACGGCCGCACCTCAAATGCACTGTTTTCAGGCTGCAGCCGCCCCGCTTCCATACGGGCCAGATCATGCAGATCTTCAATCAGGCGCAACATGCTTCGGGCTGAAGCGTTGGCCAACTCCAGAGCACTGCGCTGGTCAGCCGCCAGGTCGCCTGCCAAAACCAGCTCCAGCATCCCCATGGTTCCGGCCAATGGGGTGCGCAATTCATGACCTAACAGAGACAACAATTCATTCATGGCGAAAAAAGGCGATTCAGGCTCCTCGCCGCTCCCTGAATTTTGCGTCCGATCGCAGGATTTTTTTTCTGACGAACAATCTGAAGGGTTCATACGCCCTCGTGCGGTATGGGTAACTGATGCGTTTGAAATCACGACACCCCCGAGGTTTCCGACTGAAAAATACATCACCGACATTATAACAGATACGGACTGATTTGGATAATTACCTTTGACATCGGCAATGTAGCGTATACCTATCATTTGCCCATTTTCATAAGTGACCTTTGGTGCTAGATTAGGCGACCGAACAGCCACTTTTTTCACAGGAGGAATTGCATATGTACCGCACCATCCGCTCCACCGTCCGTCTGGGCAGCCTGGCCCTGGTAGCCACCGCGCTCATGCTGTCTCCGACCCTGGCCTCCGGCAAAGCCGCCAAGCCGAGCCCCGATGCCACCCTGGTCATGCTCAAGGAGGGCAATGCCCGTTTCGTTGCCGGCAAATCGATCCACCCCCACAGCGATACCAAGCGCCTGATCCAGGCCGGTAGCGAAAACCAGGGGGATCACGCCTATGCTACGGTTATCACCTGCTCCGATTCGCGCGTACCGGTCGAAGCTATCTTCGATGCCGGCATCATGGACATTTTCGTCATCCGTGTCGCCGGCAACGTGGTCGACACCGACGAGGCCGGTTCCATCGAATACGGTCTGGCCCATGTCAACACCCCGGTGCTGGTGGTCCTCGGCCACACCCAGTGCGGCGCCGTCACCGCTGTCACTCATGCCGTGCACGGCACCGGCCATGCCCTGGAACGCAACATTCCGCCTTTGGTCGACAATATCCAGCCGGCGGTTGAAAAAGCCATTGCCGAGCACCCTGAAGCGCATGGCGACAAAGTTATCCCCTACGCCATTGTGGAAAATGTCTGGCAGGGCATTGAAGATCTGTTCATGAGAAGCCCCGCCAGCCGTGAACTGGTCAAGAGCGGCAAAGTCAAGGTCGTCGGCGCCATCTACGATGTCGGCACCGGTAAAGTGGCCTGGCTCGACGAAGCCCAGACCGACAAAATCCTCGCCAAGGTCGAAGCTTCTCCGGCTAAGGCCGTTAACGCCATGGCCGGCGAAGAACCCCATAAAAAGCACTAAGTCCAGCCAGCGGCGGCTCTCATCGTGAGGGCCGCCGATTTACCCGGTTTAAGAAATCGTTGCTCAATACGGTCAAGTTGTTATAATTACGGGGCTATCGGCATCATGCTCCCCCTGCCCGCGCCGCGGCCGGGTGGATTGGCGTGATGAATGGAGGGATAGGATGTCGTTTCTCGCCAACCTCAGCCCGGCATGGATCGAAACACTGTATCGCCAGTGGCAGCAAAATCCCGAGCAACTGCCTTTGGATTGGCAGGCGTTTTTCGACGGCTTCGATACCGGCCGCCAATCGGTACCCATCCCCCCCCTGGCCTGCCTGACACCGGAAGTCACTTTCAAGCAGTCCGCCGTCGACGCCCTCATCAATCGATACCGCGAACTGGGACACCTGCTGGCCTGTACCGATCCGTTATCGCCCTGCCAAACCGACCATCCCCTGCTGACCCCGGCGGCCTTCGGCCTCGACCACGAGGATCTGGATCGCAGCTTTCACGCCAAAGGGCTCGACCGCAAGGACACGGCATCCCTGCGGGAAATCCTCTCCACGCTCAAGGACACCTACTGCCATGCCACCGGCGTGGAATTCATGCACATCGTGGAACCGTCCGAACGTCTGTGGCTGCAGAAACGGCTGGAAAGCGAGCACAATCACCTCCGGCCGTCCATGGAGGATCGCTACGCCATCCTGCAGAAGTTACAGCAGGCAGCCCTGTTTGAACGCTTTCTGCACCGCCAGTTCCCCGGCCAGAAACGCTTTTCCCTCGAGGGAGGCGAGGTGCTGATTCCGGTATTGGAACGCGCCATACGCCGGGCGGCCTCCCTGGGAGCACGCGATATCGTGCTCGGCATGCCGCACCGCGGGCGACTTAACGTGCTGGCCAACATTTTTGCCAAACCGCTGGAAAACATCTTTGCCGAATTCTCCGACAATGCCGAGTTCCATTTTGTCGGCGAAGGGGATGTCAAGTACCACAAAGGGTTTTCCGCCGACTTGACACTGCCGGACGACCGGATCGTGCACCTGACCATGGCCTCCAATCCCAGTCACCTCGAAGCCGTCAACCCGGTGGTGGAGGGCAAAGCCCGCGCCAGGCAGGATGTCTTCGGCCGCGACGGCGCCAAGCATGTGCTGCCGATTCTGATCCATGGCGATGCGGCCTTTTCCGGCCAAGGCATCGTGCCCGAAACCCTCAATCTGTCCCAACTCGAAGGCTTCGGCACCGGCGGCACCCTGCACATCGTGCTCAACAACCAGATCGGCTTTACCACGGTGCCGGAGGATGCCCGCTCGACGCCATACGCCACCGATGTGGCCAAAATGCTTACGATTCCCATCTTCCACGTGCACGGCGAAAACCCGGAAGCCGCCATCCATGCCGTGGAACTGGCCCTCGAGTATCGTCAACGCTTCGGCCGGGACGTGCTGCTGGAGATTATCTGCTACCGGCGACATGGCCATAACGAGGGGGATGAACCTTATTTTACCCAACCCCTCATGTATCAGGCCATCAAACAACGCCCTCCGGTCCATGAAATCTATCAAAATCAATTACTGGAAGAGGGGCTGGACAAGGAGCGGATGCGGCAGCAGGCCGAACAAATACAGGAAGATCTGGATGCGGCCCTACAGCGCCGCCACCAACCCGTCGACCTCGGCTTTCAAGGCAAGTGGGGAAATATCGAACGGAACTATTCCGCCCTCACCCCCGCCACCGCGGTAGCGGCAGCAAAGTTGCAGGGCCTGGCTGAAAAACTGGCCCGCCTGCCCGACCATTTCACCCCCGATCCTCGCATCCGCAACCTTCTCGACAAACGCAAGGCATCGGTATTGGAGGATGGCGGACAACTGGACTGGGCCACGGCTGAAGCCCTCGCCTTTGCCAGTCTTCTCGGAGAAGGACACAGCGTTCGCATGTCGGGACAGGACTGCCGCCGCGGCACCTTCAGCCAACGGCATCTGGTGCAGATGGATAGCCACTCCGGTGAAAGCTTTATGCCCATGGCCACCCTGTGTGACACTCCGGCTGATTTCTGCGCCTATGACAGCACCCTGTCGGAAGCTGCCATCCTCGGCTTCGAATACGGCTATTCCCTGGAACGGCCCAACGGACTGACCCTCTGGGAAGCCCAATTCGGCGATTTCGTCAACGGAGCTCAAGTCATCACCGACCAATTCATCAGCAGCGGCCAGCGCAAGTGGAACCGGGTCAGCGGCCTGGTCATGCTGCTGCCGCACGGATACGAGGGCCAAGGTCCGGAACATTCCAGCGCCCGAATCGAACGTTTTCTGCAAAGCTGCGCCGAGAACAATCTGCTGATTGCGCAACCGACCACGCCGGCTCAGTATTTCCATCTGCTGCGGCGCCAGCTCAAGCTCCCCTTCCGCAAGCCGCTGATCATCTTCACCCCCAAAAGCCTGCTACGCCATCCCTGCTGTCGCAGCACACTGGATGAATTGAGCAACGGGCATTTCTGCGAAATCCTGCCCGATACGCAGCCATCAGGCAAGACCGATACGCTGTTATTATGCAGCGGCAAGATCTACCATGAACTGCAGGCACAGCGCGAAACACAGCAACGGCAAGACGTTGCCATCATTCGCATCGAGCAACTCTATCCGCTGCGCGAGGATCTGCTGAAAGAAGCAATGCGACCCCATGCCGGAGCGCGACGCCAGCTGTGGGTTCAGGAGGAGCCGCGCAACATGGGCGCATGGTCGTTTATTGCCCCCAGGCTGGCCGAGATTCTGGGACGCTGGCCGGAATTCTGCGGCCGACCGGAAGCTGCGGCACCTGCCGGCGGCTCCTACCGGCAGTTCAAGGTGGAACAACAACGCATCGTCGAAACAGCTCTGGAAATCGCAACGTCATCCGAACCGACTGTCTGAATACCTACGCGAGGAAGACTCCATGGATATCCGCATCCCCGAAATCGGCGAATCGATCATCGAAGCCAAACTGGCCAAATGGCACTGCCAGGATGGCGCACAGGTGCAGAAGGACGATCTTCTGTGCGAGTTGGAAACGGACAAAATCACCCTGGAACTGTTTGCAGAAACGGATGGCGTTGTCACTCTGCGCACCGAGGAGGGCGAAACCGTACCGATCGGAACGGTCATCGCCGTCCTGACCGAAGAAGCCGGTCAGGCGCAAACCACCGAGCCCCTGGAACCGTCGGAGCCACCGCCTTCCGACACGCAACCGGCCGAATACCCCGCTGCCGGGCAGGAAACCGCTGAACCGGAACCAAAACCTCCCAGACCGCAGAAGCAGAGTGCCGTCCCACAGACCGAGACCGAGACCGAAGCATCACCGGAGCCTATCGAACCTGCCATCCCGCAACCCGGGGCTCCTTTTCCAAACATGGAGGAAGACCTGGGCGACCATGACTCCGGAGACGAAGAGCGCCTCAGCCACCGCGAGCCTCTTTCTCCCCTGCGGCAGACCGTTGCCAGAAGACTGCTGGCGGCACGCCAGCAGACCGCCATGGCTACGACCATCAACGAAGCCGACCTGTCACGGATCATGGAGCTGCGCAGCCAGTATGGCGAGCGTTTTATGGAACGGAACGGCATCAAACTCGGACTGATGTCTTTCTTCGTCAAAGCCTGCGTGGAAGCGCTGCGCGAATTTCCCGTTATTAACGCCCGTCTGGAAGAAGAGGCCATCGTTTATCAGCATTTCTACGATATCGGCATCGCCGTCGCCACGGACCAGGGACTGGTCGCGCCGGTGTTGCTGAATGCCGACCGCCTGAACTTTGCCGACATCGAGAAACAGATTGCCGAACTGGCCGAAAAAGCGCGCAAACACCGCCTGGCGCTGGCCGACCTGCAAGGCGGCACCTTCTCCATCAGCAATGGCGGGGTGTACGGCTCGCTGCTCAGCACCCCTCTTTTAAACCCGCCGCAAAGCGCCATTCTCGGCATGCACAGCATTCAGCAGCGCCCGGTGGTGCGCGACGATCAGATCGTCGCCCGGCCCATGATGTACCTGGCGTTGAGCTACGACCACCGGTTGATCGACGGGCGCGATGCGGTGAATTTTTTAAAACGGGTGGTGGAACGGGTGGAGGAACCGGAGGAGTCGTTGCTTGAATAGGGGCGACGGGATGCCGCCCCTGAAAAGATCTAGTTGCATAACCGTTGTTTGATTTCGGTGATTTTGTTCTGCACGCAATACCGATTTTTCGACGCATTAACTTTAACTGCAACACCGCGGGGTTGCGCCCCCACCCGGCGCCTTACTCTCTTTTTACACCAAAAGAGAGTAAGCAGAGAAAGGTGCCCCGCTTCTGGCCCGCCTACGGCGGGTTCCCTCCACTACGCAACCGACGGGCGGGTGGACGAGATTCGCTACGCTCAGTCGTCCACCTGTCTCGCCCGCCGCCCGCTTCGTTCCGGCGGCGTCACAAGGGGATTTAGCAGCAAACCGGCAAAATCATATGAACCAATTCAGCACTCAATATTCTACGCAAGCTTGGCTTCCGACTTGGTCACGGCTTCATCCTTGACCCGGTCAAGAACTTCCGCCAGCACCGGCTTGACATCCTCGCGCAAGGCACCGGCCACGATGATGAACAACAGGTCGTCGCCGGGTTTGAGGGTACCCTCGCAAGCCTCGATAAGGACCCGGAAGATGCCCGGCTTCTGTTCGTATTCCTGCCGCAGGGCTTCGATCTTGTCATGATCGACTTTGACGGTTACGGCCGATACGGGTTTGCCGTCGCCGCGCGACCAGCCCCGCACCACGCCGTTGTGCGCCAGCAACATGCCGACATTTTCAGCGAAGCCGGGCTCCTGTTTCAATTGAGCGATGGTTTTGGTGATATCCATGATTACCCTCCCTGTACCTGAATTAAAAAACAGTCCGACAGCCTCCTGGCTTATCCAGATGTGAGATTAAATCGCCGGCGCACAAATGTACAGATCTAATCCTCTTGCGCGGCAACCGGATGGCGTTTCTGCAAGGCCTGACACTTCTTGCAATCGGCGTCTTCGAGGCACTCAAGAAAGCGCTGCGACTGCATGGCGGCCATGCAACCGGTCCCGGCAGCACTGATGGCCTGGCGGAAAAAAGGATCCTGCACATCACCGGCAGCAAACACGCCGGGCAGGTTGGTCTCCGTACCATTACGGGTCAGGATATAACCCCAGTCGTCCAGATCGAGTTGCCCCTTGAATAAGGTCGTATTGGGCACATGGCCGATGGCGACGAATATGCCGTCACATGGGCAATCCTCCTCCTTGGCCGTAGGCAGATGCTGCAGACGCACCCCACGCACTCCTTGTTGTTTATCCCCCAGGATCGCCGTCACCACGGTATCCCAGACGAAGTGGATCTTGGCATTCGCCTGGGCCCGCTGCTGCAAAGCGGCGCTGGCCCGCAAAGCGTTGCGTCGGTGTACGACGGTAACCTTGGCGGCAAAACGGGCCAGGAACAAAGCATCTTCCATGGCGGTATCGCCGCCGCCGACCACCACAACCTCCTTGCCCCGGTAAAAGAACCCGTCGCAGGTGGCGCAGACCGACACACCGCGCCCGTACAACTCCTTTTCGTTGGGCAGACCGAGCATGCGCGGCGAAGCTCCGGTGCAGACGATAAGGGAGCGGCATCGGTAGAGATCGTCCCCCACCCATATTTTATACGGATGTTCGGAAAGCTCGACACGCGAAACTTCGCCGGAGACGAACACGGTCCCGAATTTCTCAGCCTGCCTGCGCATCGATTCCATCAACTCCGGTCCGTCAACCCCGTCGGGAAAACCGGGGAAGTTTTCTACCAGAGTGGTGCCGGTCAGCTGGCCACCGGGCTCCAGGCCGGAGATCAACAGCGGGCAGCAGTTGCTGCGCGCCGTGTAGATGGCGGCCGTGTAACCAGCCGGTCCGGAACCGAGGATAATCTGATCGTGGATATTCTCGCGTACGGGCATGGGTTTCTCCTTCATCCGTTACTGCAACAGCGTAAAAGCCGTGATTGGTGACAAGTGATTAGTGATTGGTTAAAACCAAAACATGCCCAGCACCAGCACCAGCACCAGTCACCAGTCACCAGTCACCAGTCACCAGTCACCAGTCACTAGTCACCGCTTCACCCTTATTCCGTCATAACCGGCGGCGCATCCACGGCTCCTACCGGGGCAATGCGCACGAACCGGGTGCGGCATTTATCCTTGAGCTGCTCCACCCACGCGGCCTCCTGTGCCTGATGAGAATAAAGCAACTCGCGATGATAGGCTCCCAGCAGACGCTCCACCGCCTCGACATCGGTATCGTCCAGGTCATAAAGATCAACCTGTGCCGCCCGGGCCAGTCGTCGTTTCAGTGCTGCGTGGGTCATTCCCATCGGTTCGTCCAAAAGACAATACACGCTGCCGCCAGTCATGCCGGAACACAACCAGGGACCGGGATCTCCCAGCACCACCACATGACCGGCGGTCATGTATTCGAAAGCAAAGCCCTTGATATTGGCCCTCCCGGCGAGGTTGCCTGCTTCATCGTCGAGAGGCTGTCGCAGGCGGCCGCCAATAACCACCTCAGCGCCGGACAGGCGTACGCAAGCGCGACTGTCCGCGTCCCCCTGGATCAGGAACAACCCGCCCTGGGCACCGTAAGCAAGCCCCTTCCCCACGGCACCGCCAACCCTCTGTCCCTGGCGGTTTTCTCCCTTGAGGACCACGATCTTGCCGCCACGGGCACCTTTTCCGACACCATCCTGCGCACTGCCCTCGATACGTAAGTTAATACGCGAGATATTGAACGCCGCCAGACCATTGCCGGGGATAGCATTGCGCCGGAAATGCAGCAACACCTGCTTGTCCGCTCCCGGCCGTCCTTCGGCCCGGTCGCGCGCCATGGCGCCGGCCAGATACGTGCCGATGGCCCGGTCGCTGCTGGAGGCGCTTTGATCCTCGTAGCGGATACGACTCTCCGGTCCGTCAAGGGCTTCGGTCACCAGGCTGGAGATCAGTGAGGTAAGATAATTGAGGGGTTTGCGAATAATGCGTACATCGGCCGCTGAACGCGGCATATCGGCCAGCGGCACAGGTGCCAGCAGGTCGCTTAAATCGAGATGCTCATGACCGCGCTGCTGCACCAGCAGGTCTGCCTTACCGACCATATCCTGCGTACGACGGAAGCCCAGGCGGGCAGTCAGGTTACGGATTTCTTCCCCCAATGCCCGGAAAAAAGTGGTCTCGTAAATGATGCCGTTTTCCAGCACCCGCGGCACAAAGCGTTTAAGCCCCTTGGCCTGCGCTTCCTCGACCGTTTCAATCTGGGTGGCGATACCGACATGACAGGTACCGAGATGACAGCTGCGACAGGCAGTACACCCGATAACCACCATGGGCAAGGTACCGAAACCGACACGGTTGGCCCCCAGCAGAATCATTTTCACCACGTCGCGACCGCTGTGCATGCCGCCGTCGGCCCAGATTTCGACCTTATGACGCAGCCCCGACTCGGCCAGCGCGCGATGCGCCTCGCGCACTCCGATTTCGGCGGGCATACCGACGAACTTGATGGCATGCTGGCGGGCCGCCCCGGTACCGCCGTCGTAACCGCTGATGGTGATGATGTCGGCCCCGGCCTTGGCGATACCCATGGCAATGGTGCCGATACCGGCCACCGCCGGCACCTTGATGGAGATACGGGCACGGGGATTTGCCGTGCGCAATTCCTCGATGATCTGGGCCAGATCCTCGATGGAATAGATATCGTGGTTATTGGAGGGCGAGATAAGCGTCACCCCCGGTGCGGCATTGCGCGCCTCGGCGATTTTTCCGGTGACCTTGAACCCCGGCAGATGCCCGCCCTCGCCCGGCTTGGCCCCCTGCCCGACCTTGATCTCAAGGATATCGGCCGAATTGAGCAGATCCATATGCACACCGAAACGCCCGGAGGCCAGTTGCTGTCCACGGTTGCCACGGTACTTGCCGAGCATGTCGGGAATCTCGCCCCCCTCACCGTTCATGCAGACGATATTCAACCGTTTGGCAGCCTCGGCATAAATGCGAAAGGCCGTCTCTCCCTGCGAACCGAAACTCATGGCTGAAATGATGATGGGCAGATCGTGGCCGCCGACCGAGGCATCGACATCGCGGGGGTCGACGGTCAGTTCGCTGGGAATGGAAAAATCGAGCAGGTGCCGGATCGCCAGGGGGTGTTCCTCCATGTAGCGCCGGATCAGGCGCGACAACTCGTCGTAATTCTCCTCCATCTTGGCGACGGCAGCGACGGTCTTCCAGATACGCGGATACAGCCGGAACAATTCCGCCACCGGCTGCCGGCGACGACTGCGCGCCACGCTGCTGCGTTCCCAGCCGTCGCTACCGAGCCGGGCCAGGGTCAGCCCCCCCTGGGCGGAGCCGCAGAAATTGGCAAGGCCCAGAATATCGGCCAGTTCCGGTGCCAGGCCAATCCCCGCAAAATGCCGCCCGTAACCGCCGATCTCGTGAATGCCCATGGTCGACATGACCTTTTCCAGCCCCTTGCCCAGAACATCGAGCAATCGCCCCACACCGTCCTGATAGTCGTCTGCCAACTCCCACATGAGATAGGGACAAACGGCGTCGGCTCCCATACCCAGGGCACAGATGAGATCGTGCAGATTACGCAAGGCTCCCGAGCGCAGAACCAGTGAACAACTTCGACGCAGGCACTCCCCATGTTCGTCCAACTGATCGATAAGGTGGCTCTGCAGCCAGGCCAGCAGCAACAGCGGGTCGAGAAAGCCATATCCGGGGCTGAAACTCTGACTGTCGTCGATCAGCAGCAGGACGGAGCCCTGGGCAACAGCGACGGACGCCTCCCCGCCCAGCCGCGCAAGGGCTTCCGGCACGGTCTCCTGACGGCGCAGGGCGCAGGATAAGCGGCGGAAACGGTGTCGCCCGCCGCTGAAATGCCCCAGCAGGCGTTCCAGAGTGGTGGTGCCGTGGTCCGCCGCAATGGCATCGTCGTGATTGACCGGCCCGAGTCGACGCCCTCCCAGCAGCAGCGGCAGCATCATTTCCACGGCCTTGCGCCGACGGCCGCGCAGGGTCGGGCAGCCCCCCAGAAAAACCCGGGTGGAAAAATGTTCCGCCTCGCGTTCGCGGTCGATGGCCGGATTGGTCACCACCGCTACCTGCTCCTTGAGATAATCGGCCAGGTTCTGGCGCGTATTCGCCAGAGCCGCCAACGGACCGTCATAACCGAGCGAGGCAATCGGATCACGCCCGGCACTGGCCATTTCCTTGAGACTGCGCAAATCGCTGGTTTTCCAGGCACAGGCCGACAGCAGATTATCGCGCAGCAAATTACGGCTACGCGCAAAAACCGATGCCGCCGCAGGCCGACGATCCGGCAAATTACGGGCGGATGTCACCATACGCGCCTGGGAGGGCAGCGACGTGCGACGTTGAAAGTTGCGCTGCACTTCATTACGGAGTTGCTGGTGGTTCAGCACCTCGACTGCCTTGCCCAAGGGGATATTCATGCCGACCTTCTCCCCCGGTGCCAACGGTTTGGGGTCGGCAAGGATTTCCTCCTGAGGAACGACCCCGACTTCGGAGGAGGCAAAATATTCCCGCTCGGTTTCACCGAACCACAGCGGCCGCAGCCCCATGGCGTCGACACTGCACACGACCTGATCGCCCGACCGGGCGATAACCGCCGCCGGCCCCTGGGCGCTGGTCGGGAAAAACCGCCGGAAAAAACCGAACAATTGACGCTGAACATCCGGAAGCTGCTGCATTTCACTGAAAATAGGAGGGAAAACCATTTCCATGGCCTCGAAGAGGCTCAACCCGCTACCCTGCATGAGGCCTTCCAGCAACCGATTGAGATCCTGGGAATCGCTGCCGCCGGCCGGCAGAACGATACCGAGCAACCGGGCTTCTTCCCGCAGCCGCTCGATGGTGTTGATTTCGCCGTTATGTCCGAGCAGACTGAAGGGCTGCGCGCGCAACACCGTGGGCAGGGTATTGGTCGAAAAACGGCTGTGACCGATCGTCGCCGCCGACAGAAAATCGCGCCGCTTCAGATCCGGATAGTAACGTGCCAGCATCTCCGGCGCGCCATGAACCTTGTAAGCCGTGGTCCGCTGGGAAAGGGACGCCACCTGGATCGGCAGTTCGGCTTCCAGGGCCACGTGCAGTTCATACAGCAACACGGAACCGGCTTCGGGCTCGGGTACGGTCAACGCCAGCTGCCAGACCAGCGGTTCGCTGGCACGGGCACTGGCGGACAGGATCTCGCTACGCACCGGCAACGGACGATGCAGCAAAACGCGACAACCATGCGCCCTGAACAAGGCAAGAATCCTGTTTTGCAGGTCCTCCATGTCCGCCTTGGCCAGTGAGCGCGGCAGCAACAGGTGAGCAACGGCAAATTCCGGCGCTTCGGCCAATTCCTGTACATAGTCGGCCCGGGCCAGGGTTTCCCGCCACAGCAGGCGGGGGATATCGGTCAATACGCCGCAGCCATCGCCTTCGCCACCGACCTCGCCGGCACGGTGGCCCATCTTGATGAGAGCCTCGATGGTTCGCTGCAGATTGCCATGAGTCGGCTGGCCGTGTTTTTTAAAAAACCCGATAATGGCACAGGCATCGCGTTCGTCGATATGGCTTGGGAAACCGGAAAAACCGACTGCGTTCATGGGATACACTCCTCGAAACATGAGTAAAAAACCTTCGCAGATAGCAACCACTTTACAAGCATAACCGATGAACAAGACGCTACAACATACAACGGGGGCGGACATGCATCATGTCCGCCCCCGTTGTCTTGATCTTATGTGCCGCCGTCCTTTCAGACCATGGTCAGCAACTGCTTTATCGCTTTTTCGATACCTGTCGCGGCCTCGGCAATATTTCCGGCCAGCATATAGGCCGGGGTGGTCACAAGCCGGTTCTTTTCGTCCACCACGATATCGGTGGCCGGGCAATCGACGTGCTCCGCACCCATGGCCTTAAGGGCTGCAGCGGTTTCCGGATCGTTGCCGATGGTCAGGCGCGGCGTATAACCCTGCAAGGCTTTGGCCAGCAACGCCGGGGCGATACAGATAGCCGCCACCGGCTTGCCCTTGTCGATCATGGTGCGAACCAACTGTTCGACCTCCGGCAGAACCGTGCAGGCGGCGCCTTTCTCGGCAAAATCACAAAGATTCTTCGCCGCGCCATAACCACCAGGAATCACCAGGGCATCGATATCCTGAGGACTGACGGTCGCCAGATCGACCACTTTGCCGCGAGCGATGCGTGCCGATTCGGCCAGCACACCGCGCTCCTGATCACTTTCGGTTTTACCCGTGAAGTGATTGATAACATGCATCTGTTTCATATCGGGAGCCATGCAGACAACTTCGGCACCGGCACGTTCGATAGCCAGCAGAGCCAGCACCGCCTCATGGATTTCGCTGCCGTCGTACACACCGCAACCCGCTAGAATCAATCCTATTCGCTTCATGCCGATACCTCCTGTCCAGATCTTGATGTGCTGGGCTTTGATTTCGTCCGTATCGAAATCGCCATGCTGCGTGCCTGGCCCAACCTTTTTGCGATCCGGGCGCTTTCGCGGTTTGACTTCGATTATCTATCCTAGTTTTCATCCGGAAACGGTCCTTTTCCCCAATCTCTGCGTCAATCTTCCCACTTGCTTGTGACTTGGGCCATCCCTGGCCCTCGCCCTACGGGCAGCCGGAGGCTGTCCATTGCGCATCCTGCTCCATGATGCGGCGTAAAAACTACGCCTCCGCGCAAGTGCTCGATTTTCTTGACCTTGGGAAAAATCACTCGTTTCCCTTATGAAAACTACGCAGTGTGCATCCTGAGTTTCCGGATGCACACTATCCTAACATAAACAATACGACCTGCCTGTCAAGGCGGAACCCGCAATCGGGTTCGCTTTGCCCCCTAATCCTGAGAGTAGATAACCGCCACCGCACGTGCAGGGACATCGCCGACGGCTACGTACCCATGGGGTTCGTTGGAATCGTAATACAACGAATCCCCTGGACCGACGGTCATGATCTCGTCGCCGTAATGAAACTCCACCTGCCCCTGGAGAATATAAAGAAACTCCTCGCCCTCGTGACTGACCAGCAGATCGTCCCGCCAGGGCTGGACTTCGAACTGGATAAGAAACGGTTCCAGGCTGCGTTGCTTTTTCCCGTAGCCCAGCGACTGGTATTCATAGGGAGAACTCCGCCGGCTGCGACTGCTGTGGACATCCTGCTGCCCCCCTTCGCCAGCGCGCACCAGAATGCATTTTTCGATGCTGCCTTCCTCCTGAAAAAAGGTATGCAGGCCGACCTTGAGTGCCTTGGCGATGCGCAACAGGGTCGCCAGGGGCGGAATAACCTGTTCGTTTTCGACTTGCGACAGCAGGGGCTTGGAAAGACCGGTTGCTTCGGAAAGATTTTGCAGCGTCATGCGCCGCTCCTGACGCAAGCGACGTATCTTGAAACCGATCTGCAAGCCCTTGACTTCTTCACGTATATCAGTCATTGATTTTGTTTACCTCACTGTTTTTCTTAGATTTTTTACCTTGCACACAAACACAAGTCAAGCCATTTTATGGTGACAGCTGGCGGCTCTTTGGTCCGCCCAAGCATGTTTCGTCCGACATGGTATGCTACTAGAACAGAGGCGAACACAAGCTTGAAAAGACCTCTGTCGAGGAACACTTCGTTCCCGAAAAACCGGTATCCCGGCCAGCGCTTTAATCGTATATCTGGCAACCTTTACCCGACACGGTCATCATGCAATTTAGTCTTTCCGAAAACATACACGGCATCCTGTTCGATCTGGACGGTACCCTACTGGATATCCAGATGGAGGATTACATCAACGGTTACGTTGAAAACCTGGCGCGTTGTTTCGAGGATATTGCAGACCGCACGGTGTTTGCCGAAGTCCTTATCAGTTCAGCCTACGCCCTGTTCTCCGACCGCGACGGTGAACAGACCAATGAACTGTTCTTCCTCTCCATGATAGCCCGTCAACTCGGCATCGGCAAAAAGCAACTGCGTCTACGCCTGCAAAAGTTCTACGAAAACGGGTTGGCCCAGCTGTCACACCTGGTTAAACCCTTTCCGCAATCACACGCCATCCTGCAAAGCTGCTTCGAGCGCAATCTAAAAGTCGCATTGGCCACCAACCCGGTGTTTCCACGGGCAGCCATCAACGCCAGATTGCGCGGTGCCGGTCTGGACGGGTTTCCCTATGACCTTATCAGCAGTTACGAAAACAGCCACTACTGCAAACCGCATCCGCAATTTTTCCTCGATATCCTCTCCCGGCTGTCCCTCAATCCCGAAAACGTCGTCATGATCGGTAACGACACCCAGTACGACCTGCCCGCGCGCCGCGCGCATATCGCCACTTTTCTGGTCGATACCTGCCTCATCGATCACGACCGCCGTGTCGGGCAGGCGACCTGGGTAGGAAACCATGACGACCTGCTGCAATTCATCAGGCAGCTCCCCGCACGCCGCAACGATTGACAGTTTCGGGTTTTTCCGCTACGCTGCCGATGATTTATCTATCTGTAAAGGAACGGAAAATGATGCGTTTTCGACGTACCCTTGTGACACTGCTCATAAGTGGACTGGTGGTGGCAACTCTGCCCGCCTGCAAAACGGATTCGAACAAGCCGACTGCGCCGGACACACCACCGGCAGCGCAGGCGCCACCGGTACCCGAACCGGCCCCGGAACTGCTTGCCACGCAGGCGGCCTTTATCGATGTATCTGAAAAAGTCACGCCCTCGGTGGTCAATATTCAGGCCGCGCGGGTGAGCCGCACCCCCAGGCTGGGTCCGCTATTCGAGGATTTTTTCAACGAAATGTTCAGAGGCAGGCGCCTGCCTCAGCAAAAATCCCGCAGTCTCGGTTCCGGCGTCATTATCAGTTCCGACGGATATATCCTGACCAACGAACATGTCATCAAAGGTGCCGAGGAAATCAAGGTCAAGTTATCGGATGACCGCGTCTACGAAGGCCGACTCGTCGGGTCCGACCCGCGCACCGATGTCGCGGTACTCAAAATCGAGTCCACGGAAAAACTACCGGCGGCGGTACTCGGCGATTCCGACAAATTGCAGGTCGGCCAGTGGGCTCTGGCCATCGGGAATCCCTTCGGCCTCGACCGAACCCTGACCGTGGGGGTGGTGTCGGCCACCGGACGCACCAATGTCGGCATCGAAGATTATGAAGACTTCATCCAAACCGATGCCTCCATCAACCCCGGCAATTCGGGCGGCCCGCTGCTCAACATCTACGGCGAGGTGGTCGGCATCAACACCGCCATCGTCGCCAGCGGCCAGGGCATCGGCTTCGCCATCCCCATCAACATGGCGCGTGCCATCAGCGACCAGTTGATGACCACCGGGCAGGTGGTGCGCGGCTGGCTGGGAGTCAGCATTCAGGATCTGTCGGCGGAGCTGGCCGACTCTTTCGGCCTTGACCGTGCAACCGGCGCCCTGGTCAACCAGGTTCTGCCGGATTCGCCTGCCCAGCAGGCCGGCATTCGGCGCGGCGACATCCTGCTGGAACTTCAAGGGCGCACCATTCGCAATGCCAGCGACCTGCAACAATTGATTGCCAACACCCCGGCCGGCAAAACCGTGGACCTGAAAATATTGCGCGAAGGCCGGGAATCGACCATTCAGGTCACCATCAAGCCACGCGGCCAAGTCGCCGGCGCCTCCTCGGGAGAACGTCAGAGCCTCGGGCTGACACTGGTCAACACGGAGCAAAACCGCGGCATCGCGGTCAGGGACGTTGCTTCCGGAAGCATCGGAGCCGAAGCCGGCATCCGTCCCGGTGATATTATCCTGAGCCTGAATAACGTCAAATTAACCGACCTGCTTTCTTTCGACCGGGCGCTCAAGGAAGCCCAAACAACAAAAATCGTACGGCTGCTGATCAAGCGCGGAGAAGCTATGTTGTACCTGGCTTTTCCCGCATCGGCATTTAACGCCGATTCCGATTTACCATAAAAACTCCATTGGTGGCATGACTGTTGTCGACCTGACCACATAACAGGCGACACAACGCGCGTGCCCCCCTTAAGTATCTGGGAGGAACCCATGGCAAGGATCGTCGACAACCCCAAACTCGCCTTCCGGCTGGCACGCGCCATTGTTTCGGATATCGCCCTGTACAATCAGAACAAGGTTCAAGAGGGCATCGAAAAAGACTCTCTTTTCGATCTGCTTAACGATGAGCTGCAGGAGGGGCGGGAGCACTTTCTGGCACGAATTTCCGAAGACATACCTCATCGAGAGCACCTGTTCGACAAGGCGGTGGTCGACGTCATGGTCAAACAGGCCGGACGGATCAAAAGTTCGATCTGGTAAATGGGGCAGCTATTCACCTTATGCTTTGGCCGGGAACGGTCGCCGGAGCGTCTGGACCGGTTTCTGGTCGAGCAACTGCCGGAGTTGAGCCGCTCTCAACTGAAGAAGCTTATCGACGACGGCCGGGTGCTGCTCGATGGTGCCGCGGCCAAGCCCGGCAGCAAGCTTAAAGGCGGCGAAACCCTGACCGTGGACGTACCGGACCCGAGCCCCGCCGAAGCCGTTTCCGAAGACATTCCACTGGTCATCCTCTATGAAGACCGTCACCTGATTGTCATCGACAAACCACCTGGCATGGTCGTACATCCGGCCCCCGGACACTACCAGGGAACGCTGGTCAATGCTCTGCTGCATCATTGCCAGGACCTTTCCGGCATCGGCGGCGAGTTGCGCCCCGGCATTGTGCACCGACTCGACAAAGATACTTCCGGTGTCATGGTGGCGACCAAAACCGACAGCGCCCACCAGAGTCTCGCGGCGCAATTCAAGGCCCACTCTATCACCCGGCGCTACATCGCCCTGATACACGGTGTGCTTACCGGCGACAGGGGATCCATTGATCGGCCCATCGGCAGGCATCCCACGCACCGCAAAAAGATGAGCACGACCTGCCGCACCGGCCGGCACGCCGTAACCCACTGGCGGGTTCTGCGCCGTTTCGACGACGACCGCCTGACTTTGGTCGAGCTGGCCCTCGAAACAGGGCGCACACACCAGATCCGGGTCCATTTCTCCGAGCAGCAACATCCCTTGCTGGGCGATCCGGTCTACGGAGGCAGCGGTCGGCTTAAAACCATCAACGATCCGCAATTGCTCAAACGGGCAAAGGCCCTGGGCCGCCAGGCCCTGCATGCCCGGCTGCTCGGTTTCCAGCATCCTGAAACAGGGAAATATCTGGAATTCAGCAGTCCGCTGCCGGAGGATCTGCGCTCCGTTATCGATTATCTGACGGAAAAATACGGGCAGCCCCCTTTCGTGTGATGGCACCGTCCCGATTTTACACGGAAAAGAATCAAATTTGTTTCATCGCGAAGGACACCAACGCCACTGGAAAAGGTATTAAAAACAAATACCTATGACAATCGGCAAGTAAGGGCTTCCCCCATGGCCCCCTTCGTGGTAATTAAACACTTCGGAATGATCCGCATCCACCTGCTGGCGATGCGTTTGACAGGAGAGACCACCGTTTATGAAACTGGTTCGTAAAGGCAAGATCAGCTATATGCAGCCCGACTGGGCAATCGAAAAACCGGTTGAAGCCGGCTTTACCACGCGCAACGGGGGTATCAGCCGTCCGCCCTACAATTCGCTCAATCTGGGCTACAACACCGAGGATGCGCCTCACAACGTGGAAGGTAACCGCTCCAATCTGACCCGTGCCTTTGATTTGCACCCGCATCAGCTATTGACGGTCAAGCAGGTGCATGGCAACGACATCCTGATTGTCGATCAGCCCAACCACGATCTTTCCCATTTTCTGACAGTGGCAAGCGATGCCATTGTCACCAATCAACCCGGCTTCATGTTCGGCGTGCTGGTGGCGGACTGTTTCCCGGTGCTGCTGCACGACCCGACGCTGCAAGTCGGCGCGGCCATCCACCTCGGCTGGCGCGGCGCTGCAAACTGCCTGCTGGGCAAAACCGTGGAAGCCATGCAGAGCAACTTCGGATGCCGTCCCGAGAATCTGTCGGCCGCCGTCGGACCCGGCATCGCCGCGCACCATTACGAGGTGGATCGCACCGTGCGGGACGCCTTCCGGCAGGGCAGTGGCCACTGGCCGCAAATCGCCAGTGAAACAGCGCTGGGCAAATGGCAGCTCGACCTGCAGCGCAGCTGTCTGCTGCAGCTCGAGGACGTCGGCATCCAGAGTTCGCAAATCAGCATGGTGGAGGAATGCACCTGCTGTCACCGCGAGCTGTTCTTTTCCCACCGTCGCGACAACGGCGCTACCGGCCGTCAACTCGGGTTTATGATTCTTTAAAAGCGGTGATTAGTAACCGGTGATTAGTCATTAGTGATTGGAGGGGGGGAAACCTCTAATCACCAGTCACTAATAACTAATCACCTTTCCATTTCAAACAAGGTACACATGGACTGGTTGGAAGCCTCGGAAGAACACATCCGCCGGGAACGGCAAAAAGCCCGCGACCTGAGACGCAGCCAGTGGTGGAAAAACCGTATCGCCACGGGGATCTGCCATTATTGCGGCAAACAGGTTGGAGCTCGGGCTTTGACCCTGGATCATATCGTGCCCCTGGTGCGGGGCGGACGCAGCACCAAGGGCAACTGCGTAGCGGCCTGCAAAGAATGTAACAGCCAGAAGCAGCATCTGCTGCCGGTAGAATGGGAAGCCTATCTGGAAAAGCTCAGGCAGGAATAAACAGCTCTACAGTTCCTCAAAAGACTCTTGCTCTTCTTCGCTCTCGTCACCCGCTTCATCCTCGGCAAAATCCTCATCGAATACCCGCTCCAGAAAACGCTGGTTATCCCGGATGCGCCTGGAAATCTGCTGGCGTAACTCCTCAAATTCCGGGAAAAGTTCGGTCTGTCCGTCGATGGAAGAGGTCTCTTCGGGGGTACCGTTTCCTACGAGGGGTTTCTGAGCATCAAGCATGGTGCAACTCCACGGCTTTTCGATAAAGTTCGACGTAGCGCAACGCCGATTGCCGCCAGGAAAAATCTCCCTGCATGCCGCGACGCACCAGCTGCTTCCAGCCCTCGGGTTGCCGATACAGGGCCAGTGCCCGATCGAGGGCCGCCAGCATGGCCGAGGGGGATATCTCCCGGAAAGTAAAGCCATTGGCTTGCGTTGCCTGGTCCTGCGGATCGAATACCGTATCGGCCAGCCCACCGGTTTTACGCACCACCGGCACGCTGCCGTAACGCAGGGCAATGAGCTGCCCCAGCCCGCACGGTTCGTAATGGCTGGGCATCAGGAACATATCGCTGCCGGCATATATCAGGCGCGCCAGGCGATCGTCGAAACCGAGACGTACCGCCGTTTGCGTCGGATGCTGAGCCCCCAGCTGCGCAAAGCGGTCCATGAAATCCTGATCGCCCGAGCCCAGAATCACCAATTGTACTCCCCGTTGCAGCAGCTGCTCCCAGGCCTGCTCCACCAGATCGAGGCCTTTCTGACTGGCCAGGCGGGTGACCATGGTCAACAGCGGTACATCGGCATCGCAGCTCAGACCCAGCTGTTTTTGCAGCTGGCGTTTGTTGGCCGCCTTTCCTTCTAAGTCATCGACACTGTACGGAGCGGTCAGAGCAGGGTCGCATTGCGGATTCCACAGCTTGTCGTCGATCCCATTGAGCACCCCGAACAGTCGGGCCGCACGCGCATGCAGAATTCCGTCGAAACCGTGCCCCATCTGCGGGGTCTGAATTTCCGCACAGTAGGTTTCGGAGACGGTGGTAATCATGTCGGCATAAACCAGCCCGCTTTTCAGAAACGATACCTGGTCGTAGTATTCCAGCCCTTCCATGGTGTACAGGGCGGGGTCGAGTCCCAGGGTCGCAACAGTCTCTGCCGGAAACAGCCCCTGATAGCCGAGATTGTGAATCGTCGTCATGGTCGCGGTGCCCGCATAAAAGGGGTCTTCGGCCCATTCCGTACGCAATAAGGCCGGCACCAGGCCGGTCTGCCAGTCGTTGAGATGCAGGATCTCGGGTTTGAAACCGATTTGCGGAAGTGCCGCCAGCAGGCCGCGGCCAAAAAACCCGAAACGCTCGGCATTGTCGGGGTAATCGTTCTGAGAGGTACCGTACAACCCGTCCCGATCGAAATAGTCATCCTGCTCCAGGAAATAGACCGGCACATCCTGCAGGCTCCCCTGCCACAAACGCCCGGTTCGAATTGCATCGCCCATCTTCACTGCCGGCAACTCCCCCAGATGCTGAAGAGAGAGATGCTGCTTCCGCACGCTGCGATACAAAGGCATGATGATACGTACGTCATGTCCCAGCCGATGCAGTTCCTGCGGCAGGGCCCCGGCCACATCGGCCAGGCCGCCGGTTTTGGCAAAAGGTGCCACCTCGGAAGCGGCCAATAGAATATTCATAACAGAACTCCTTGGATGCTGGATTCTTCCGGCATGCGCATAAACCACGCCAGTCTATACGAGCTGGCGAAATTTTTCCAGTTGGTAGCCCGAGTCCTCGGCCAGGGCCAACACTGTGGTTATCCTTTGGCGATATTGCGTGAAATCAGAGATCTCGGAGGACGATAGATCAAGGCCGGCGGTTAGCAGCATGGCGTGCACCAGCCTTTCGAAACGCTCGCGGTTGAACCACTGCTGTCCCTGATAACGATGCACGAGCAAAAACGCCCGCACCGCAGGGTCATCGAGCAAACTTCCCAACCCAAGCGTTTCATCCTGAAGGTTACAACTCTGATGACGCAACAGCAGCTTCAGCAGCGCCAGATTTTCCTCCGCCAGATTTTCGGACCATTGGGAACTCACGGCATCAACCAGCAGGTAGCGATCCAGCCATTCCAACACACCGTCGGGAGTATCCGGGTTCGGATCCAGGGCCCCGAGAGCATGCAGAACCAGCCAGGGCCACAACACTTCACAGCTGCAGAGCACGTGTTCATGCGCCAATACGGCTGCCCGGCGCAGTTCCCCTTCAAGGCGAGCCACCAGAGGATCGCGGTCGCCGGAAAAGCCGAGGGCGCTTTGCAAAGCCTCGAGGAAATCGGCATAGTCCTGCACAACGCGCTGCCGGGAGTTATCATCCAGGCGGGGAAAATCCCCGCCGTCCCTCAGCAGCGACGTCAGGGCTTGCAACAAAGAAGCATAGCGTAATTTCCGGTATTCCCGATCCAGGTCAAGCACCGGACGGCCGCCGAGATGTTGCCACAACTGCCGCCAGCTGCCATCGGTGTCGTTGATCGCGACAAAATCGAGAAAAACATGGGACTGGTAAGGCCCCAATGTAACGAACAGGCCCTGCACATCCAGCTCATCTGCTGACCGCAGGTAAGATAACCCCGTGCAATGATCACGAAAACGGTAGTAGAGTTTTTTCCCGGTTTGCAACGCCAGAGCTTCGACCAGGGTTAGCTCCCTGGCATGGCCGGCAGCATCGACACGGGGGCAGGCGCTCCGAACCCAACCGCCGGTGTCCAGCGACCGGTTATGATAAACCACCAGGGCACGCTGATCGCCCCGACGATTGCTGTAGGCCAGCACATCCTCGTTCACCTGACCTTGGGTGAAAAAATCGTAGAGGTTGAAATGCTCGGAACCACTGAACAGCGCACGCCGATGCAACAGCGGGAAGATCAGCTTTTCGTGATAGGCGACAAAACCGCCGTCCACCTCTTCCCGCAGGTAAGCTCGACGAAACTCCATGCCGTATTTTTCCCGGAAGCCCTCCACCTGGCCGTGCCCGAACATGGGCAGGCCAGGCAGAGTCACCAGCAACACGGCCACCCCGAAATACTTGTCTCCCTTGCCGAACTGTTCGACGGCGGTAGCTTCGTCGGGATTATTCATGAAATTGACGAAACGTTTGAGAATTTCAGGATTAAAAGCCAGAGTCTTTTTGAGCAACTGGCGATATTTTGCATTGTCTTCCTGCTTCATCATATGCATGAAGGCACTGTTGTAGACCCGGTGCATGCCGAGGGTTCGGACAAAGAAACTCTCCATCAGCCAGAAGGCTTCGGCCAGCAACAGCGTATCGGGAGCCTCGACCGCCACCCTGTCCACCACCTCGCGCCAGAATTCGACCGGAAACAGCCGCTCGAATTCCTCGCGGCTCATGCTGTACTCCGACCGCGACGGCACCCCCGCCCCGCCACCGGGCAAAGGAAACCAAAGCCTCTGGAAGTGCTTTTTGGCCAGGGTCATGGCGGCATCGAAGCGAATGACACGAAAGTTGCGGGCCACCTCGACAATGGTACGAATCATGGCTTCACGCACCTGCGGCAACAGGAAGTTGAGCTGGGCCGTATCGTTCCAGGGCAAATGGGTACCGTCGTTGCCATGGTAGATATAGCGCACTTCGCCGGTGTGGTGGTTGACATGCTTGAAGACCACCGCCGCATCGCTGTGATCCCAGTAACCATCTTCCAGATAAAGACTCATGCCAGCGTCCGTCGACAGGTCAGTGCCGGTAAAACGATAGCCCGGATAGGGCGGATACGACGCCTGCACGAACCAGTCGGGATGCTCCTGTATCCAGCGCGAATCGATGCCGGTATGATTGGGCACCACGTCACAGGCCAGACGAATGCCCCGCTGCCGGCAACGCCGGTCAAGCTCATCAAGATCCGCCTGCCCGCCGAATTCATCGGCGATCCGGTAATCGTACAGAGCATAGGCCGAAGCCTCGGCCTCGGGGTTGCCGCGCAAGCGTTTGACCTGCCGGGAAGCCGGGGATCGCTCCCAGATGCCGATAAGCCACAACCCGCTAAAACCACGACGGGCCAGAAGGTCCAGCTCCTCATCGGGTATGTCCCCCAGGCGATGCACGGGGCGACCGTACTGACGGGACAGCTGATCGAACCAGACATGCACCGATTTGGCCAGCAGCACCAGGTCGGACATCCAGTCGCTGTCCAGGGAAAAGCGTTCTTCATCCACGACCGGGCCCACGGTATAATCGGGCGCGACCTGCGGCCCGGGGCCACCGCCACGCATCCGGACCTCCTCGGCCCTCACCCCGAGTCCGGCATCGATGGCCAGCAGCAGATCGTCCGGCAGCAAGCCTTGCCACTGCTGACGCACAAAAGCCAGCTGCCCCTCCAGGCTGTCCGGCGCCGCCTCGATGGGCGCTCGCAGCAATTCCAGAAGCGGCTGATCGAGAACGCCGGCAACCTTGGTCTGGCGAAGAGACGTATCCAGGGCCTGCAGGGTGGCGCGATAGGGAATCCGTTGCGATAACTCGGCATCATCGAACAGCCATCGGAAGACAGCTGCCGCCGGATTGGCATTCTGTACCGACAAAACCAGAAGTTCCAGCAACGTCTGGAGCCGTCCGCTGTCACCACGTGGCCCATAAAGAAAGGCATGGGACGCCAGGTCGCCTTGAAGCGCATCCGGAGGGAAAAGCTCGACAAACGCTTCCTGGCTGCGCCGTAGCCCGGGCAGAGATACCGCCTGCCGGGCCACCGACACCCCGTCCCTGCCGATGGCACAGTGGCGTTCCCGAAGATGCCGGTGCGCGAGCCATCGCAACACGCCGCTGAGCACCGCCAGCATTTCCAGACAGCCGGCACTGCATGCGGGCTCGGGGTGAAGCTGCCACATGCGGGCCGCTACTTCGCGCAACCGATAAAGCCGCGAAGCCGGAACGGCCGATGGTGGCAGGGCCAGTTGTTGTCGCGCCACAGCACTCAGCTGTAACGACAGTGAAAAATACGGCTCGGCGCCGGATAAAGGTGACGACAGGGGATCGATGGAAGGAGTCATAGCGATATGAAGTAACGACCTTTCTGGATAACACGCATGAAACGAAATGTCCGCCGGGGTTGTCCCCCGGCATTCGGAACCTGGGCCAAGCAGCTTGAGATGGTGTCTTCGAGCCTTCCTTTACCGTTTTTAAACCGCTGCTTCCCGCAGATACCGGGCCGCCTCCTCCGGCGAGGTCGGGTTGATGAAAAACCCGGTTCCCCACTCGAAACCGGCCGGCTCCATGATCTTGGGGATGATCTCAAAATACCAATGATAATCGCAGGACAGGGAACTCCAGAAGTCGGGTTTTCCCGGTTGAGGCAGGGTGGACGGTGCATTGTGCAGCACCAGGTTAAACGGCGGATCCCGGAGCACACTACGTAACCGACCCAGCACATCGCGCACCGTTTCACCCAGGGCCACCATCATTTGATCGGTCAACATGGAAAAATCGTGTTGATGGTGGCGCGGTACGATGCGCAGACTGAAGGGATACCGGGAAGCAAAAGGCGTAAAAACCGCGAAATCCGTATCGACCCGGACCAGACGCCGGCCATCGGCCAACTCCCCGGCGAGCAAATCGCACATCAGACAGCGCTCTTTGCGCCGGAAATGCTCACGGCTGGCCCGTAGCGCCGTGCACAGGTGGGGCGGGATGATCGGCAGGGCCAATAACAGTGAATGGGTATGGGGAATGGTGGCGCCGGCCTCCACCCCGTGATTCTTGTAAATAACGATGTGCCGAAACCGTTTGTCGCGCCGCAGGTCGATCAGCCGCGAGCGAAACGCGTGAAACACATCGGCCAGTTCCGTTGCCCGCAGATCGGCGGGATGCCGATCGTGGTCCGGGGTTTCGATAATCACCTCGTGGGCACCGATGCCGTTTTTGACGTCGTAGAGGCCCTCCCCGCGGGACTCGATCTGTCCCTCGATACGTAAGATGGGGAATTTATTCGGGATGACCCGAACCCGCCAACCGGGCTGATCGGCAGGACTGCCGTCCGGCCGCAGGGCGTAAACCTCCGCCGGGGTCTTGTTTTCGTGCCCGTAACAAAACGGGCAAACCGTCGTTTCGATGCGTTTGCGTCCGGTGATAAAATCGACGGGCCGACGCCCCCGTTCTTTGACGATTGCCACCCAGCTATCGATAAAAGGGTCCCAACGTAATTCGGACAAAGGGATGACTCCTTTTCTGCAACATCCCGCACCTGTTGTGCTACGGGATCAAAGCGGCCACGTCCGGTTCTCCGGATCGAGGCCGACATAGGTCAAGGACAATGGGCCATCGGCGGGCCAACGTGCAAGCTCTCTTCCGGATGCCAACAGCTGCCACGATAGAATCAATGCACTCCCCGGTGCCAGTTGCAGCAGATCCAGAGGCAAACCCATCTCGGCGATGGTGCGAGCGCCTCCGGGTCCGTATCCTCCGCCGCTGCCATCCACACAGCGCAATACGGTGCGGTCGCCATTTACAAACAACCGCGCCTCCCATCGCGCTTTGGTTGGCACCTGAATCTGCACCAGCAGTTCCCCGGCCGGCCCCGTCAAATCCGCCAGCGGACGGCGAAAATCGAACCGCAGATAAAAGTATTTTTGATCGTAACCGTAATAAAATCCGAGCAAACCGAAACTGGCATCGTGCATAGCGCCGCCGGAAGCTAACTCCACACTGCCCGCCCCCTGCCACTCGAAATAATCCGTCACCCGCCCGTCGATTACCGGATGCACCGCACCGGACGGCTGCCATACCCGACTGCGGCGTTGCGGAGCACGCAGCGGATAGCTCAGGTATCCCGGCACGGGCCTCTTTGCCGCCCGGTACAAAGCCTGCAGATGATGCCGAAAAAGCTGATCGAAAGAGCTCGCCTGGTCGGTCCGATGATGTTCGCCGAACCACCAGAACCAATCGCTGCCCTCTGCACGCAAAAGATGCGGCAGAGCCGCAGCCTGCAAATCGTCGTCAACTTCCTGCAGGGAACGGCGCGCTTCCCCCAGCCACTCCCAGGCCCGATTTTCCTCCGGATGCCCGATCCAGATGTCGAAGTCGCCGTTAATCCAGGATCCCGGAGCCAGACGTTTCAACGGCTCTGCATGCTGCGTCGCCAGGGCCTCGCCGACGGTGACCGCCCGCAACCCGGGATCGTCACTCAGCCCCTGGTAAAAGGCTCGCAAAAACGGATAGCCGTTATCCTCGTAGCGCTCCCAGCAATTCTCCCCGTCCAGAATCAATGTCACCAATCCCCCCGGTACCAACTCGGCCAAAGCCCGCAGGCGACCAAGCAGATCAGCCGCCGCATCGCTGGCTGGCCAGGTGGCATAAACAAAACCGATGCGATCCGACAGCTCCCGGTCCCGGAACAACAACGGCAATCCTTCCAGATGATAAGGGCGATAGAGCTGGCGGCGATCCTTCAAACCATCGGGCAGGGATCTGTCCAGCAAAGTCTCGTCGCTGGCTGCCCAGAGTGCGCCTTCTTCAGCCAGAATGCGCACGGCGGCTTCGCTCAATCCCCCCTCGGCCGGCCAGACACCGCGCGACCTGGAGCCGAAACAATCCGTGGCACAGCGTAGCCCCAAGCACACCTGGCGCCGGGCATCCTCGGGAAAACGAAAGGGGGTCGCCGGCAGCACAGCTTCGCTGCAGGCACGCAGCGCCTCGCTGGTATCGCACAACAGGGGCAAGATGGGATGCGCGTAGGGAGTCACCGACAATTCGATGCCGGCCTCGGCCTCGGCATGCCGGAAACGGTCCAGAACCCCCGCCACAACCTGCTGATAGCGTTGCATCAGACGCTGTTTGTCACGCTCCTCAAAAAGTCGCCCCTTGGCGAGCAACTCCGTCACCACCCCCGGCTCCTGGCGCAGGTAATGCCCTGCCCATGCCAGCAGAAACCATACCTGCAGATCCCGCAGATCCTGAACGGAAAAGTTCTGCCAGGCCAGTACCCCACCCTGGTCGCGCAACGCCAGAAGTTCACGATAGCGGCTGTAAGGCTGGATATGCCGCTCGGCATTTACGGAGAAAAACGCCTCCACCAGAAAAGCCCGTTCGCCATCGCCAAAACCTTGCGGATCGCGACTGGCAAGATCGAGCCAGCGGTCGTGTAATGCACCGCGGGCGTACCCCTGCAATTGTTCCACCAGGGTGGGTACCAGATTGAAGGTAACGCGAATCCCCAGATCAACAGCGGTTTGCAGCATATCCCCGTAATCTTTGACCGCATGCAGAAAGGCCCACGGCAACAGAACCTCATCCTGCAGGGGATCCCGATAGTCGGGCTGATGCATATGCCAGATCAGGGCAACATTCAAGGGTGGCTTGGACTTGATGGACAGGAGCTTCTACCTCGCTTGGGAATTCGTCAGTTCTTTTTTCCAGGTCTCGACTTTGCCCTGGTAGGAAACCAGCAGACTTTCCGCACGCTGGGCATCGGGGGAATCGGCCACGATATGCATCACCGGACGGTACTGGTCGGGCAACACCAGTACCCAGTCATCGTCAAAACGAACCTTCACCCCATCTATGAAAGAGGCATCGAGATTAACCGAATGTTCACTCATCTTGCGCATCAGGCCGCCCTTGAGTTGCCGGCTGCAGGGGACCTGGGTATGGCGATAAGCCCTGGCAGGCAGGGTCCGACGCATAGCTCCCAGAGACATGCCGGTACGCCCAAGCATCTCAAGAATTTTCGCAGCGGCGAACATACCGTCGAAATGCCCCTGAAAAACCGGCAGGGCAAAACGCCCATCCATGGTGGCGGTCAGAAGCCCGCCGCGTTCCGCAACCGCTTCGAGCAGAGCGCGGGCATCGTTCTTGACCGCCCGGGTAGTGAGTCCCCCGTCCTGGGCAATGCGCTCCATGGCCATCGGCGCCGAAACCGGCAACACCAGGTTTCCGGTACTTTCGCACCGGCTTACCAGAGACACCACCACCCCCAGAGCTTCGGTCTCCGAAAGCAGAACACCGCTCTCGTCGATGATGCGCAATTGCTCTCCGGAGGGATCGAGCCAGAAACCTGCCGTTGCCTCCAGGGTGCCGGTAATGCGGGCCAACTGCTCCATAGCTCGGCTGGTCTGCTCCGGCGTCACGGCACTGCGCCCTGCCTCAACATGGGAATTGAGGGCGACAACCTCGCAACCCAGATCGCTGAGTAATCCGGGCAGCAATTCGCCGGCGGGCGAGTGATTGAGGTCGATGACAACCTTGGGTGCGAAGGATCGCAACAATTGGGCATCCAGAGCGCGCTGAAACCCTTCCCGGTAGAAGGCATTCAATTGCGGCAATTCGCGGATTTCCCCGGGTTCGGCGTAATGCACGCGGCGGAAGTTTTCCTTGAAAAATATGCGTTCAATGGACTTGGCGGTTCCGGAAGAAATTTCGAAACCCTCGGCATCATAGAACTGAATCTCGGTGGCGGCCGGATCGTCGCGGAATTGGTGGAAATGCACCCCGCCGACTTCGCCAAACGTACCGAGTTTGTAGCTCATCACCGGCAGGGGCATCTGCTTGATATCCCGCACATTGACCCCGGTGGACAGCAATCCGCCGAGGAAAGCGCGCTTAAGCATGCGCGATGAGCGTTGCCCGTCGCGACTGGTGATCACATAACTGTCGCGCGGCAACACCGAACCGTAGGCCGCACCAAGCTTGGCGCAGAATTCCGGGGACAGCTCCACGTTGCTCAACCCCCTGACCGAAGCGCCCTCGAACAGACTTTTGCGCCACTTGTCCCCCCAGATGAGATTGGTGCTTACAATGGAACCACTTTCGATGGATTTGCGCGGCCATATTTTAACGTCCTTGCGCAGATACACCTCATCCCCGACATTGGTCTCATCGCCGATGACGGTGTTTTCCTCCGCGACCACCCCGCGGCCCAGGCGGGTACGATGCCCCGCCACCGTGCCAAACAGCCGACAGCCCCGTTTGACATAAACGTTGTCCCACAAAATGGTATCTTCCAGTTCCACTTCGTCTTCGATGACGCAGTTGCGTCCGACAATGCAGTTCTTGAGCTGGGCACGCCCCAGTACCTGGCTGTTGTCGCCGATGACCACCATTCCTTCGAGCAGAGACAGGTCGGCTTCGGCCACCAGGGTATCGGTTCCCAGATAAATCTGGCGCGAACCGTCGGACAACGTCGGCTCGGGCAAGGAAGCTGCAACCTTGCCGTGCCACAGGTCCCGACAGGTTTCCAGGTAGGCATCGGTATTGCCGATATCGGCCCAATAGCCCTGCTGAAGACAGCCGTACAGGGGCCGACCTTCCTCCAGCATACGCGGGAAGATATCCTTGGACCAGTCGCGGTTGGTTTCCTCGGGAATCATCTCCAGTACTTCGGGTTCGAGTACATAGATGCCGGTATTGATGGTGTCCGAAAAGACCTCGCCCCAGCCCGGTTTCTCCAGAAATTTGGTAATCGCGCCCTGCTGATCGGTGATCACCACGCCGAACTGCAGGGGATCCTCGACGGAGGTCAGGGTAATGGTGGCCAGAGCCTGCTTTTCCTCATGAAAGGACAGTACCGCGCCCAGGTCGAAATCGGTCAGCAGATCGCCACTGATAACCAGAAACCGTTCATCCAGGTAGGGAGCCGCCGCCTTGACGGCACCGGCGGTACCGAAATCCTCCAGCGGGGTGACATAGGTAATGCGAACCCCCAATTCGCTACCGTCGCCGAAGTAGTTCTTGATGATCTCGGGTTGGTGGAACAACAGCATGATCACATCCGAAATACCATGCGCTTTCAAAAGGTCGATGATATGGCTCATGATGGGCTGGTTGACCAGCGGTACCATCGGTTTGGGTAAATTGATTGTCAAAGGTTGCATGCGGGTTCCGAACCCACCTGCCATGATTACGGCTTTCATCAGTTTGGCCTCCCGCTGCTGGGTAATTTCCCTTTTTTGGTCAAAACCCGCTGAATTTCACTTTTAAGCTCGGACAGATCCGAACTTTTCACCACATAACCATCAGCCAGCCAGGAGGAAAAATCCTCTTTGTAGCAACTGAAGGCCGTACATAAAATGACCGGCAGATCCTTCTGCCTGCCGATAATATCCTGCAACATCGCCAAACCGTTGTCGCCGCCGATCTGAATGTCGAGAACCACCAGATCGTAACGGTTCTCTCGCAAAAAACGCTCTGCCTCAGCTGCCGAGCCGGCCGCATCGACATGGTAACCTTCCTCCTCCAGTTCGCATTGGAACAGGTAGCGGATGTCCTGTTCGTCATCAACCACCAATAAACGCGTCACATAGACCTCCCTTGGCGACTCTCTGAACAAAAACCGACGTCGTCCGCAGGCATCTCCGAACGCGTCGTGCTTAACATTAAGACCGAGAGGAGTATATCAGGACAATGGGCTATTTCAATTGCAGCCCGTTGATCCGGACAACAAGCTTAAACTGCTTGCCCTCTATGCCGTCTGATGGCATAGTCGCTACATGCAAAAGAAACCGTATCTTGTTTTTTCCCAACACCTGAAACAACGCTTCGGCGGACGCGTCCACAAAATATCCATCGATGCGGGATTTTCCTGTCCCAACCGTGGTGCCACCCGTGACCAGCCCGGCTGCCTGTTCTGCGATCCGGACGGCTCCGGCTCGTTTGGCATTCACCGCGGACTTGCTGTCGCCGAGCAGCTTGAGCGGGGCAAGGAGATCATGGTCCGCAAATACAAGGCCAAGCACTTTCTGGCCTACTTCCAGCCCTTCTCCAACACGTTCGCTCCCCCTGAACGCCTGCGCAGCCTGTACGATGAAGCCTTGGGCGTATCCGGCGTGGTGGGCCTGACCGTCGGCACCCGTCCGGATTGTTGCCCGCCGGCCGTTCTGGATTTGCTGGAGGAATATCACCGCCGCACCTATTTCTGGCTGGAACTGGGTCTGCAGAGCAGCCACGACCGCAGTCTGGATTTTCTCCGTCGCGGCCACGATTACGCCTGTTTCCTGGAGGCCTATACCGCTGCCAAAGCCAGGGGGCTGAGGGTCTGTGTGCACGTTATTCTGGGATTGCCGGGAGAAACCCGCGAGGACATGCTGGCCACGGCTGAGGAGATGGCCCGGCTGCAGGTTGACGGCATCAAGCTGCACCTGCTGCATGTTCTGCGCGGCACCCGCCTGGGGGAATTGTACCAGCAAGGTGACATCAACATACTGGAGCAGGACGAATACGTGTCGCTGGTGGCCGATGTCATCGAACGCCTGCCGGCATCGGCCCTGATCCACCGTCTGACGGGGGATGGACCGCGGGATAAGTTACTGGCACCGTTGTGGTCTCTGAAAAAATGGGAAGTGCTCAACGCCATCGACAATGAATTGTATCGACGCGGCACCTGTCAGGGATTTCGGGCGGGGGCGAAATAAAAGGGTAGAGAAGGCGAAAAAGGAAAGATCGCGAAAAAACAGCAAGAGGAGAGGCCGCGTCCGGAAACGACCCACCTTGAGAAATCGACAGCAGCTAGAAATCCACCTGGGTCGCGACGACGGCCTGAGTCGGTGGTTTGACCTGTTCGCCACCACTCCAGGATACCAACAGCAGGGAAGCCCAAAGCAGGCTGAAAAGGACAACGACTGTTTTAAACATATGGACACCGATATGTGAAGGGAAAGACAGCTGTCTCAAGCTTGTCGCGCACCATAGCGAAAATCCTCATGAAAAGCAAGGCGCTTAAGTGCCGGAAAACATGCGCCTAACCACAATGCCCAACTGTGTAAACGCACACACCGCCCCACTCCTTGACGACCCTTTGCTCCCTGACCGTCAAAGGAGCGAGGTTGCCGCTCAAGCGGCTCTTGCCGCGCACCGCAAGCTGTGCTATGTTCCGCGCTGTTTCGCTAGGAGGCTGTAGAACTATCCATGCTCCGGCTGCAAATTCGGCTGTTTGGCCCATATTTCAGCTCCTTTTCGGCCCATAGTTACAACTATGAACCTTCAAATGAGCTAAAATCTGTTCTCAAACATCCAAACTTTCGCGTCGGCCAGTATAGTCCAACAGACTCCTGCGTTACGCGCCACCCTTACTTCCAGACACAACACCCCGCATCGGCCAGGCCCTATGGATCTATCTGCTCTGAATGAACAACAACGTGCTGCGGTACGGCATACGGAAGGCCCGTTGCTGTTGCTGGCCGGTGCCGGCTCGGGCAAAACCCGCGTCATCACCAGCCGCATTGCCTTTCTGCTGCAGGACCGGGGCGTACCTTCGCAAGCCATTCTCGCCGTCACCTTCACCAATAAAGCGGCCCGGGAAATGCGTGAACGGGTGGAAGGCATCGTCGGCCGCAAACAGGCCAAAGGCATGGTTATCAGCACCTTCCATGCCCTGTGCGTTCGCATTCTCAAAGAGGATATCGAACAGCTCGGCTATAAAAAAAACTTTTCCATTTATGGCGGCGCCGACCAACTGCGTCTGATTCGCGACCTGTTGCAGGAGGTCAATACCGGGCTGCGCAAGTTCGACGCCGACCGGGTGCTATGGCTTATCTCCGACGCCAAGAACCGTCTGATCCCGCCCGACCGCTTTGCCCCAACTCACGGCGATGAATACGGGCCGGTGGTCGCCACCATCTATCCCCGTTACCAACGTGCTTTAAAAGCCTTCAACGCCGTCGATTTCGATGACCTGATCATGCTGACGGTACGTCTTCTGCAGGACAAACCGGCGGTCCTGGAAAAATACCGCCAGCGCTTCCGCTACCTGATGGTCGACGAATACCAGGACACCAATGCCGCCCAGTACCGACTCCTGCGGCTGTTAGCTGAAGGACACCGTAACCTCTGCGTGGTCGGGGACGACGACCAGTCCATCTACGGCTGGCGAGGCGCCGATCTGGGCAATATCCTCGATTTCGAAAAAGATTTTCCCGGCACTATGGTGATTCGCCTGGAACAGAACTACCGTTCCACCGGCAATATCCTGACCGCAGCCAACGCGGTGATCCGTAACAATCTCAAGCGCAAGATCAAGGCCTTATGGACCGCCGACGGACCGGGCGACAAAATCGACTATCTGCTGTGCGAGGATGACGAGGACGAAGCCAGGGTCGTCGTGGAACGCATCATGGCCGAACGATTCAAGGCCCGACTGAGTTACCGCGACTTTGCCATTCTGTTCCGTACCAACGTTCAATCGCGCGCTTTTGAAGAACAGCTGCGCTACCAGGACGTGCCCTATGTACTCATCGGCGGCCAGCAATTTTTCGATCGCAAGGAGGTCAAGGATGTGCTGGCCTATTTCCGGGTGCTGCTCAACCCCCGTGACGAAGTCAATCTGCTGCGCATCCTCAACACGCCCAAGCGCGGTATCGGCGACACCAGTGCCGACCGCCTGATCCGTTTTTCCGCCGAGCATGATATTCCGCTGTGGCAGGTTCTGAAAAACCCCGCAGAGGTCGAAGGGCTGGGCGACAAGGTTATGGAATCCATCGCAACCTTCGTGGACCTGATGCAGAACTTCCGGCGCCGGTTCCGTGTCGGCCAGCTCAGCGATACGGGCCGCGAATTACTCCAGGAACTGCGGTTTGAAGACGATTTGTTGCGCACCGCCCAGGATCCGGACAAGGCGCGGCGACGCATGGCCAACGTCGCCGAGGTCATCAACGCCATGGCTTCTTACGAACAGCGCGAAGTGCAGCCGACCCTGGAAGGGTTCCTCGACAAGGTATCGCTGCTCGACCGGGACGAACCGCCGCGTCAGGACAAAGATGCCAAACTGCAGCGCGACGCCGTCGTGCTGATGAGTCTGCACTCCAGCAAGGGGCTCGAATTTCCCTGCGTGTTTCTGGTCGGCATGGAGGATGAGCTATTGCCGCACAAAAAATCGAAGGGCGCAAACTCCAATATCGAAGAGGAACGCCGTCTCTGCTATGTCGGCATCACCCGAGCGCAGAAAAAACTGACACTGCTTGGAGCCGCCCGCAGGAAAAAATTCGGCGTCATGCAACTCCGTTCACCCAGCTGTTTTCTCGAAGAGATTCCCGACGAGGTTCTGCATTCAGCCGCCAGCGACGCACCGACAGCAACCACCGAGGAAGAAAAAGATCAATTGGCAAACAACGCTTTTGCCGATATAAAGGCCATGTTGGACTTTTGACCCCCCGTTTTGCGCAACCTCTCTCATGCTGACCGCCTCTAAAAAGTCCTCCAACTCCCCACACCTTGGCCGGCCGACGCAGGTTGCACATCGGCTGCACCCTGAGACCCGGCATGATACAATTAAGTCTATCGAGGTTATATTTACCCCCTTCCCCCATCAGGAGACCGTCATGAAAAGCATCCTGACCACCCTCAGAGAAGATCCGGCTTTCGAAACGCTGCTGCATGCCCTGAACAAAGTCAGCCTGCTGGAGGTTTTGGCCAACGCTGAAAAAATCACCCTGTTCGCACCCGACAACCAGGCCTTCACGCGCATCAACCTTGAGGAAATACAGCTCGACCGATCGAAACTGACCGATATCCTCACCTACCACCTGGTCGATGGCGAGCATCCCTTCGAGGGCCTTGAAGCCGAGGAGAACATCTATACCCGCAACGGCAAACACCTGACCGCCCATTTGGAGGCCGGGGAATTGCGTATCGACAATGCGGCCCTGACCCGAACCGACATCCGCTGCAGCAACGGCATTATCCATGTCATCGACAACGTCTTTCTGCCGCAATTCTCCGGATGGTACTGCGCCTGCTGTTAAATCATCCGCGGCGCAGCTGATCCTACCCCCTTTTATCCGGAGGTAATTTACGCTATCCTTGGTGGTGTCGTCTGCCCGCGGCCTCCGCCGTCCAGGGCTTACTTGTGAACACCATCTTCGCCGGAGGTACCGATGCGAGGCCTGCTGATCCGCTGGTGTGTGCTGACCCTTGCCATTCTGCTTGCCGCTTACCTGCTGCCGGGCATCACCGTGGGCGGACCCTTTTCCGCCTTTTTCGCCGCCGCAGCCCTCGGCATTCTCAATGCGCTGTTTCGCCCCATTCTGCTGCTGGTCACCCTGCCGCTGAATATTCTTACCCTTGGGCTGTTCACTTTTGTCATCAATGCCCTGATGCTGATGATGGCATCTGGCGTTATCGGCGGCCTGCAGGTTCGCGGGTTCTGGTGGGCGGTGCTCGGGTCCCTGATCATCAGCACCGTCAGTTGGCTGTCGACGTCGCTGATCAACGAAAGCGGACATGTGGAAGTTATTTCTCTGCACAAGCGCCGCGGGCGCTGGGAGTAAAAGCCTTTGCGTGAAAAGGGCTGTCCTGAGGAGGATCTATGTTACGCAATCTGAGTGCCGCTTTTACCGGTGGAGCGATCGGTGGCCTGCTCTCCAGTCTGCTGTTCTGGGAGCTGGGACGTGACGGCGTCATTGCCTGGATGGGCATCGGTCTTCATCCCGGCCTGTCCCTTGCATGGCTTTATCCCCGCCTGGTGATCGGCGGGCTGTGGGGGCTGTTGTTCACCTTGCCCCTGCTGCCCGGTCGCCCGGCCACCCGAGGCCTGCTATGGAGTCTTGCTCCGTCGGCCTTCATGCTGTTACACCAGATGCCCATGGCGGGCCGGGGGTTGTTCGGATTCGGGTACGGTGCGCTGACTCCGCTGTTGGTACTGCTGGTTTACGCGGTATGGGGATTGACGGCGGCACTCTGGTATCGCACCGCGGCACGCTGACCGGCACCTCCCGGGCTCCCCACACATGAAGAGGCCGGCGCGCCTCTTCGATTCTTTTGACTTCAAGAAACACTTTGCGAGGTATATTCACAGTGAAAAACCATGCCATCATGATCGTTTTACTGCTCATTGTCGGCGCCGCCATCGGCTATCTTTTCCTGCGCGATAACGCACCCCCGCAGATCACCCTGTCTCCCGCCAGCGGTGCCGTATCGACCCGGAAACCGCCGGTGCTGCACCTGCAGGATTCCGACACCGGCCTGAAATCCGTTGTCGTCAGTGTTTCCCAGGAGGGCAAAGTCACCGAGTTGCTCAACAAAACCTTCCAGCGCGGCATAAAGCAGGCAGAGATTCCCTTGGCCCTGGAAAAACTGTCTCTCAAAAACGACACGCTGCAACTCACCGTCAAGACCAGCGATTACGCCACCCTGGCGAATAAAGGGGAGCAGAATTTTACTTTTGAATACGATACCAAACCGCCGGTGATTTCGGTTTTGACCACCGCCCACAACGTTTACGAAGGGGGAGTCGGTCTGACCATGTTCCGGGTCAACGAAGATGTCAAATATGCCGGGGTCCAGGTGGCGGATCGTTTTTTCCCGGCTTACCGGCAGGATAACGGCGTCTACGCCTGCCTGTTCGCCTGGCCGCACAATATCCGGCGCAGTGCCTTTTCACCGCGCGTGATCGTGGAGGACCAGGCGGGCAACCAGCGCACAGGCGGTTTTTACTATCACTCCATTCCCCGCCCGGGGCGAAGCGACAGGATCAATATCAGCCAGCGGTTTCTGGACAACAAAATGCCCGATTTTCAGCATTATTTCCCGACGGTGACCGACCCCTTGCAACTCTTTCTGCGGGTCAACAACGAACTGCGGGCCAAAAACGTTGCCAAGCTGAATGACCTGGCCGCGAAAACCGCCGATCGCCCCCTGTGGCAGGGCGCCTTTTTGCGGCTGCCCAATGCGGCTCCCCGCGCGGACTTCAACGATAAGCGCGATTACATGTTCAACGGCAAAAAAGTCGACCATCAGACCCACCTGGGCCTGGACCTGGCTTCTCTGGCGGCATCTCCGGTACCGGCCAGCAACAGCGGCACGGTTATCATGGCAGAGGATTTCGGCATCTACGGCCAGTGCATCATCATCGATCACGGCCTCGGCCTGCAGAGCCTTTACTCCCACCTGAGCAGCATCGACGTGGCCGTCGGTGATCAGCTCAGCAAAGGGCAGATCATCGGCCGCACAGGTGCCACCGGCATGGCCGGCGGCGACCATCTGCATTTCGGCATCGTCCTGTCCGGCCTCCAGGTCAACCCCCGCGAATGGCTTGACGGCCACTGGATCAAAGACAACTTTACCGATAAGTGGCAACGAACCATGGCCCAGCCCTGAGCCGCGTCTCGCAATGTGTAAAACAAAAGGCTGCCCGAAAAGGCAGCCTTTTGTATTTCCGTTTTTAGCTCAGCATATCTCTAAAAGAGACAAGCCTTGCCAACAGCCAGGCACAATGCCCGATCCGCCGGAGGTTAGCCGACAGCAAGAAGATTATTGACGTCAACGACACCGGGGGTGAACCAGCAGTCGTTTTCTGCCGCCGCTTTTTCGATATCGGAATTGGCCCGGCCGCGCAATGTCACCATGCCATCGCTTACCTGAACCTGAAAATGCTTGGGATCGACCAACGGATCTTTTTCGAGGATGACCAGGAGGTTATCCTTGAGCTCCTCGTCATTGTCCTCTTCCGGCGGTACGATCGTTATCATGTTGAGCACGTTCCTGACCCCCGGCACCCACCAACTCATAACTTCGCAAAGTCGGTGCTGCACCATGGAATGAACCCGCCCCCGCAAGGTCACGTGCCCATCGATATCGGTCTCGATATCGATATGTTCCTCATCGATGTTGCGCTCCTGGATAAACGCATGGCGGATGTGTTGTGTGATTTCCTTGTGCCCCATCCTGTGGGCAATGGCGACATCCAACAGGTCGTATGCCTGCCGCACCCCCGGCACCTGTTCGGCCAGGCGTTTGGCCAGGCGTTTGCCCGCGATGGTATCGATGGTTCCGGCAAGCGTTGCCGTGCCATCATGGTAGCTGATGCGTAAATGGCTTTCGGGCAGTTTGATACGGATATCGTTGGCAAGTGCGCCTTCGATCAATTTTCGGATACGTTCGTCATCGTTCATGGCCACTAACCCTCCCTAAGCCGGTTAGTTTCTCCCGGAAACGGCCCCTTACCCCGCTCTCTGCGTCTATCGGTTCGTTTCGTGACAACGCCCCGGCCCTTATCCTCCGGATAAGCGGAGCCTGTCCCCTTGCACGGTGTTACCTTCTTTCAGTTTAATCCCGGATGGTGTTTTCTCAAGCTCCCGGGTACGGAACATCCCGGCATCGAATACGTCCGGCTGTCCGCACCTTTCATGCTTCGGTTGCGTGCGGCTGCGGCACTGTGTTCGGTTGGCTCCATAATTTGCGGGCGTGCCGATTTTGGAAACAACCGCCTGATTTGATGTTCCCGAGATACGATAAGGGGGAGATTTTCCCTGTTAAAACGGACGAAGGCTGCCTCAAACAGGGCAGCCTCCGTCTGTTTTACAAGTGTGTGATCCGGTTAACTTCAGTATTTGCCGAAGTCCGCATCATCGAGAGCGATTTGCGGTATCGAGCTGTTTTGTCCCGCCGTTTCGGCTTTCAGCGTTTGGGCCGCCTTGGGAGCAGAGATTGACGGCTGTTGAGCATAACCGGGTGCTGGGGGTTTTGCAGCATGACCACGCAAACGAAACTGACTTAACAACTGACGCATGTAGGCCGATTGACTGGATAACTCCTCGGCTGCCGCTGCGCTTTCTTCGGCGCCGGCGGTATTGCTCTGAGTGACGGCGTCAATTTGATTGATGCCGTCGTTGACCTGGGCGAGACCGTCCGACTGTTCTTTGGAGGATGCGGCAATTTCTCCCACCAAATCGGCGGTTTTGCCGATACCGACCACAATCTCTTCCAGAGCTGCGGCGGTACGGTTGGCAATATCGGTGCCGTTTTCTCCTTTTTTGACACTGCCTTCGATCAACTCGGCCGTTTCCCTGGCGGCATCGGCGCTACGCGCGGCCAGGTTACGGACTTCCTCGGCGACTACGGCAAAGCCCTTGCCATGTTGTCCGGCTCGCGCCGCTTCGACTGCTGCATTCAGTGCCAACAGATTGGTCTGAAAGGCGATTTCGTCGATGGTTTTGATAATCTTGCTGATATTTTGGCCCGATTCGCTGATTTCCTGCATCGCGGCAACCATCTGCTGCATTTGTTCACTGCCGCCATGCGCTGCTCTTCTCGCCGTATTGGCCAGGCTGTTGGCTGTCTGCGCATTCTCCGCATTCTCATGGGTGCGGCCGGACAGTTCGCCCAGGCTGGCACCGATTTCCTCGATGGCAGCCGCCTGCTGGGTAGCTCCCTGAGACAGCGCCTGGGCGGAATCTGCGACTTGGCCGGAACCGGAATCGATTTGCTCGCTGGCGCTGTCGATTTGCCTAAGGATGTCATTGAGGCGATCGGTCATGTTGCGCAAGGCCCGGCCGAGCACATCATGTTCCGAGGTCAAGACCACATCCCGGGTCAGGTCGCCGTCAGCAATCGCTTCGGCCAATGCGGCTCTTTGCTGGAGGCTGTCGGCCATGGTGTCAAGGGCCTCGGCGAGCAGTCCCAGCTCGTCTCGGCGGCTAAAGTGCAAGCGACCGGAGAGATCACCGTTCTTGATATCCTGGGCGAATGCGACACCCTTGCCGAGGATATTGGTAATCGGCCTGACAATCAAAATGACCATAACGGCCAGCACCAGCACAACGATAATGCCGATGATGCCATTGCGCATGATCAGACTGTCGATCACGCTGAAAATATCCTCGGTATCCGCTCCGGCGGCAACGAACCAACCGGTGGTCGGCTCGGTACGGAAACTGACGATTTTTTCAATCCCCTCAAAGGTGTAGGTCTCGATGCCATTTTTCCGGCTCATCAACTGCTTACCCCAGTCAAAAGCACTGATGTTGGTTTGCAGGATGACATCCGTATCCGGATGGCTGCAGATCATGCCCGTCTTGTCGGTCATGAAGGCGTAACCGTCGCTGCCGATTTTGATCGGCACAATGAACTGTTCCGTAAACTTGCTAAGCTCGATGCATGACGTCAGAACACCGATCACCTCTCCATGCAGCTTCATGGGCTCCGCTATGGTGAAAATCGGCCGTCCGGTGACTTTACTTTTGATGACATTGCTGATGTTGTTTTGGCCCTGCATCCCCAACTTGAAATAGGAACGGGTCGACAGGTCAAGCCCGATCACCTCCGGATTGGGATGGGCCACAACCTTTCCGGTTCTGTCGATAAGTGTAATGGAATCGTAAATATCGTAGGTCTTCATAAACTCCTGCATGAGTTTATTGGCTTTTTCGAGCTCTTCCGCACGGGGTGTTTCCTGCGACAGTATTTTGGTGAATATTTCCTGTCGGCACTGTGTTTTGAGATCACCGCGCAGGTCCTGGATCCAGGCCGATATTTGCGCGGACAGATTCCGGGTGAGGGTTTCCAGCTGGTCGGTGATGATGTTCTGGACAATATGGGATGTGGTTCGGGTGGAGAGGACCGCGGATAGGGCCATGCCGAGTATAATAAAACCGATCACAGGGAACAAAATACGATTGCGAAGGGATTTCATCAAAAAAAAACTCCTATAAACAGTGACTTGCAAGCCACTTGCGATTAACTTTTAAAGCGGTTAATGTTTAGGTCGAAAACTATTGGAATTAGTACATTAGGAAGCTTGCGTGCGGGAAACTTTAGCGTATCAACCGTTGGCAGCCGGTTGAATGGCCGAAGGAATTTCGGGGACGGTCCCGTTTCAAGTGATTAACTGTTGGCAGCCAGTTAAATCAGCGAATGACAGGCCGGGTACATGTCTCCGGGAAAGAGGATTTTCCCTCGCCCAAAATTCATAAAAGGACAGGATCAGGTTGCAGCGAACCATTTTGCACTGCACCTGCCGTCGATGGAAGAAAAAAATTCGCTAAAAAAGAAAAAACCTCAGCCAACCCACCCATTGCAGCGACTCGGAAGGGCAAATTAACTTTGTTTTCATCCGAAAACGGTCCTTTTCCCCAATCTCTGCGTCAATCTTCCCACTTGCTTGTGCGGCGTAAAAACTACGCCTCCGCGCAAGTGCTCGATTTTCTTGACCTTGGGAAAAATCACTCGTTTCCCTTATGAAAACTACGCAGTGTGCATCCTGAGTTTCCGGATGCAAATTAACTTAAGGAGAACCCTCCGGCCAGCCCCCATCGGTCCACCAACAAACACCATCATTGTCGTCGCGCCCCGATAAGCCTGTTGTATCTATCTCTGTGCCGGATATAATCGGATACCCTGTCCAGCAGAGGAGAACATATGACAGAAAACGGTTTATCGGATCTGGGGGCTTTTCGTCTGGCACTGGTGCAGTCGGTATCGGAGATCGGCGATTGCACCCGTAATCTGGAAGGGATCGCCCGCTGGACCGAACAGGCGGCGCGGCAAGGCGCCGAGATGGTCTGCTTTCCGGAATTGGCCATTTGCGGCTACACCCGCAGCGGGATTGGCGAGCTTGCCGAAGTGGTGCCGGGACGGGCTTCTTGCCACCTGGCGGCATTGGCCCGAAAGCATCGCATGGTGGTGTCGGCCGGTCTGATCGAAAAATCCGGGTCAGCGTGTTACATCACCCAGTTGGTCGCTTCAGCCGACGGTTCGATAGAACGTTATCGCAAAACCCACCTTGGCCGTCGCGAACGCGAGGTATTTTGCGCCGGTGATGCATTGCCCGTCTTTACGACCAGAAGCCGCGCGGGAATGCCGATAACATTCGCCATAGGGCTGTGTTACGATCTGCATTTTCCCGAGCTGGCCACTGCTTATGCGGTGCAGGGAGCGCAACTGCTGCTGGCACCCCATGCTGCTCCCCATGCCGGTCCCGATCGCATGCAATTGTGGCAGCGCTATATGGGAGCCCGCGCCTATGACAACACCATGTATGTTGCCGCCTGCAATCATGTTCAAAAACTCAAAAGCAGCGATTGCAGTGGCGGTCTGGGGGTGTGGGACTATCGCACCGGCACCTTGCTTGCCCAACGCACCGAACCGGGTGAAGGGTTACTGTTTTGGGATCTCGATCTCGATGGAGTGAACCGCACGCGTGCACAAGGGCGAACGTTTTTTCTGGACGACCGCCGTCCCGAGCTGTTTCGATGAACCGCACCGGACGGCTCATGGGAAGGCGAAAAAAACAGGCCGCTACCCGTCAAGGGCAGCGGCCTGTTTTTTGTAAAGCCTCGGTTAGAAGGTAACTTCGTACCCGATAAGCGCCAAACGCGGCATTTCGTAGTATTCGTACTGGTAGCTGCTTTCCGGATCCTGATTGCCGGCACTCACCACTTCTTCATCCAGCAGATTGGTGACGGTCACGTAAACCCGGCCCACGGGCAAACGGTACCCGGCACTGATATCCATGGTATAGGCATCATCCAGATAGTCCTCCCGCCCCGCAAGAATGGTTCCGCTCAATTCCACATCGAACTTGTGCCATTGCCAGGAAGCTCCCAGGCTGGATTGGAACTTCGGCCCCGGCCGATACTCCTGACCGTCCGGATCCTCGGCGGACGGGTCGGCCCAATATCCCGAACAGCGCAGGGCCAGGGTATGCCATGGTCCCCTACTGCCGACAAACGGCCGCCAGTCAGCTTGCCATTCCACACCGATACTTTCGTAATCGCCTGCGTTAAAGTAGGTCTTGTCATCGACTCCGTCGATATAGCCGGTGTCGATTTTATCCTCGTAATCCATATAGAACCCGGCCAGGCGAACTTTCAGGCCTCTGCCGGTGAACTTGACCCCGGCCTCGTAGGTTTTGCCTTTTTCGGGACGCAGATCCGGATTGCCGACCAGCCGGGACGAGTCGTTGAACATCTGATTGAAGGTCGGTGCCCGGAACGCCGTGCTGAAATTGGCGAACAACCGGGTCGTTTCGGTCAATTGGAAACTCAGTCCGGCAGCCGGCAGCCAGCGGTTATATTCCTCCCCTTCCTTTTCGGGGAGAATGAATTGTTCGCGCATGCCCAGCGTCAGTGTCAAACGCTCAAAAAAGGTTTTCTCCGCCTCGACAAAGGCCGCGGCATCGTGGCGGTGATGTTCCTTGTACTTGTAGCGGTAATTGGCTGCCCGATAGATATATTCCGCACCCGTCGTCAGGGCGATGTCTTCCGGCAGTTCGAAGCGATAGTCGCCCGACAGTCCGGCGTTGTACTCCTTGTTCCAGGAGTCTTTGGAGCCATCCGTGACCTTTTTACCACCGTAGACATCGTAGTCGACATTGGTGGTCCCCAGGGAAAAGAATCCCTTCAGGCGATAGCGGTCTTTCTCGTAGCGCACATCGGTGAAGAGTTTGTATTTTTGCTGGGTGAACTGGTTCTCTAGTTTTCCCGCAATGCCGCTTTTGCCGCCCGCGTCGTAAACTTTTTGCCAACCGCTGCGATAATAGCTGGCAAGCAGATCAAAGGTCAGGTCCTGCAGCGGACTGAAGCTCAGGTTAAACCCGTAACGGTCCGTATTGCCGACGTCGTAGTGCGCAGGGGTGCTTCTGGAGGTGGGGTTCAGGTAAGTCTTCTGATAGATTTTGTGCAGATCGTTGAGATGCTGGTAAGTCATACCGGCGGTCAGATTGGCGCGACTGATTCCGACGCTGTAATTCCGATAACCGTATTCGCCGAGCTCCGCGCGCATGCTGGTCAGAGCGACCTCTTCCGGCTGTTTGGTGATGATGTTGATGACCCCGGTCATGGCATCGGCACCGTAAAGGGTCGAGGCGGCTCCTTTAAGAATCTCAACCCGGTCGATCTGCTCGATGGGAATGGTATCGAGATCGTAGGACGCGCCTCCGGCACCCTGAATGGGCATGCCGTTAACCAGGACCAGCTCCCCCCCCGGCAGGCCGCGAATGCTCAGGTCGCTGGTCATGCCGCCGTTGCTGAGGCCCAGGGGACCCTGGGTTTTGAATGCCAGGCCACCCGCTTTGCTCAGCCCCTCGTAAAGATTTTGCGCACCGCGCGCCTGCATATCCTCGGCTGTAACCACCGTGACCAGACGGTGGCTCGCGCTTTCCGTGACAGGAAACCGGGTACCCGTAACCACCACCGCATCCAGGGTGCGGTGCGCCTCGGCTCGCAACGGAGCCGGCAATAAACAGGCCCCCAGACATAACAGGACTGCCCCTCGTGAAAAATAATTGCCGAGCATGAATCCCTCCTTTCGACAATTCAACAAATAGCATCGGGCAGGGGCCGGCACCCGACATAAAAAAATCCCGGAGAACCTGATACAGGTTCTCCGGGATCCCGTTTTATCCCAAAGAAAATTGGACGCACTGCGCCCTGGAAACGGTTCAGCCCCGAAACCGGTCCCTATATAAAATCTTGAAGCAGGTCTTCTGACTTCCGACTCAAACCTACTTGTCACACCTTCACACAGCGCGATGCTGCATTGGTTTTCAGTGACGTTCGTCGTCGGTTACAGCGGCGGGTCCGTTGCCGATTTGCACGGCATTCCCTTTTTTCGCTATCAGGTCGATGTAACCTGGAGCGCACTTCAAGATAGTGTTACGAATGAATGTCGTTCCATTCGTATACGGAAACTAGTACAAACGGCTGCCAATGTCAAGAAAGCCTTCTGCTTGAGAGCTTTATTCCAGAGGATGGGTTTAAACGCAACTTTTCGGGAGCATACGACGGCATGAGCTTAAGGAGAAAAGGCTTTGCCGCCGCATACGAGGTCAAGGCGCAGGTTGTCAAGGGGGGTAAATCAGTTACAATGGCCAGGTAAGGTTCAAACTTTGCGGCTCCAACCCGATACGATCCGAGATGAAAACGGGCCGCTAATGTCAATACCATGCACGGTTCTTTCCATCAGGGGCCGAGAAAAGGAGTTTGCCATGCCGACGATCATGGAAGCCATCGCTGCAGATCCATCACTGAAGACCTTGAACAAGGCTTTGGGGATTGTCACAGGGGTCGTTGAGAGATTGGGGCAACCCGGTAGTTATACCTTCTTCGCACCTAACGATGAGGCTTTTGCGCGCCTCAACATCGATCAGGTGCTGGCCGATGCCGGCAAACTGGCGGATATCCTCAACTACCACCTGGTCGCGGAGAAATATACTGAAAAGGAAATGGACGTCACAAACCTTGACTCCATGGTCACGGAACTGGGCAAAAGCCTTTCCATCTATCTGGACGAAAACGATATCATGATCGACAACGCGCACATCGTTAAAGCGGATATCCAATGCAGTAACGGGGTGATCCATATTATCGACAATGTTTTCCTGCCGCAACACTCCGGCTGGTATGAAACCATGGCCTGACCATTCAGGGGGGGAGATTAAAAAAGGGGCGACCTTTTCAGGCCGCCCCTTTTTTTGGGTCTTTATTATTTGCCCCAGGCTTTGAGACGTTCTTTGGCAATACCGGCTTCCCCGGACAGGGGGAAACTCTTGACCAGTTTTTCAAGAATGGCGCGGGCACTTTGGCGGTCTCCGAGTTGATCGAAGGTCAACCCCTGCTTGAGATAGGCGGCTGCCGCCTTGGGATGATCGCCGTATTTCTGAATGACGTCTTCAAACTGCAGGATGGCCTTCTCGTATTCTTTTTCCCCTGCATAGGATTCGCCGATCCAGTAAGCGGCGTTCGGTGCCAGCGAGTGGCCGGGGTTTTTCTGCAGAAATTCTTCCAACTGCTTGCGACCCTCGGCATAGTGCTTCTGTTTGCGGATCGCATCGACGGCTTGCAGATAAACGGTCTCGGGCTGGGCGGCGCCGGCCTTCGGCAGTTGAACCACCGGGGCCGTGTTGCCGGTAGCGGAAGACGGATTTTCTTCAAGGGCGCTGATGCGCAGCCCCAGATCGTCACGAACCAGGGCCAGTTCCTCCTGAAGCTCATTACGCTGTTGGTCAAGATCGGCGAAACGGCCATGGATGCTTTGCAGTTCCAGGCGCAGGTTATCCAGATCCGCCTGCGTTTTGGCCTGTTGTTGCGTCAGATCATCCAGGCGCTGGCGTGTCTGGCCGAGCCGGTCGGTCTGTTGGGTCGCGAGTTCCCTTTCGGTGGCGGCCAGCCGGCGTTTCATCTCTTCAAGGTCGCGGCTCATGGCCAGTTCCTGCTGAGAAGGGATACAGCCGGCAAGCAAGGCCAGCGTGGCGGCGCACAACATCAGGATTCTTAAGCTTTTCATGACAATCGGTCCTCATTGTGTTGAGGGCGGCGGATCGGTAGAGCCGATCCGCCTTGGATACATCGGTTTCGCGAAAATACCCAACCTGTAATCAGGGCATGGATTTGAATTCCGCACGCCGGTTCATGGCGTAGGCATCTTCGTTCTGTGCCGGATCGAGAGGCATTTCCTCACCATAGGAGATCACACTCAGGCGATCGCCGGCAACACCGAGGGATTCAAGATACTTCTGGGCAGCCAGGGCGCGACGCTCCCCAAGAGCCAGGTTATATTCATCCGAACCGCGCTCATCGCAGTAACCTTCGATGCGGACCTTCTGATCGGGGTTGGCTTTGAGATATTCCGCATTGTTGATAAGAATGGCCTGCGCCTCGGGGCTCAGGTCATAACGGTCAAAATTGAAGTAGATGCGTTCCAGAGAAGCAACCGTTTGCGGCATCGACATGCTGTCGTCCATGCTCTCTTCGCCAATCATGCTTTCGCCAATGCCCGTCTCTCCCGCGCCCATCTCTTCAACACCTTGGACAGCCTGTTGCGCTGCCGCCTGATCATCGGTGGTGACAGGTACAGGGGCCGGTTTTTTGGCACAGCCTACCGCCAGCATGGCCGTAAGAATCATCATCAACAGCACCTGCATGGAAATCCGAATACCTCCGCGTTTCATGGTTTTACTCCTTTACCTGATAGATAAAATGGGGTTGAAGACAAACAACAACTTCGGGGCCATCCCGAAAATACAAAAAGCGTGTAATTCAAACTGAGCGGGTAAACTGAAGCAACGCTCATTATACGTGAGTGTTTATCAAAAAAACAGGGGGAATAAACGTCTCACCGCTGACCGGACCATGCCGGGTGTTGGCACTGTCCGCCACCGGCCGAGATGCGGCGTATGCCGGTGCCATCGGCCCGCATGATGTAAATGCCCTTACGGCCGTCCTGATCGGAAGAATAGACCAGGAAGCGGCTGTCCGGGCTCCAGCGGGGGTGCTCTTTATTGCCGGGACCGAAAGTCAGGCGGCGTTCGTCCGTACCGTCGGGTCGAACGGTATAGATATCAAACACGCCCTTTTCCAGGCGGGTAAAGGCAATACGCTTGCCGTCGGGACTCCAGGCCGGAGTGGCGTTGTATTTACCGTTAGCGGTAAGTCGCGCGGTCTGGCCGCCGAGCAGGTCCATGACGAAAATATGCGGATTGCCCTGCCGGTCGGAGACAAAAGCCAGCCGGTCGCCGGCCGGGCTCCAGCTCGGATCGACATCGATACCCCAATGACTGGTAAGACGGCGGCGGCGACTGCCGTCGGTGCCGAGCAGCATCAGTTCGGGATTGCCGGTGGCCGACTGGGTGAGCGCAATTTCCCGACCGTCAGGCCGAAAGCGCGCTGCTATATTCAGGCCTTTTTTAAAAGCCAGGCGGGCTTCCTGCCCGGTGCTCAACTGTTTCCGGTAGAGATCGGGATTGCCGCGCCGGTACGAGGTGTAAATGACCTCGCGTCCGTTGGGCGAAAAATCGGGATTGAGAACAATGGAGCGGTGATCGGTAAGGCGCAGGGCATTGGCGCCGTCGGTATCCATCAGATACAGCTCCTTGTGCCCGGTGCGGTTGTCGATATAAGCGATACGGGAACTGAACGGACCTTCCCGGCCGGTGACGCTCTTCAACACCTGATCAGCGAATTTATGCGCCATGGTACGCACATCGCGTCGAAGTCCCGCATAGCGGCGACCGGTCAACAACCGCCTGTGAACGACATCGTACAGACGAAAATCGACCAGCAGCCGTTCCCCTTGCAGTTGGTAACCGCCCTTGATAAGAATTTCGGCACCCAGAAGGGCCCACTGATTGAAATCGACCCGAGAACTGGTCAGACCGGGACGCCGCGCATCATCCAGAAACGCCGCCGGGTCGAGCTGGCGAAACAGGCCGGACAGCTCCAGGTCGGCAGCCATGACATCGTGCAACTCCGCGGCTATGGCGGGTAGCGGCGTTCCGGACAGGGGGACAAGTTGGGTGTTGGCCACGGCAATGGTCTGTTGGCCAGGAGCGCGAATTTCAACCTGGGCCTGGACGGCAGTCGCCGACAGGCAGAGCAGGGCGATAAGCAGGGTCACGAAACGGCGCATAGTTTTAATCCATAAGGTCTTTGAGGTTGAAGACGACATCGAGTTGCAGCGTCCTGCCGGGTTTGCGAGGCAGGGCCCTGGCTTTGAGTACGGCTTTTTTGACCGAATCGTCAAAGGTCGCATCGCCGGAGGGTTTGACGATTCGGTAACTGGTCAGGCTGCCCTCGGCGTTGAAGGCCAGGTGAACGGTGGCGGTCAAGTCGCGGCGGGTGACCTGGTATTTGGACAGAGTCCAGTTTTGCTTTAAATAGGCCTGCATCCAGGTCTGCAGATCGACACCGATTTCATCGCCGCTGCCGTCCGGCATGCCCAGGGGAGCGCCGGAACCGGTACCGCCCGAGGTGCCGGCGTTATCTCCCGAAAGCGCGGCAATCTTGTTTTTGAGAGCGGCCAGCTCCTGCTCTCGCTGCTGCTTTTCGCGCATGGCGGCGAGTTTCTGCCGAACACTCTGATAATTGTGCGACGGCGCAGTGGCCTTGGGCGCTGGACTGGTGCGGGCCTTCGCCGATGGGGTGCTTGTTTTTGAAGCAACCGGCTTGGTGGGGGCCGGTTTGCTCGCGACAGCGGTTTTTTTAGGTGGCGCGGGTTTGGCCTTCGCTTTAGGGGCTGCCGCCGCAGGTTTGGGCTTGGTTGCCTTGGGTCTGGAGGTCTTTTTAACCTTGGGAGCCGGGCCGCCGTCCGGGCGTCCGGCCTGGGGGTTGAGGACCGGCATTTTGCTCAGGTCCACGTAATATACCGGCCGCGGCTCGATGCGCCGGGAGGCAAAAAACACCCCGGAAAACAACACGAACACCACCGCATGCAGGGCCAGAGAGAGGGCCAGCAGCCAAAACAGACTCGGTTCATTGCGCGGAGGAACAGGTGGTGTCGTCACGGTCGTATGGGCCTTTGCGGCGTGGGGGATGAAGATAAACGATCAACGGTGTTTGGGCGGTTCCGGCGGTTGCGAAACCATTCCCAGTTTTTCGATGCCGGCTCCCTTGATGGCGGCCATAACTTCCACGACCCTGCCATAAGGCACATCGCGGTCGGCCTGCAGAAACACTTCCTTTTCCTTGCGTGTTTCCATGACCTGCCGAAGCACCGGCATGAGTTTCGAGGCCTCCGGAATACGGGTTTTGCCGATGGAAATGGCGCCGTTTTTCTCGACGGTGACCACCAGAGGTTCTTTGCCGGCCGCCAGCCCGGGGGCATCGGCCACTTCCGGCAGGTTGACCTCCACGCCCTGTTCGAGCATCGGCGCGGTGACCATAAAGATGATCAGCAGCACCAGCATGACGTCGACCAACGGCGTGACGTTGATTTGCGACAAGGTGGAGCGGGAGGATCCGTTGCGCTGGCCTACTTCCATGTCAGCTCCTTCGCAGCATGCGATCGACGATGTTGAGGAACTCCTGGCTGAAACTGTCCATATCGCCGGTCAGCACATTAACCTTACTGACAAAGTGGTTGTAGGCAACCACGGCGGGGATGGCGGCCACCAGACCGATGGCAGTGGCGACCAGGGCTTCGGATATCCCCGGAGCGACAACCGCCAGCGAAGCGCTGCCGGTTTTGCCGATGCCATGAAACGAGTCCATGATCCCCCATACGGTACCGAACAGACCGATAAAGGGTGCCGTCGAGCCGGTCGTGGCAAGAAACGGCAGATAGCGCTCCAGACGCTGCGTTTCCTGATTGGTGGCGCGTCGCAGGGCACGGGCGACGTTGTCCGCCTGGCCCATGTCGGCACTGAACAAGGTCGGTTCATCCGTGCCGTTATCCCGCTGATTGCGTTTCATTTCCTGATAGCCGTCCCGGAACAGGGATGCGGTCGGCGCGTGGGGGAAATCTCTCAGTTTCTGGGCAATGGCATCGATGTGCCGTTTGTTCCAGAAAAATTGTTGAAACCGCTGCGAATCACTGATGGCGCGATAGATAACCCGGAACTTCAAAAAAATGATAGCCCAGGAAAGCAGAGAAAAACCGATCAGTATCAACAGAACCAGTTTGACCACCAGTCCGGCATCGGAAATCAGCTCCAAGACGTTACCTCCATGCGTGGGGAAGAAATCTGAATGATGTTGCGGCACAGACCACGCCGCAAACGCGTAGATTATTCCTGAACCTCTCAACCAAGTCAACTGGCATCACCGCAATGCCCGGTGTGCATATCCGCGGACTTGTAGCATCCTTCAGGGAAGGTATGCTTAACTCGAACCGTTCATGAAAATGCGTGTTGAAGCCACCAGATCGGCGACACATCCTCATCAACCCTCCGATTTTTCAAGCAAGGAGGATGCCATGCTTTCACTGACGCAGATAAGGGCCGCGGCGGATGCGCTGCAAGGACAGTTTCGTCGCACGGAACTGATCCACTCCCACTTTTTTTCCGAACAGATCGGCTTGCCGCTCTATTTCAAGTGTGAAAACCTGCAAAGATCCGGGTCGTTCAAGGTGCGTGGCGCCTTTCATTTCATGGCCCGCCAACCGGCGCAGCGTCTTGCCGCAGGGGTGGTCACCGCTTCGGCCGGCAACCATGCACAAGGGGTGGCTCTTTCCGCGGCCCGACTCGGAGTGGCCGCCACGGTGGTAATGCCGGAAAACACCCCGTTGGCCAAGATGCAGGCCACGCGTGGATACGGTGCCGAGGTGGTATTGCACGGCACGGTATTCGACGATGCCCAGGAGGAAGCGCTACGTCTGCAACACACCCACGACCTGCTTTATGTACCGCCTTTTGACCATCCTCTGATCATGGCGGGACAAGGGACCATCGGTCTGGAGATTATCGAAGACCTGCCCGATGTCGACACCCTATTGGCACCCGTCGGCGGCGGCGGTCTGATTTCGGAGGTGGCGACCGCCATTAAAGCGCTGCGGCCCACCGTGCGGGTCATCGGGGTGGAGGCCGCAGCAGCGCCAGCCGCCTTGTTATCACGCCGCCAGGGCCACATTGTCGGTCTGTCCGGAGCCCACTCCCTGGCCGACGGTATTGCGCTCAAGCGCATCGGCGAGCAGACCTTTCCGGTTATCGAGGCATTGGTCGATGAACTTGTGACGGTCAACGAAGAACAGATCGCCCAGGCCATTGTGGCGCTGATGGAAAAAACCCGACTGGTGGTGGAGGGTGCCGGTGCCGTGGGACTGGCCGCCTTGCTGCACGCGGCCCGGCCGCTGGCGCGCGGCCGCACGGTCTGTCTGTTGTCCGGGGGCAACATCGATGTACAGACCATCGCCCAGGTGGTCGATCGCGGCCTGGTGGCGGCCGGTCGCTATCTCAAGATCCGGATTGAACTCAACGATGCCCCAGGTGCATTGGGACGGCTGGCATTGTTGTTGGGCGAATGCCGTGCGAATATCTACCATGTCAGTCACGACCGCCATCGCCTCGGCATTCCCCTGGGCCGGGCCGAGGTCAACTTGGAGCTGGAAACGCGCGGTTCGGAACATGTGCGGGAAATTCTGGCTGCCCTCGCAGGGGCGGATTACAAGGTGGTAGCTCTGGATGCCGAAATCGTGCCCGGCCAGGAACCCGGTACGGGCTGCTAGCGATGCGGATCGCCTAGCAGTTGAGCCGCCAGACGGGCCGTGACACTTTGGGGAGAGCGCCGCACGAGTTGTCGCAGGCTGACGACATCATCCACGTCGTACCACCCGGAAAGCTCAAGGCAGGACAGCTGCAACTCGACCATGCGCTTGCGGGTAGCCGCCAGGACTTCTCCGGTGCTCCAGGGAATTCGCTCAAACAGCCCCGGCACCGGTCGCCGCAAGCCGACAAGGACATAGCCGCCGTCGTCTGCCGGCGCCAGAACCGCATCGTGATGCGTCAATCCCGCAAAAGCCTGCCGGATGAGCGAAACAGGCAGATCGGGGCTGTCGGAACCGATGATCACAACCTGCTGCGCGCCGCCGGCAAAGCGGGAAGCGAACGCCTGTGCCAGCCGTTCGCCAAGATCGGCACCGATCTGTTCCGCCAGCGGCACATCGGCGAACGTATCCTTGAAAAAGCGGCGTTGCCCCTGAAAAAACAGCACCGTGCTCCAGTCGCCCCGGGTTGCCAGATGAACGGTTTCCTTCAGACAGCAACGGTACAGTTCAGCGGCCTGGTCCAAGGTCAACGGCGGGCACAGCCGGGTTTTGACCCGGCCGGGCTGCGGTTGTTTGGCAAAAATCCCCAGGACCGATGCGTTGGTCATGGCGCAGGGGCTGGCTCTGCGTCTTCGGTCCGTGGCGGAAACTCGACCATGGCATAGGCCGAATGGTTGTGGATCGACTCGAAATTTTCGCATTCGACCCGAAACCAGGTGATTTCGGGAGCCGATTTGAGTTTGAGGGTAACGGCCCGCACGATGTCTTCGACAAACATGGGATTGTCGTAAGCCTGTTCGGTTACGGCCTTTTCATCCTCCCGTTTGAGCAATGCGTAAACCGGCGCACTGCCGCATTCTTCGATCCAGCTGATGAGATCCTCGATCCAGATGAATTTACTCATGCGCACTTCCACCTTCACCGCGCTGCGCTGATTGTGGGCGCCGCGCTCGCTGATTTCTCGCGAGCAGGGGCACAGGGCGGTCAGCGGCACTTCCACTCCCAACACGAAATCCTTTTGCTTGTCGAGGGTGCCACGCAAGCGGCAGCGATACTCCATAAGGCTGCGCGCCTTGGAGACCGGCGCCTGTTTTTCGATGAAATAGGGAAAATCCATTTTCAGATGGGCACAGGACGCATCCAGGCGGTTTTTCATTTCCTGCAGCAGTTCGCCCATGTTGCGCATGGTGATTTCGCCGCGATACTGGTTGAGGATCTCGACGAAGCGGCTCATGTGGGTGCCCTTGAAGTGATGGGGCAGATCGACATACATGTTGATGCGGGCCACGGTGTGCTGCTGGTCCTTGTTTTTATCCATGACCACGATGGGATAGCGGATATCCTTGACCCCGACTTTGTCGATGGCGATGTTTCGGGTATCTCGCTCCATCTGCATATCGCGCATGCGGTTCATCGCTGCACCTCCCTGGCGTAAGCGGCGGGATCGGAGATACCGGCTTCGGCAAAACCTTTGAGACGCAACTGGCACGAATCGCAAAGGCCGCAGGCCAGCCCTTCCGGAGTGGGATCGTAACACGAATGGGTCAGGGAGTAATCGACGCCCAACTCCAGGCCGCGTTTGATGATCTGCGCCTTGGTCAGATGCAAAAGCGGCGCATGCACCCGGTATTGTCCCTGCCCCTCGACGCCGGCCTTGGTAGCGAGATTGGCCAATTGTTCGAAGGCGCTGATGAACTCCGGACGACAGTCCGGGTAGCCGGAATAGTCGAGGGCATTGACGCCGATGAAAATGTCGAAGGAGCCCAGCACCTCCGCCCAGCCCAGGGCAAAGGACAGAAAGATGGTATTGCGGGCAGGCACATAGGTCACCGGGATGGCATCGTCGATTTCACGACCCTTGGGTACTTCCTCATCGGAGGTCAGGGCGCTGCCGCCGATGCGGCGCAGATCGAAATCGATAACCATGTGATCGGCAGCCCCGACCTGCGGCGCGTAGAGCCGCGCCTTTTCCAGTTCCACCGTATGGCGTTGACCGTAATGGAAGCTCAGGGCATAAGGCGTAAAACCGGCGGCCCGGGCTTCGGCCAGACAGGTGGTCGAATCGAGGCCACCGCTGTAAAGAACGACTGCTTTTTTACTCATGGATGTATCCCTTATTCATTAACAGAACTGTTCAGGATCGCCGCTGTGCGGCGATCAATTGATCTCGTAAAACCTGCCGGTGCCCAGACGGTGCACTTTCATCAGGTTGGTGGTGCCGTAGGCAGCCACCGGACTGCCCATGGTAATGACAACGATATCCCCTTTTTGCAGAACCCCTGCAGCCAGCACTGCCTCCTCCACGGAATGGATCTGCGCCTCCGTATCGCCGGCAAAGTCGACCTGAATCGACTGCACTCCGGAAAAAAGAGCCAGCCGGCGCCTTACTTCACGCGAGGGCGTCACGGCATAAATGGGGATTTCCGGCCGAAAACGCGACACCAGTGCCGCCGTCGAACCGGTCTGGGTAAACGCCAGGATGGCGGTCGCGCCAATATGCACAGCCGTCCGGCAGGCGGCTTCGCCGATGGCATCGGATAGTTTTCGCGGCCCTTGCTGATGGGCGGGAAAACTGTAAAACAGTTGCCGCTTGAGCAAGGCGTCGCCTTCCACGCTGCGTGCCACCCGATCCATCAGTTCAACCGCTTCCACCGGAAACCTGCCGGCCGCGGTTTCTCCCGACAGCATAACGGCATCGGTGCCGTCGAGAATGGCGTTGGCGACATCGGAGGTTTCAGCCCGTGTGGGACGCGGGTTGTGAATCATGCTTTCCAGCATCTGGGTGGCGGTTATCACCGGTTTGCCGGCCTCATGACAACGTCGGATAATGTTTTTCTGGATCAGCGGCACCCTTTCCGGGCTGATTTCCACGCCCAGATCCCCCCGCGCCACCATGATGGCGTCGGACTCCTCCAGGATGGCGTCGAAATTCTCCACGGCCTGGGGCTTTTCAATTTTGGCAATGACCGGGATGTTGCTGTTGTGCTTCTGCAGCAAGGCTTTAAGTTGCCTTACGTCGTCGGCCCGCCGCACAAACGACAGCGCCAGATAATCCAACCCCTGACGCACGGCAAAGCCGGCATCTTCCAGGTCTTTTTCGGTCAATGAAGGCACCGACAGGGCCGCGCCGGGCAGATTGACGCCCTTGCGGTCTTTGAGGGTACCGCCTGTCACAACGCGGCAATGCACGGCCTGTGCTTCCCTGGTCAGGACCTCGAGTTCCAACAGTCCGTCGTCGAGCAGGATTCGATCACCCACGGCGACGTCTTCGGCCAGCTTGGCATAACTCACGGGGATGCGCGTCGCATCGCCTTCGATCGCTTCGGATGTCAACGTTACGGTGCCGCCGGTGTCCAGTTGCACGGCACCGTTTGTGAGGCATCCAACGCGAATTTTAGGCCCCTGCAGGTCACCGAGAATCGCCACCGGAACCCGATGCTGCCTGGCCAATTCGCGAATGGACTCGACGATCCCGGCTTTGTGCTGCTGGTCGCCATGGGAAAAATTCAAGCGAAAAAGATTGGCGCCCGCCAACAGTAACCGCTCGATGCCTTCGCGCGAGTCGCAGGCCGGGCCGATAGTGGCAATGATTTTGGTATGGCGGAACATGGCGCGTCCCTCCCTGGCCGGTAACTGACTGGGATACTTTTGAAACGAAAGAACCCTGACTTGAGTAGCCAGGGTCCCCAAAGGCGCGGGTCAGTGATGGTAACGGCCCAGACGTTCCGCATGGGCCCGACTGGGGCCTTTGTGGCAACGGAAGCAGGGTTCTCCCTCGACTTTTTGCTGTTGAATGGGAGCTATATCGGGAGGCAGTACCGAAGTCTCTTTCAGCCAGGGTTCGCGGCCGGATTCGTCGGCCAGGGTAACGGCGGTGCCTCGGACTGCCCAGTTGGCGCTGATTTTAACGCTGTGGCATTGATCGCAACCTCCCGGAGGGGGAATAGCTTTCCATGCGCCCATCATGGCGCAACCACAAATAACCGCAGCCGGCAACAGCATCCAAAGGCATTTTTTCATGTGGAAAACCATCCTCTCTCGGGGGCATCTCAAGTACAGCAACTATAACATAGCCTCGTATCAAGGCCAATGCGAAATAGCAATGCTTCGAACCGCATTGTAAAGCGAAGTCCCCCTCTTCAACGAAACGTTTCGATCCTGAGAAACACGGCAAAACCAAGTGGCGAACCTCAGACCCGTGTCTGTCGGCAAGACTTGGCGGGTCTATGGCGTTAAGCCTTTGCACCGCTGCTCCGATTCAGGCTCTGCACCGTAGTGCCCATGCAAAAACGAACGCCCGCATAGAACACCGACAGCACGTAACAAACAATTGAACCGGGTTTTTAGCGGATGGCAGCACCGAACTGTTTTAGCCATGCTTGCCTGACGTACCGTCGGCATGCACGCCAGCGGATACTGGAAAGAAAAATCGTAGCATAACCGGCCCTGACGAGACAAAACGGAACACTGTGCTATTATGTATCGGGCTGCAAGCAAAAAGACAACATCACTCCTTGCCGCCTAGCATCGCCCCCCCTTTTTTTGCGACACACTAAGTGACACTATGTGCCAAGATAGCGCCGCGAGCCACACTATGGCTCGGAACCCTAAAAGAAAAAAACCGCGGAACAAACCGCAAGAAACGCATTTTCGCACCTTGTCCGACCTCCCGCGGCCACTCATTTATGGCATCAATTTTGCGTTAAATTAAAACGTTGGTTTATTTTTCAAGATTGACCATGCCCTACTTCTTTGCAAGACCATCTATGGAAGGAGATTGACGAACAATCCTGGCACCTTACGCTATGCATAATTTAAAAAAGGTGTTGTATCGGCCTTTTTGCCTGATTCAGAGAAAAAAATCATTGTCATGGCGTCTGCCGCCGAACGAGGCCGCATCCACATGTTTCGCTGCGCTCAGGGCAGGAGCATCTATTTCGTTTGCCGACGGCTGTTCCCGCTGCATCGGGAAGACGGTAACGGAAGAAGCGATCTTGAAGACTTGTGCGGTTTCGCAATCGGGCGTTTCGCAGGGTGTGGCGCGACACGCTACCGGGCAACTGTCGGCTGCAGACATTTTCGCAAGACCCGAGCTGGCTAAAAGAGGATTTTTACACTTCAAAGGAGGAGTACACGATGACCCTTGCCATTCTGATTGCTATTTCACTGATGTGGGTACCGGTGGCCCTGTTGTTTCTCGGCTACGGTGAAGCCAAAGGAACCGGCGCCATTACGGCATTTGTAGGGGCCTGTGTTGTTGTCAGCGCTTTTGTACTTTGTATCCAGGGCGATGCTTTTACCGCGGGCCTGCTGTTTGCTCACGGCTTGCTGTACTGCGTTGTCGCCTTTGCCCTGCTTGCCGGTTTGGAAAGCATGGCTTCCGTCGGTAACGTCAGCCTGACCGTTGCCATCATATCCTTTATCTACATGATCATGTTCTACACGGTCAAAGGCAGCGGCTACTTTGCCTTTGCCTGCGCCGGCTACACGATTCTCACCCTTGAGGTCTGGCTCAACGCTTACGGCAAATTCTCCGCCAAACTGCTGGCCTGGTCCCTGATCATCTGGGCTGCGATCGGTCTCTATTATCCGGCTTTTATGCTGCTGGCGGGCAAGGCTTTGCCGTTCTGACAGTCGCCTGATGTCCTATAAAAAACCGGGAGCGTTTTACGCTCCCGGTTTTTTTGTATGATCGAAAAAGACCCATGCCGCAAGGCCGGGTTGAGCAAAAAACTTACAGCCGAACGATGCTGGATCCCCAGGTGAAACCGGCGCCGAAGGTGACAAGCCCGACCATGTCGCCCTCACCGATACGTCCGTTGCGGCGCGCTTCGTCCAAAGCGATGGGAATGGAAGCGGCGGAGGTATTGCCGTAGCGATCGACATTTACATAGCCCTGCCCTTCGGTCAGTTTCAGGCGTTTGGCCAGAGCTTCAATGATGCGCAGGTTGGCCTGATGGGAAATGACCAGGTCCAGATCCTCAATAGCCACCCCCGCAGCTTTAAGCGATTTTTTCATGGAGCGGCTCATGCACACCACCGCATGCCGAAAGACTTCGCGCCCTTCCATGCGCAGGGTATGCAGCTTGTCGCGCGCATTTTCGGGAGTGGGCGGGTTGATGGAACCGCAGCCCGGATTGTAGAGCAGCTTGCTGTGATTGCCGTCGGCACCGATCTGGGTGGTGAGAATGCCGCGATCCTGCTGCGAAGGCCCCAGCACCACGGCTCCCGCGCCGTCGCCGAACAGTACGCAGGTATTGCGATCTTCCCAGTTGACCATGGAAGTAAGAACCTCGCCGCCGATGAGCAGGATGTTTCGATGGGTTCCGGTACGGATCAGGCTATCCGCCAGTTGCATGCCGTAAAGAAACCCGGAGCATGCGGCGCTGATATCAAAGGCTGCTGCATTCTCCGCGCCGAGCAGAGTCTGCACGAAACAGGCCGTGGCAGGGAACTTCATATCGCCGGTGACCGTGGCGAGAATGATCAGGTCGATATCGGTGACGGCCAGACCGGCATCTTCAATGGCTTGCTTACCGGCAGCGGCGGCCAGAGACGAAAGGGGCGTCCCCGGTTCGACAATATGTCGGGTACGGATGCCGGAGCGTTCAACAATCCATGCGTCGTTGGTATCGACCATCTTTTCCAGGTCGGCATTGGTCAGGATTTTCTCGGGAATAGAGCGGCCGGTACCGAGGATCATGGCGCGCGTGCTGTTGTCCATACGGGTTTCCTCCTGATTTAGCAGTTGTCACATGGAAGCGGTTCTTTTCTTCGGCCAGCCATGACTTTCACCCTTGGGAAAGCCGCAGTCTGTCTCATGGTGTGGCTCCATGCAAAGGCCCCGCCCTGAAGACAATGAGCATGTTGGCGCGTGCGGATCGAGCAGTTCAGCCTCCTCATAAAGATACGCTCTCGGGGAGACTGTTTCATTTGCCCAGGCCCCTGTCGGATTTCCCGGTCCTTCGAGGTTCCGGGCGTGAGGCAGATCATCCTCTTTAATCTGAAAGGCATCCGGGGTTCAACCTGGGCCGGGCAACCCCTTCCGGAAGTTAATTGTTTTCAAAATAACATGTTTGCCCTAGCGGCTCAAGTTATTGCACCGGGGGCTTGCCGATGGCGGACGGATCCCATTTCCCAAGGATATGATCGTCCACCGAACGCAGATGAAGATCGCGCTGCGGGAAGGGAATTTCAACGTCTTCTTCGCGAAAGCGGCGGTCAATGTATAACAGCAGATCATTTTTGATAATCAGGCGTTCAGAAACAGATGTGGCCCATACGCGCAGCTCGAAATCGAGGGAACTGTCTCCAAAGGCGGTAAAGATGGCGGATGCCGGCGGTGTATCCAGCACTTTGGGATGTGCCTTGGCCGCTTCGTGGAGGATGCGTAAAACCTTTTCCAAATTGCTGCCGTAGGCCACGCCGACCGGTACCACGATGCGGCTCTGTTCACTGGAAAGAGTCCAGTTGGTAACCTTTTCGGAGACAAGGTTGGAGTTCGGCACGATGACTTCGGATTGATCGAAGGTTTCGACGGTGGTGGAACGCAAGCCGATTTTGCGGACCGTGCCCCATTCGTTGTCCAGAACAATCATGTCGCCAATTTTTATCGGGCGTTCGAACAGCAGTATCAGACCGCTGACAAAGTTATTGACGATATTCTGAAGTCCGAAACCGATACCGATACCGAGGGCGCCGGCCAGTACCGCGAAGTTTTTCAGCTCGATGCCGGCCAGGCTCAGCGCCATCAGGACACCGAAAGCCAGAATCGCATAGTGCAGCAGTTTGTTGATGGAATCCCGTACACCGCGATCCATCTGCCGACGCGGAAACACCTCTTCTTCCAGCAAGCTGCGCAACAACCAGGATACCAGAAAAGTGAGATACAGGGCCGCCAGACCAATCAGCAGCATCTGCACGGAAACGGTTTTGTCGCCGAAGGCGACTCCGGCCGATACGATCGCATGCCAGGCTTCGCCCACACTGTCGAACAGGCGCCATACCACCATCAGGTAAAGGGCGGCATAGGTGATGACAACGATCGGCACCAGATGCCAGATGCGTTTTTGCAACTCCTGACCATGCCGCAGGAAAAACCGCTGCCTGTGAAAGACATCGAGTTTCGCCAGTGTCAGCATTCCGGTGTGCAGCAGATGCAAAACCAGGGCTGTGAGCAAACCGACGAAAACGGTTTTGAGACCGGCGTGCAGAAGATGTTCGGCCAGGTTCCCATACCCTCCTGCCTGGGCGATGAAAATGCCGCCGAACAGGGCCATGCCCGCCATCAACAGGCGCCTGAAGAAACGCTGCGGGTAGGGTTCAGTACGCAGCGAATGCACCATGGCCCAGCGCAGCAAAACCAGGCCGGCCAAGCCTAATCCAGCCAGATACAGAGAATAAAAAGGTGCGGGCAAGGCCAGCGATTGTACCGCCAGGGACAGGATGTAGACATAAGCCAGCAACCGTATAACCCGGCGCTGCAGCGGTTGAGAAAAAAGCCCCACGATCAGTGGTAACGCCGACAGCACACCCACAGCGGTAAGCAGCACCACTATCCCGGAAGGGGCATGCCTGTAGAGGGGGCCCAGCACGACGGTCGAAATAAACACACCGGTAGACAAAGGATGACACAAAGAAAAATGACGCACGGATTTTTCTTCGCAGCGCTTGCCCCGCGAACGTATCAGCCCGGCCAGGATAAAAATCAGTAAAACATGCAACACGACTAGGCCAGCGTGGTTGCTCCAGAACAAGCTGTTGAATAAATTCATTCGGGTAAAAGTGGCACCAACGGATGCAAACAGGCCGGGATCGAGCTGCCGGTAAAACTCGGCATTGAAAAAGGACGGTTGATTTCTTGCCAGCAATTGCCCTTTGCGCGAAGCGAGGATTTGTTCGATCTGCCCGATCTGTTCCGAGAGAGGACTCTGCAGGCTGCTGACTTCCTGTTGCAAGGCAACCAATTGGGGATCGCTACGATCCAGCAGGTCAAGAGCTTGCTCGATCATTTGCCGGGCCTGTTTAAAAACTTCGGGTGGCGCCAGGGGGCTGTCCGTCGGCAATGCCGCCTGCCATTGGCGCCAGAAACTTTCCTCGTCCTGCCAGGTTTTCCGCAGACCCTCAATTTCGGTCAGGCGTTTGAAAATTTCATCGAGCAGCTGCGCCGTTTTATCCTTGTGCGCCAGCAGGGTGGTCCGCGCCTGAAGCAACTGATCCAGAGGCCATTCCTGAGGATACCCCAGCGCCGCCTGACGCTTCGACCAATTGTCCTGCCAGAGTCTCAGCTCGGCAAGCGCCTGATTGGAGGACGCCAGGCCGGTCAGTTGACCGAGGCGGGTTTCAAGCGCGGCACGGTCTTCCGTCAGTTTTGTCAGACGCGGATAAACCTCCGCGACTCCGGGCAACAGTGCCGGATCTTCAGCCGCCACGTCGACCGGGGTCGATTCGGCCCAAAGGGGCGCAGGCATGGCAAAGCCCCATAAAACTGCACAACAAATCAACAGACGTTTCATGCAACACCTCAAAAGTCAGAGTGTTCCGGATTTTGAATGAGATAATTCTAGCATTTACCCGTTGGTTTGCCACCCATTTAAAACCACCGATGATCGGTTTGACGAAGAGAGCGAGACGACCGGCAAAAGTCTGGTAGAATTCTCTTATGTTTCAATCTACCGGGGAAACCGTTTATGAAACGACAGGCTGATCGTTCAGGAACCGTGGTGGCAGTGCGCGGCGGCATTGTCGACGCCCGCTTTGATGGGGAGATGCCGGCGCTGCACTCCCTGCTGCTGGCCGGAGCACAGGACGAGATCGTGGTGGAGGTCATGCTGCATCTCGACGGCGGCCATGTGCGCGGCAATGCCTTGACACCGACCCAGGGGCTGGCTTGCGGAGATACCATCAAGGACAGTGGGGCGCCCCTGCAGGCACCGGTCGGGCAGGCAATCCTGGGGCGGGTGTTCAATGTCTTCGGTCAGCCCATCGACAGGCGTGAGCCGCCCGACGGGTGTCGTTGGCGCTCGGTTCTGACCAAGCCGGCCGGCCTGACGGAACGGTCGTCCAAAACCGAAATGTTCATCACCGGCATCAAGGCCATCGATGTGCTGGCACCGCTGGAACGGGGCGGCAAAGCCGGTCTTTTCGGTGGCGCCGGGGTCGGCAAGACCGTGCTGATTACCGAACTGATCCACAACATGGTCGGACAGCACGAAGGGGTGTCCCTGTTTTGCGGCATCGGCGAACGCTGCCGCGAAGGAGAGGAATTATTCCGTGAGATGCGGGAGGCCGGGGTACTCGACAATACGGTGATGGTGTTCGGCCAGATGAACGAACCGCCCGGAGCGCGGTTCCGGGTGGGCCTGACCGCCTTGACCATGGCGGAATATTTCCGTGACGACCAGGGTCGCGATGTACTGTTGTTGATCGACAATATCTTTCGCTTTATCCAGGCCGGCATGGAAATCTCCGGCCTGTTGGGTCTGATGCCGTCACGACTCGGCTATCAACCGACAATGGGCACCGAGCTGGCCGAATTGCAGGAGCGGATTTCAAGTACCCGGCACGCCGCGATCACCTCGATTCAAGCCGTGTATGTACCGGCCGATGATTTTACCGACCCGGCAGCGGTACACACCTTCTCGCACCTGTCGGCTTCCATCGTGCTGTCGCGCCGGCGCGCCAGCGAGGGGCTCTATCCGGCCATCGATCCCCTGGCGTCAACCTCCAACATACTCAATCCCCGCATTGTCGGCGAACGCCATTACCGTCTGGCGCAGGAGATCCGCCGCACCCTGGCAACCTACGAAGAGCTTAAGGACATTATCGCCATGCTCGGGCTGGAGGAACTGTCGCGGGAAGATCGGCGCATTGTCTTCCGGGCAAGACGCCTGGAGCGTTTTTTGACCCAGCCTTTTCACACCACCCAACAGTTTACCGGCATGCAGGGTCGCACGGTGGCCCTCGATGCGGCGCTAAATGGCTGTGAGGCTATTCTCAACGACGAATTTTCCGAAGCCCCGGAAAAAATCCTCTACATGATCGGCGGCCTTGAAGAAGCACGCCAGCGGTTGCGCGAGGAGGAAACGGCTGGACATGGAGAGGAGCCGCCATGAGGCTAAGGGTCCAGACGCCGGCGGAGCGGATCCTCGATTGCCCCGTAACCAAAGTGGTGGCCGAAGGTTTGAACGGTTCGTTCTGCCTGCGGCCACGGCACGTCGATCTGGTATCGGCGGTGGTGCCGGGCCTGTTCTATTACGAAACGGCAGAGGGCCAAGGGCACTACATCGCCCTCGATCGTGGTTTGCTGGTGAAACGCGAGACGCTGGTGTCGGTGTCGGTGCGCAATGCCGTTGCAGCCGGGGAGCTGGAGGATTTGCTCGAAGTCGTACAGCTGCGCTTCAAGGCCCTGGATGAGCAGGAACGGGTGGTTCGCAGTGCCGTGGCGCGTCTGGAATCCGACTTTTTACGGCGCTTTATGGAGCTATCATGACCGAAGATAAAGACAAACCCCGACGCTCCGGACAACAATCGCGCGAGGATCTGCGCCGTTTGCTGGCCGCCAAGCAGGAGCGCAAACTGCGGGCCATTGGACAACGTGACCGCAACGCCTGGTTCGGCCTCGGCATGTTCGGCCTGGTCGGCTGGTCGGTCGCCATCCCGGCCGTGGCGCTTACCGCCCTTGGCGTATGGATAGACGCCCGGCATGCCGGCCCCTATTCCTGGACGCTGATGCTGTTGGTCATTGGCGTCGGTCTCGGTTGCGTCAATGCCTGGTTCTGGATCAGCCGCGAGCGCAAGGAGATCGAGACGCAGCGCCACGAACCGCCGAAGGAGGATTTACATGATACCGACTGAACTCGGTCGCATGGCCCTGGCGCTGCTCACGGGGCTGTTGTTGGGGGCGGGATATTTCGGCGGACTCTACCTGACGGTGAAATCCCTGAAGCGCTGCGCTTCGCCACGACTGTTGCTGACAGCCAGCTTCCTGATTCGACTGCTGGTGGTGCTGGGTGTTTTCTATCTCCTGTCCGATTGGGGAGCGCTGGTCATGCTGACAGCCATGGGCGGATTTCTCATCGCGCGACTGGGTTGGCTTCGATCGCGATATGGGCGGGGAGCGTAGCTATGGAAATCACACCCGACATCTTCATCTATTGGCAATGGCATGATTTCAAAATCAATGCCACCATCGCCATCACCTGGCTCAACATGCTGCTGTTGGTTCTGGGCGCCTGGTCGGTAACCCGCAAGCTTTCCGACGGGGGCAGCCTGTCCCGTTGGCAGAATCTTCTCGAGGTACTGGTTTCCGGCATGGAAGAACAGATTCACGATATGGGTCTGGCGCCGCCCCGTGAATTCCTGCCGTTTCTCGGCAGCCTGTTTCTGTTCGTGCTGTTCTCCAACATCCTGTCGGTGATTCCCGGTTACGTGGCACCCACCGGATCGCTGTCAACCACCACCGCACTGGCCGTCTGCGTGTTCCTGTCTGTGCCGCTGTGGGGCATACAACGACGCGGGTTGAGCGGCTACCTGCGGATGTACATCAAACCATCGGTGTTTATGCTGCCGTTTAACGTCATGGGCGAAGTTTCCCGCACTCTGGCCCTGGCGGTGCGTCTGTTCGGCAATGTCATGAGCGGCAGCATGATCGCCGGTATTCTGTTGTCCATTGCGCCCCTTTTCTTTCCGGTGTTGATGCAGCTTCTCGGCCTCATCACCGGAGTTATCCAGGCTTACATCTTTGCGGTGCTGGCGGCGGTCTATATTGCCGCGGCAGCACAGATGGAGCAACAGCGAGAAGCGAAGGCCGAAGTCCAGGGCCCAAGTTCCAATACCCAAGGTTAATGGTGAAAATTTCCCTGAACCTGAATAGCTTGCACGTCAAGAAAGGAGCTTTTTATATGGATTATCTGGCATGGGTCGCCGTCGCATCGATCTTGTCGGCGGGGCTCTGTATAGGCATCGGCGCCATCGGCCCGGCCCTCGGTGAAGGGCGCGCCCTGGCTCAGGCGTTGGCGGCTCTGGCACAGCAACCGGATGAAGCCAACACCATTACCCGCACCTTGTTTGTCGGGCTGGCCATGGTCGAATCCACGGCGATTTACTGTTTCGTGGTCTCCATGATTCTGATTTTCGCCAATCCGTTCTGGCGTTTTTTCCTGGTCAGAGCGGGAGAAGGGGGCTGACCCGTGCTCATCGATTGGTTCACCGTATCTGCTCAAGCGATCAATTTCCTGATTCTGGTGGCTTTGCTCAAGCGGTTTTTATACGGCCCTGTTCTGCGCGCCATGGATCGTCGCGAAGAGCGCCTGGCCAGTTGCTTTGCCGAGGCCGAAAACAAGAGGCTCGAAGCACAGCAGCTCGAAGAGAACTACCGCAGCCTGTTGCAGGAGTTGGAGGAGGCGCGGGGGGTCAAGTTGCGCCAGGTGGAAGAGGAAATCGAAGACCAACGCCACAAGTTGCTCGCCGCGGCCAGACAGGAAGCGGCCGAAATACAGAGTGCCTGGGCGGCGTCCATCCGGGACGAACGGTCCTCTTTTTTCACCGAGCTTAAAAAACGGGTGGGCAGCGAGATGCTGAATATCGCCCGTAAATCCCTCGGCGATCTGGCCAATATCGAACTGGAACAGCTGATGGTGGAGCGTTTCAACGAGCGTTTGGCGCAGCTCGACCGCAATGAGCAGCAACAGGTCGCCCTTGCAGCCTCTGAGCGCGGCGTCTTGGTGCGCAGTCCTTTTACCCTACCGCCGGAGCTGCGTGACCGCCTGACCCAAGGGGTGCGGCAGGCATTGGGTGAGGAAATCGACATGCAGTACCAGGACCGGGCCGACATGCCCCTCGGCATCGAATTAACGGTTGGCGGGTTGAAACTGTCCTGGGGCGTTGACAGTTACTTTGAACAATTGGAACGGGATGTCGCCACACTCTACGATGCTCAGGCCGCAACCGTTTCCGAGGGAAGCCCATGAAAGACACACTTCCATCCGCAACACAGGTACTCAAAGAGGCTTTCGATACCCTCGATTCGGCACTGGAAAATTTCTCGCCTGTGTTGGCGGTGCAGCATGTGGGATGGGTGGAGTATATCGGCAAGGGGATCGCGCGAGTTGGCGGACTGCCCGGGGTGCGCTGCGAGGAATTGCTGGCGTTTCCCGGCGGCCTGCTCGGCCTGGCGCTGGATGCCGATGAAGACCAGGTGGGGGTTGTGCTGTTTGGCGATTATACGCACCTGCAGGCCGGAGACGAGGTGCGACGTACCGGTCGGGTCCTGGATGTACCGGTCGGTGACGGGCTGATCGGACGGGTGGTGAATCCGGTCGGGCGCTGTCTGGACGGCGGCAAACCCGTGGCCTTCCAGAGGCAGCTTCCGGTGGAACGCCCCGCACCGCCCATCATGGACCGCCTGCCGGTTACCCAACCGTTGATGACCGGCATCAAGGTCATCGATGCCCTGATTCCCATCGGCCGCGGACAGCGCGAACTTATCTTGGGCGACCGGCAGACCGGCAAGACCGCCATTGCGATCGATGCCATTATCAACCAGCGGGATCAGGATGTGGTGTGCATCTATTGCGCCATCGGACAGCGCGCGGCCAGTGTGGCCGGGGTCGTCACCGAGTTGCGCAATTGCGGGGCCCTCGATTATACCATTGTGGTGGTCGCCGAAGGCGATGCACCGCCGGGCCTGCAGTACATTGCCCCGTATGCCGCGACCAGCATGGCTGAGCATTTTATGGAACATGGCCGCGATGTCCTGATCGTGTACGACGACCTGACGCGCCATGCCCGGGCCTATCGCGAGATCTCCCTGCTGTTGCGCCGTCCGCCGGGGCGCGAGGCTTTCCCCGGCGACATCTTCTATGTCCACTCGCGGCTGCTGGAGCGGGCCACGCATCTCAACGAACCGCGTGGCGGCGGCAGCCTGACCGCTCTGCCCATCATCGAAACCGAGGCCCAGAATCTCTCGGCCTACATCCCGACCAACCTGATATCGATTACCGACGGACAGATCTATCTGTCTCCGGAGCTTTTTCAGAAGGGATTGCTGCCATCGGTCGATGTCGGAAAATCCGTTTCCCGTGTCGGCGGCAAGACCCAGTTGGCGGCGTATCGGGCCGTGGCAGGGGATCTGCGCCTGACCTATGCCCAGTTCGAAGAACTCGAGGCTTTTGCGCGCTTCGGTACGCGTCTCGATGAAGAGACCCGCCAGGTTCTGCACCGCGGCCGCAGGGTTCGGGCCATTCTCAAACAGACGCAATCCAGTCCGCGCACCGCACCTCAACAGGTGCTGGTGCTGCATAGCCTGAACAGCGGCGTGTTCGATACCGTGGATGAAGAGGCCCTGCCCGCAGCGGAACAGGCGATCTGTGCCGCGGTGAGCGAAATACCTGAAATCGTCGATAAGATTCTACAGGGCAAGACCCTGTCGCAGGAGGATCTGGATGTCATGCATACGGTCGCCAAGCGCGTTACGCGACCGTTTATCAAGCTCGGGGAGGAAGGTCATGCCGGCGCTGCAGGAGATGCAACGTAAAATAAAAAGTGCAGCGGATCTGCACATGGTGGTACGTACCATGAAGGCCCTGGCGGCGGTAAGCATCCGCCAATACGAGGATGCCGTACGCGCTCTCGACAGTTATTATGAAGCTGTGGAGTTGGGACTGCGCGCCGTACTGCGGGATCACCCCCTGGCCGGACGCAGCGCATCGAGCGGAGACACGGTGGCCCTGATTCTCGGATCCGACCAGGGCATGGCCGGCCGGTTCAACGAAGCCATGCTGGAATTTGCAGCCGGCTGGCTGCAGCGCGACGCCGAAATCAAGGGTTCACCGGAGTGCTGGGTGGCGGGTGAAAAGGTCGCTGGCGGGGTGGAAGAGCGTTTCGGCAAGATCGGAGAATTCTTCGCCCTGCCCACTTCGGTGCAGGGCATCACCGCCACCGTGCAGGAAGTGCTGATCCGCTTCGAGAAGCGCCGCAGCCAAGGCCAGTGCCGCTTGCTGCTGTTTCACAATCGGCCCTCGGCCGGAACCGGCTACGAGCAACAGTGCGTGTTGCTGCTCCCCCCCGATGAACACTGGTTTCGGCACATGGCAGGGCAAAAGTGGCCCGGGCGCTGTCTGCCGATGATCGCCGCAGGCTGGGAGCAGACTTTTCCCGCCCTCATCAGCGAATACCTTTTCGTTACTCTGTTTCGCGGTTTTGCAACCTCCCTCGCAGCGGAAAATGCCGCCCGGCTGGCGGCCATGCAACGTGCCGAAAAAAACATCGATGAACTCCAGGCCGACCTGCAATCCCGTTACCACACGCTGCGGCAGACAGTGATCACCGAAGAGCTGTTCGATATCATTTCGGGTTTTGAAGCCCTCGGCGGTGCGCAGCGCCGAGCCGGGCGCAAGGATGGCAAGATCACTTGAGTCCCATCTTCTCCATTATCTCCTCAACCTCTTCCGATCCTTCCTCATAAAGCTCTTCTTCATCCGGAGCCAGATGTTTAAGCAAACGTAAAAACTCCCCGGCATGTATCCGCTCCTCATCGGCGATATCTTTAAGGACCTCGATGGCCAGCTTGTCGTCCGTCGACTCGGCCAATTGCATGTAAAGCTGCACCGCTTCGTATTCGGCGGCGACCATGTAACGGATGGAGCGGATCAGTTCCTGCTTGGTCAACAGGCGGTTGCAGGCATTGCCGGCAAAGGGATTGGCGAATTCAGGCATGACGGTTTCCTTTCGATGGAAGTGGGATAAACGAAGAACCACTTATATGCTTGATAACGCATGGGGGAGGGATGTCAAGCCGGAGCATATAGAAATAGATGGTGAAACTAAACAGTGACCCGACCATACTGCCGGAGGTATGATGGGAAAGAGGTCATCATGGAAAATTCAACACCATCGAAATCACCGGACTGGCATTTCGAGCAGGGGCCTATCCGGCCACCGAGCGAAGCCCGAAGCCTGTTGTTGCGTATCAGCCGCAACTGCCCGTGGAATCGCTGTACCTTCTGCCCGGTCTATAAAGGACAAAAGTTTTCGCTTCGTTCGGTAGAGGATGTCTGCGCCGACATAGACGCTGTCGCCAGACATCTGCAGGTTTTACGCCGGCAATGCCAGGAAGGTGGATACGCGTCACAGGGCGTGTGGCAGTTGTTGCACGATCGTCTGCCGACACAGGAACAAGCACCGTTCCGCGCTGCTGCACACTGGCTGTCCGGCGGATTGCAATCGGTTTTTTTACAGGATGCCGACGGTCTGATTACCGGGCCGGCCAGGTTGACAGCGATTCTCCATCATCTGCGCAGCACCTTTCCCTGGCCGTTTCGCATTACCGCCTACACCCGCTCCAAAACGGTACTGCGCTTTCAGGTCGAAGAGCTGGTGGCTCTGCGCAAGGCTGGTCTGACACGGCTGCATATCGGACTGGAGTCGGGCTGCGACGAGGTATTGGAAAAAGTCTGCAAAGGAGCAACCCGCGACATTCACATCCGGGCCGGCCGGCGGATCAGACAAGCGGAACTCGAACTGTCCGAATATTTCATGCCGGGCCTTGGCGGCAGGGCTCTGTCGGAGCGCCATGCCCGCGATTCCGCAAGCGCCCTGAGTGCTATCAATCCCGACTTTATCCGGTTGCGTACCCTGGCCATTCCGGAGGGAATCCCTTTACATGACGACTGGCGCAGCGGCCGCTTCCAACTGTGCAGCAGCCTGGAAATCGCCCTCGAACTGCTGGTGTTTCTGGAAAATCTGGACGGTTTCACCGGCAAGTTGGCAAGCGATCACGCTCTGAACCTGTTCGAGGATTTGAACGGTACCCTGCCGGATGATATCCCCCGACTGGTAGGGATGTTGCGGGAGTTTATCGACCTACCCGACGAAAGGCGCTGCCTCTATCTGATCGGGCGCCGGGGCGGGGTATTGCGCGGACTGCAGGATCTGCAGGATTCCGGCAGAGAATCCGCTGCCGCGGCGCTCTGCGAAGAGTTGGGCGCCACGGTGGATAACGTCGAAGAAATCTGCCGGCTTCTGCTGCAACGTTTTATCTGATCGCCGGCGTTTTGGTACCGGCTCGGAGGAAATATACGTGAGGAGAGGATCGTTCGCCATGCTGCATACCTGCACCATCGATACGCCGTTGGGGATTATGACGGCGGCTGCCGACGACGGCAAACTTGCGATACTGAGGTTCTGCGGCCCCAAAGGCTTATTCACCGACACCGCAAACTGCGCGGAGCGCCCTGACAATCCCGTACTGGTCGCTTTACGAGCCTGGCTGGACGATTATTTCGACGGCAAAAGACCCCGCCCGAACCTGCCGCTGGAGCCGCGGGGAACCCCCTTTCAAAAAGCCGTATGGGAGATTTTGAAGCAGGTACCCTACGGTGCCACCATCACCTATGGCGAGGTCGCCAAAAAGCTCGCTGCAGCAAGGGGGCTGGCATCCATGTCGGCACAGGCTGTGGGTGGTGCGGCCGGACGCAATCCCATCGCCATTCTGATCCCGTGTCATCGGGTGATCGGCGCGGATGGCCGTCTTACCGGCTATGCCGGCGGACTGGATAAAAAGCAGGCTTTATTGCAGTTGGAAGGGGCCTCCTTTCATGAGCACCCCACTATCCGTTCTATCCCTGAACATCCTTGAAACTCACCCTGAAAAACAAGCTGTAAAGCAGTGGCACCACGCCGAGGGTCAGCACAGTGGCAAACAGCAGGCCGAAAATGATGGCGATAGCCATCGTCTCCCACAGCGGGCCGCCGCCAAGCCATAACGGCAGCAGGCCACCGACGGTGGTGCCGGTGGTCAGCAGAATCGGGCGCAGGCGGCGCATGCCCGATTCGAGGATGGCCTCGGCCGGCGGCAGACCGTTTTGCTCGATTTCGATCTGGATACGGTCAATCAGCACAATGGCGTTGTTTATGACGATCCCCGCCAGGGAGATCACACCCAGCAGCGTCATGAAGCCGAAATAACTGCCGGTCAGCAGTAGACCGACGGTGACGCCGATCATGCCCAGAGGAATGGTCAGCAGGATAATCAGGGGGCGGCGCAGAGAATTGAACTGTCCCACCAGCAGCAACACCACGATCAGACCGGTGAGGGGCAGGTTGACAGCGATCGACTCGTTGGCCTTACCGGAGGTCTCCAATTCCCCCCCCATTTCGTACTTGTATCCGAATGGCCACTTTTGCTGGGCTTTTTGCAGCCAGCTATCCATCTTCCGGGCAATGGCAATGGGGTTGCCGGTCTGATCCATACCCGCCTCGACAGTAACCGTGCGCCGACGGTCGCGACGCAGGATTTTGGCCGGCTGCCAGGCGATTTCGATATCGGCTACCTGCTTCAAAGGCACCGACTGGCCGGTGCGCTGAACATAAATATTGTGGGTTTCGAGCTTGCCGAAATCCTGCCGGTCGGCAGCTGTGGAGCGCAGCGTAACCGGAATAACTTCATCCTGCTCGCGGTATTCGGTGGTGGTGATACCGCTGAGAATGGTCTGCAACGACACCGCTACGTCACGACTGGTGAGGCCGGCCCGCAAGGCACGGGGCTGATTGACGCGCACCACCAGTTTTTTGGTGCGGGCGCCCCAGTCGTCGCCGATATTGACGATGCCGGACATGCCGGCGAGATGCTTCTTTACCTCGTCGGCGATGGCGAAAAGCTTATCGCTGTCTTTACCGGACAGGCGAATCTCCACCGGATTGTCGATGGGCGGACCGAGGTTGAGGGGCCTGATGCGCGGCGTCAGATCGGGGAAATGGCTTTGGCAAAAAGCTTCCAGCCGCGGCAGGGAGACCTCGAGATTGTGCCGCCGCGAGGTGCCGTTGATCAGCACGTAGGCGTACTCCGGGCTGGGCGGCTCCGGCTTGTAGGGGAGCATGAAGCGCGGCGCCCCTTCACCGATGAAGGCGACCCAGTCGGTGATGCCTTCACCGTCCGCCTTACGCACCAGTTCGGTGCGCATGAAATCCTCAATCTGCTGCACCACCGCCTCGGTACGTTTGAGCGGGGTGCCCATGGGCAGGCGTAATTCCGCGTAGAAAATAGCCTTCTCGTTGGCCGGGAAAAACGATTTGGGCACCAGTTGCATGGCGGCCATGGCGGCGATAAACACCACCACGATGGCGGCAATGCTCATCCAGGGGTGGCGCAGCAAGCCCAGCAGCACCCGGCGGTAGCTGCGGTAAAAGCGGGATTGAAAATTAACCGATCCGGCCTTGCTTTCGGGGTGCAGAAAATGGGTGCACAGCAGCGGCGTCATGGTCAGCGACAGCAGCCAGGAGCAGAGCAGGGTAATGGTGACCACCTTGAACAGCGGCGCGGTATATTCGCCGGTGGACGATTTGGCCAGAAAGATCGGCAAAAACGCGACGGCGGTGGTCAGTGACGAGGTCAGCAGCGGAATTTTCAGTTCCTGGGCGGAATCGATGGCGGCCTGCCGGGCCGGTTTGCCCTCGGCCATCTGCACCATGATCGATTCGCTCATGACAATGGCATTATCGACCAGCATGCCCAGAGCGATGATCAGTGAAGCCAGCGACATCTGGTCGATACCGATATTTAAAAAGCCCATCACCATCAGCGACATGATCATCGCCATCGGTATCAGACCGGCCACCACCAGGCCGGTGCGCAGGCCAAGAAACACCAGCATCATCACCAGCACGATGAGCATCGCCTGCAGCAGGTTGTTGACGAACTCGTTGACCTTGCGCTCCACGTGTTTCGGCTGGAACGCCACCAGGTCGAAATTGACACCGATGGGGTAGGCCTGCTGGAAACGGACCAGGGCCTGCTGAACTTCCTCGCCGAGCTTGAGGATATCCCCTCCCTCGCGCAGATGTATGGCCAGCGTCAAGGCCGGTTGGCCGGCGTAATGCACCTTGGCTTTGGGCGGATCGATGTAGCCGCGGTGAATCGCCACAAGGTCCTCCAGGAACACCACATCCTGACCGCCGGGAACATTGATCACGGTGCGCTTGAGGTCTTCGACCGAATCGAAATTGCCGGTCGGTTCCAGCACGATCTGCTCTTTATCGGTGAAAATCTCGCCGCCGGGGATGATGATATTGCGTGCCTCGAGGATACTTTTAAGCTGCAGGGGCGACAGTCCCAGTTCGGCCAGACGGGCATTGTTGTATTCCACAAAGATACGCTCTTGCTGCACCCCCTGGATGTCGACCTTGGCGATATCCTCGCTGAGCAACAACTCGTTGCGGCAGTCATCGGCAATGGTTTTAAGCTCGGCATAGCTGAAATCCTTGCCGGTAATCGCGATGAGAGTGCCGAAAATATCCCCGAACTCGTCATTGACGAAGGGTCCCACCACCTCCTCGGGCAGTTCGCCGGTAGCGCGCGCCACCTTGCGGCGCAAATTGTCCCAGATGGGCCGCATATTTTTGTAGCGCTCGAGGATGTTGACGAAAATAACCGAGACACCGGGTTTCGATTCGCTGTCGATGTAATCGATTTCCGGAATCTCCTGGATGATCTTTTCCAGTTTGTCGGTGACCAGTTGCTCAACCCGCTCGGGGCTGGCACCGGGAAAATAGGTCAGCACCTGGGCGGTGCGCACCACGAAACCGGGATCTTCGTCGCGGGGCAGGGATTTGAAGAAAAACAGCCCCGCCAGCGCCACAACCGCCAACGCCACGTAGGTGATGCGGGTTTTATCGAGAGCCGCCCGGGTGATATTCATGGAGCCTGCTCCTTTTCCTCCAGCAGTTTGACCGTCTGGCCATCGTGGATGAGAGCTACGCCTGCCGTGACAATACGATCGCCATTGTGCAGTCCCGCAAGTATCTCCAGCCCGTCAGCAGTCAATTCGCCCGGGCGTACCGGCTGCCTGCGAACCTGGCCCTGGCCCGCCGGACCGGGCTCAAGAATAAATACGAACCGGCCTTCGCGATCCTCCCCCACAGCTTCGGCGGGGACCACAAAACGGCGACCCTGCTCCCCAGCCTGACGGAAGCGAAAGGTTACCTCCGCAGCCATACCCGGACGGATGGCGCTGTTGTCGCGTGCCAGACGTACCGTCACCGGATAGGTTGTTGCGTAGGTGGTGGCGGCCACCCCAACCTCGGTGACCCGGCCGACAAAGCTTCGTTGCGGCAACGCATCGAACCGCACCGTAACCTCGCCGCCCTGTTCGATGTCGGCGATGAGACTTTCGGGGACGGCGACGCTGACTTCCGGCATGGCACCGGCGGTGAGTACCGCCACCACCTGGCCGGCCCCCACATTTTCTCCGGCTTCGACCGGTACGCTGGCAATGGCGCCGGCGGTCGGTGCGGTCAGGCGGGTATAGCGTATTTGCGACAGAGCTAATTCCAGTCGGGTCCGGCTGGCCTTTACGGCGGCATTCGCCGATTCGCTGCCGGCGCGGGCCGCATCCAGATCGTTGCGCGAGGCGTTGCGATTTTCGTATAAGGCACGCACGCGGGCATAGTTGGCCTCGGCATTACGTGCCTGGGCTCTGGCTTTGGCCAGGGCCGCCTCGGCCTCCTGTCTTTGCAGCGCGTAATCGGTGGCATCGAGCCGCGCAATGAGCTGTCCGGCGTTCACCTTGTCGCCGACCTGCACGGAGACCTGTTCGATAGCGCCGGGAATCCGAAACGACAGCCGGGATTCCTGACCGGCCTTGGCGATACCGGAAAAAGCGCGTTCGGTGTGCCCGCTATCGGCCTGCACCACCTGGGAACGCACCGGGCGCAAAGGCGGCGCCTGGGGGGGACCGTCGTCGCGACAGGCCGGAAGAAACAGCATCAGGAACAAAACAGCAAAAAATCGTACGGGCATGTGGCTACTCCGTGGCGGGAATCCGGTCATATTCCGCTGGCGAGGATTGCAGAAAAAGCTCAAGGCGTTGAAACCACTGTTCGCGCTGGCCGGCACTGAGGAAAAAATCGAACTGCCCCAGGGACCTTTGCACAGCCATCAAATCGAGAAGAAAATCATAAACCGCGTTAGCCGCGGATTGTTCGGCGATCAGCGAAGCGTTCTGGGCATCGAGCAATTCGAGGATGGAAACGACTCCGCGGGAATAGGCATCGGTGACCAATTCCAGGTTTTTGGCCGCGGCTTGCGCCCCTTCACGGGACAGGCGGATCCCGGCATGGGATGCGCGACTGTCCTGCAGTGCGGAACGGATGCGCTGTTCCAGGCGTGCGGAGAGCGCTTTGCGTTCCAATTCAAGCCGGTCGATCTGACGTTCGGCCTGGACCAATTCGGCCCAGCGGGATCCCCCGGCAAACAGCGGCAGGGAAAGTTTGAGGCCGACATGCCAGCTGGTATCATCGGCTTCCGGAATATCGACGGGAAGCAGGCCTTTGAACCGGTTAAAAGGTGAGTCGACCCCCTCGCCGTCTTCGCCAAGCAGTTGGGTGACACCTGCCTGCAAGGACAGATCGGGTACCCAGAAGGCACGACGGGCCGCGGTTCTGGCCCGTTGTTGGGCGGCAATGGCGGCGTCCAGACGCTTTATTTCCGGCGATGAGCGGAGGCCCTGTTCGACCATAAAGTCACGGAAGCGGGCAAACGCCGCGGGGGTAGCCAACTGCGCGAACAGGCGCGGGTCGCTGGCAATCAGGACCGGATCGTCCAACCCCTGATCCGCCGTGGCAAAGGCCTCTTCCAGGGGGCGGTGCAGCGTGCGGTTCAGAGCGATTTCGGTTTGAGTCCGGGCAACGTCAGCGTCGATCAGGGCACGACGGTCGCGGGCCAGTTGATTTTCCCACCGGTAGACTTCGGCCGGACTGGAGAAGCCGACTTCCCGTCGCATGCGCGCCAGGTCGAGATTGGAGCGCGTCACCCGCAGGTTGTTTTTTTGAACCGTTTGCAGGGTCTTGGCGCGCAACACATTGAGGTAGCCGCTAGCGGCTTCCTGAATGACATCCAGGCGCAGTTGCCGCCACTCCTCCTGGCGGCCTGCCTGTTGATGCCGCTGAATCTCGAAATTGGCCCAGGCCGGTTCCGAGTAAAGCGATTGTTGCAATTCCAAAGATGCGCTCAAACTGCGTTCGGCCTGAGTGCCGAAACTGGCTGCGGCACGGTCGTCATCAATCATCAGGCCGGTGGCCGACAGACCCAGCTGCGGCAGCAGATTGGCGCGGGCCTTGCGGATATCCTCCAGGCCGGCGGCTACCTTGCGATCGGCCGCGGCCAGATCCAGGTTTACCGCAACGGCTTCCCTGACCACCGACTCCAGAGACCAGCGTCGCGCTGCGCCCCTCGGTTCGGCATAGAGTTGCTCGGCCTCGATCAACGCATCCCACGTCGGTGAGAACCCGATAGCCCGGGCCGTTGCCATGTTGACGGTCAATCGTTCGTCCCTGTTGATGGTCGCCGGAAGATCGGCGGCATCTTCGCCCAGCAGGATACGCTGGAGGTTAAGGGCCGTGCGGCGCGCCAGACGGGAAAAGTCGGTCGCCGGTGCGCTGCCTGCCAGCACCCCTTGCTGGACCTCTTCATATCCCAGATAGGAGTAGCTTGGCAGTTTGCGCTCGATGAGCGTCCCGACCAGCTTCCGAAACTCAGGGGCGGAGAGCAGCAAAGGTGTGATATAGACGGCGTCCGTAGTGACCGGCAGCGCCGCCAGGGCGGGTGCAACGCGACCCTCCAGGGGGATCACCGTCAGCTCGATACCGTCTGCGGCAAGTTTTTTTTCCAGCGTTTGGGCTATTTCGGGAATTGCTTCGTGATAGGGACGATAGCTGAGGATGGTCAGATGGCGAAACGGAACCAGTTCCTGGAAAAGCTGCAGGTCGCGCAACAGAGAGGTTGCCGGTGCGATGTAGGTGAAATTGTGCACTCCGCTGCTGCCGTTGCTGGCCGGCAACCGTTGGGCCGATCGATCCGTCGTCAAGAGAGCCAGCCCCGGTTTCGGCAGCGGGCCGCGACGCGCCAGGTCCTGCCCTGCCAGCATACCGATGGCAAGCACGATATCCACCTGGGGATCGCTCAATAATCGATCGATACAGCGATGAACAGCGAGCGGCGTCCAGTCCGCGGTCAGGTTTGCCCGTTCGGGGAACTGAATCGAGAACTCATGCCCCAGCAGATCATTAATTTCTTCGTGAAACAAACGCAGGATCCCGGCGTTACCCTCCCAGGGGCCATCCATAACCACCCCGATGCGTACCGGCGGCGAGGCGGCGGCAAAAGGGACGGGCAGCAGAATCAACAGACCGCATAGCAAGCCGAAAAATCGGCAACGGATCGAGGTGTTGAAAGGGTAGGAGCCATACTTCGCCATGGGCAATGATCCTTGATTTCATTCGGTGATAAAAGGTCTCGACACCTGGATGATGTGCGCATTGAAGGGCGTGTCAATGCAGGGCCTTCTCCATCAAAATCACGAGTTGGTCCAATTCGCTCGCGGTCAGGGCCTGTGCCATACCGTCGATGTATTCGCGGCAGGCTTCCTCGTAGGCATCGGCCACCTGCTTGCCGGCCTTGGTGAGATGAATGTTGTACACCCGCCGGTCGCTTTGAGACTGGCTCTTGGTGACATATCCCTGTTCGACCAGCTTGTTGAGGATACCGGTGACCGCCGGCTTGCTCAGTTTCAGCGTTTTGGCCAGGCTGGTCGGCGTCAGATCCTCTGCATGGTTGATGGCGTTGATATATTGGAACTGGGTGAGATTGATTTCCCGGGCGCCGATTTTACGCAGTTTCTGCATCTTGGCATTGACCAGGGCGCGGGAAACGATCTCAAATATTTCCATGATGCGTTGTTTATGGTCCATGGCTGAAAAGTTAACCTTGGCTTAGTGGTTAGTTAGGTTAACAAAGTAAGTGATGACGCACGCCCTGTCAATACCATATGGACGGTTTTGGCTCAGAACCGATGAATACGCAGAAAAATCGAGGCGCCAAGGCACCCGGAGTCGGATACAGAGGCATGGCTAGCTGCCCAACGATATATTCGGCAGGGAACAATCGGTATCCGATTATGCTTTGGAGGGTTTAGTCGACACAGGGATAACAGGCTGGCAGGATAAGAAAGGAAGCGGCCGCCACAGAATGTAACGGGCGGCCGCGTATGGATAGCAGCGGCCGGCCTCAGGGCGGGCAGCAGGCGCAGGTCGAACGAAACAGGGTGGTGCTCAGGTAACGGTCCCCGCGGTCGGGCAACAGGGTGACAATGACGCCCTTGTCCATGCCGCGCGCCACTTCCAGGGCGCCGGCAACCGCCGCACCGCTGGACATGCCGGCAAACACGCCTTCGCGGATAGCCAGCATGCGGGCCGTTTCGAAGGCCTTGTCGTCATCGATCACGAGTTTGGTATCCAGATTTTCCGGATGGTAGATTTCCGGAACGATGGCTTCCTTCATGTTTTTCAACCCCTGGACCTTATGCCCGATGACCGGTTCGACACCGACGATGCGGATGGCGGGATTCTTTTCTTTCAAATAGAGGCCAGTACCCATAAGGGTCCCGGAGGTTCCCATGCCGGCCACAAAAACATCGACCTGTCCATCGGTCTGGGCAAAAATTTCCGGACCGGTGGTGTGATAATGGGCCATGGGATTGTTCGGATTGGCATATTGGTTGGGCATGTAATATTTGTAGGGGTTTTCTTCCAGGATGCGATGCGCCATGCGAATGGCGCCGTCGGTCGCTTCGGCCGGCGGCGACAGCAGCACTTCGGCACCGTAGGCTTCCAGGACGGCCCGGCGTTCCATGCTGACGCAGCCGGGCATAACCAGCTTGACGCGGTAGCCTCTCGCCGCACCGATCATGGCCAGAGCGATACCGGTATTGCCGGAAGTCGGCTCCAGGATGGTTTTGCCCTTGGTCAGCTCTCCGGATTCTTCGGCTTTGCGGAGCATATGCCAGGCCGGCCGATCCTTGACCGAACCGCCGGGATTGTTGCCTTCGAGTTTGGCGAAAATACGAACTTCAGGATTGGTGTTGAGCTGGGTCAATTCCACCATGGGGGTATTCCCTATGGCGTTCACCAGGCCCATGGAACAATGGGTTTTCATGGTATGTGTGCCCTTGTAACGGGGTTATGGATATGCGTACGGCCGGCAATGAAGGCCATAGTACAAAATCCTGCCATCGAAAGACAACGCGTTTTTCATGACAATAGCGTTTACATGATGCCGTGCAAGGGGCCGCCGCGGGCGGCCATGGCTTCGATACGTTTAATCGTGGCCGGATCGTCCTCCAGTGGCGCCGGATGGTGTGGCTTGAGGCGCGCATCGAGCACCAGCGGTCCGCTGCAGCCCCAATGCTTGAGTTTCGTGCCGGCGTCGACTCCATAGAGGTCGGTGGCGGGGTCGGAACGGGTAAACGCGACCCACAAAAAATGATCCAGATGGCTGGCGGTGAACCGGCTGTCGTCCACCAGAACGACCCAGGGGATTTGTCGTATCGGGTGCTCAGGGCCGAAGAAGGCACAGAAAGACTCCACCGCGGGATCGGCCTGGCCGCGGTTTACGGTGGCCGGCGGTGCCTGGATGGCCAACACCCCGGGCACAACTAGACGCGGGTCGGAAAAACCCTGCGGCAAAGACAGGTCGCATGGCAGTTCGGTTGACAGTGTCCGGATCGGCGGCCCGGCAGCGGCAATGACGACTTTGGACCCTTGGTGCAAGTCGGGACCGGAATAGTCGAGAGTGTCGATGCTGGTACGGGTCTGAAAGTGCAGATCGCGTCGCCAGTCGACCCGTTCCAGCAAATGCCGCAGATAGGCCGCAACATCGTGAATGTTGAGCCGTGGTGCATCCTGCCGGGCCACGATCAGCAGGTATTTGGCCAGCGAAAGCTGGCCGGTGCCGAGCAGGGCATTGGCCTGGGTCAGCAGTTCCCGCGGTTGGCGAAGAGTCTCGTAAGGCAGGTAGCGCTCGCTGCCGATAGCCAGCAGCAGAGGATGCACCCCCGCGGCATCGACGGCATGGACGGCGTGCACGCCAGGCACCAGTTCAGGAATCATGGGGCCGGTTAATTCATGAATAAAGGCGCCGAAGACGCTGTCCTCCTGAGGCGGCCGCCCGACACTGGTAAAAGGCCAGATGGCGTCGGGCCTGTGATAGACGGCATCGACCGCCAGCACGGGAAAATCGTGCTGCAGGCTGTAGTATCCGAGGTGATCGCCGAAAGGTCCCTCGGGCAGGAGTTTATCCGGGACAATGGTGCCTGAAATGCAGAAATCGGCTTCGGCCGGCATGGGCAACTGCCCCGCCCTGTTTATCAGAGCAATGCGTCGCCCACCGAGCAACCCGGCAAAGCAGAGCTCCGGCATGCCTTCCGGCAGCGGCATGACCGCAGCGACGGTAAGGCACGGCGGCCCTCCGACAAAGATGTTGACACGCAGAGGCTGGTTTCGTTTCAGTGCTTCGGCGTGATGTATGCCGATCCCCCGGTGCAGCTGATAGTGGAGGCCGATTTCCTGATTGGGCCGATAGCGGTTACCGGCCAGTTGGACGCGATACATGCCCAGATTGGAATGCCGCCAGCCGGGTTGAGCGATACTTTCCGAATAGACCTGCGGCAGGGTGATGAAGGGGCCGCCGTCCTTCGGCCAGGATTTGAGACCGGGCAGTTTATCGATACGGGTTCTGCATCGGATGACCGGACCGCCGCCGACCTTGCGGGGCAGCAGGTGCAGCGCCCCCCGCAAAGCCCCGGGCCAGGATCCGGGGGATTTCAGCCATTCCGCGGGATCGGTTTTAAACGCCAGCAACCGCTGCACAAGGGGCAGCGTATCCCGAAACAGAAACCGGGTTCGCTGCATGGTTCCGAAGAGGTTGCCAAGCATGGGGAAGGCGCAGCCCTTAACCCGGGTAAAAAGCAGCGCCGGACCACCGGCCTGAAACACCCGCCGCTGCACCGCGGCGATTTCCAATTCGCCATCCAGTTCCACATCGATGCGGCGCAACTGTCCGGTTCGCTCCAGGTCACGGACACAGTCGGTAAGATTTCGATAACCCATGGGGTATCCTGTTGCGTATTTTTCAACGTGCCCAAATTCGCACGTTCAAAGCAGAAAAGGGGGCATATGCCCCCTTTCCCGGTTCAAGATCTCAGCTGCCACAACTCAGATGCTGTCGAGAATTTCCTGTTTTTTGGCGAGGAAATCCTCCTCATTGATCAGACCCTTGTTTTTGAGTTGCTGCAGCATCTGCAGACGCTGCTCGATTTTATTCAGTCCCATCGGTTCGGCCGCCGCAGGGGCCGCCGCCGGTGCGCCGGACATGGAGTTCTGCTTCATCTGTTCGATAGACTGTTCCATTTTATCGATTTTCCGCTGCATTTTTTGCTGTTCTGATTCAAATTGTGCGCTGTCTTCCCACATCTGTGCCGCTTCACGGAAACTCTCCGGTGTGGGATTCAATATCAGCCAATCCCTCCGCGTGACAACATCGCTGGTAAGAGCACCGTTGGTTTTATATTTCATGCCGACCCGGGGTACAATCGTCCAGCCGGTTTGCGCATTGCGATTGCTGGGCAAGGTATATTTGCGACCGGCCAGCATGAGGGGATATGTGCTTTGATCACTGTTCGGAGTATATTCCTGGTGAAGGGTACCGATAATCAGATTGAGCCGATCCTTGGCGACAAACAACCGATAGGTGGAGATTTCCGGGCCAACATGCCCCTGGTGAACACCAGCGATAGCAAAGGTGACATCCTCCCGTGGACCGGCCTGGGCCAGGCCGCGGCTGAGAGTGTCGCCAAGAATGTCCAGTTCTTCAGGGCTGAAAACCGGCACCGGGTTCTCCTCTCCCTCAAACTGAACCTCCAGTGAACCAAGTGTCTTACGTATCAAATTGGGGGAGAGCTTGGCGGGGTGATCGTTGGACGCCACCATAATGCTGTCGTGATCCTGATTTTCAATACGCACGAACTGATCTTTATTCTTCCATATAACCGACTGCACTTCGGCGTCTTTACCGTTCATTAAATTGGCACCACAACCGGCAAAGGACAGAGCCAGAACCGCCGTGACAATTATGCGCCCATACAGCATTGCAGTTTTACCCAGAACAGCCTTGCGCCTCATTGAAAATCTCCTTCGATGGAATGGATAACTGGTCGATTATAATGTAGTGATCATAAGACTTGAATCGGCGAGAGGCAAACGGTTTTTGGCGCTGGTCATCACTACCCTGACAACAGGATGTCAGCCCCTGCAAAAGGAGGCCGCTTCCCTGCTGGCACATCAGTCCCCATAGGACGCGGCTTCCCTTCATGCACCCGTTACTGCATCGGCGCGAACCAGCGTTACGATACATTAAGATCGTATACATATGCAAGCAAATTGGCCCGGCGCTCCGTCGGCCGGTAGCCGCCGAATTTGCAACGTGCTGGTCATGATAGTCCGACAATCCTGCAGTATAAGGATGGAAGCCCGGGCATATAAAAAGGGAAAGGAGGCTGTTGCCTCCTTTCCCGGATGGTACGTGAAAATGTTTTCTACGGCTTAGAGACTGTCGAGTATTTCCTGTCTCTTGGCCCGGTATTCGTCTTCCGTGATGAGTTCTTCGTCGCGCAGGTCCTTCAGCCGACGCAGGCGAACTTTAACGGAATCCCCTGCCTCGGGTCGGCTTGCCTGGGTCGCGGCGGGAACGACCGCCGGAGCCTGCTTGATGGCCTGCATGTCCTTTTTCAAGGATTCCAGTTCGGCACGCAGGCGCTCCTGCTCGGCACTGACCTCGGCGCTTTTCTGACGAACCTGGCTGGCTTCCTGGAAAGCGGCCTTGGCGGTTTCTTTGGCAGCTTTCTTTTCCGCGCGGATGGCTTTCCATAATTTGGGATCGGGATCCAGCATCAACCAGTCGTAGCGTTCAATGTCGCCCTGCTTTTTGAGAGCCACCCCGCCTTGCTTAACGATTTCATAGGGTTTTTCCGTTTCCCAGGAGCGGGGCGCCTTGTATTTGCGGCGACCGGGAACGAAGGGGTGCATGCGACGATCTTCCTCTTCGTTATATTCTTCATGCAGTCGGCCGAGAATCAGGTTGAGCTTGCCTTTGGAGAAAAAGATCCGCCCGGTGGTTACCGAGCGATCGTGGGAAAAAGACATCAGCCCCCTGTGAATACCAACGATGGCGAAGGTCACGTCCTGCCCGGCGGTCGCCTTGGCCAGGCCCTTGCTGACAGCATCCTGCAGGGTATTCAGTTCCGACGAGGTGAACAGCGGCTCGATCTTGTCCCGTTTCGGGTAGCGGACATCCAGAGACCCGAGCATTTCCCGAATCCGCTCCGGCGCCAGGGTGACCGGATGATCATTGGGCCCACTCGGCTGAGCGCCTCGGTCCTGCGACTCCAGGCGAACATATTGATCTCGGTGCTTCCAGAGTCTCACTTGATTGCCAGCCTCGGCATCGGGAACCGTCACCGAAGCAAGCATTATCGCCAGGGTCAAGACCAGCGCAGCGAGGGGTTTAACCCGTACGGCGGCAATCCGCCGGGAAATTGCATTTTTCTGCATCATTTCATCTCCTTGACAATACATGGGGAAAGCCATCGAACAAGCCTGGTCGATCATAGAATCTGCGGACGAGCAGGTCAAACACTTTTTAGCCGCTATTCGAGCGTAATTGCGTACAAAAATAGCGGGCCGCAGGGATGCGGCCCGCCTGTAAAATCACAACCCACCCGCTTTATTGCGGATGTGCTGCTTCGTAGGTGCTCATGCCCTCATCAACGGTAAATTCAACACCGCAGGTGGAGCATTTCAAAAGGGTTTTTTCGCTTACGGTCTTCTTGGCCGGAGCGCAACCGACCATGAGGAGAACCGCCAAAAGGCCGGCCAGAGCAATAATTCTACGCATGGTATAGATCCTTTCAATTAGAAACAAAAACCGACTCAAAATAAATTAAACAGAGCGTTTTTTCTTCATGTTACCAGCGTAGACTCACAAGCTGCAACCACCGAATAAACATAGCACCTCAGGCCCCTAAGCAAGGGGCCTGAGAGTGGCCATTTACCAGATAAAGAAGGTGCCAATGCCGAACTGGTAAACTTCCCAGTCTTCGCCGTTGAACCACTCGTGTTCGATGCGGCTGGCTTCCATCAGAACCTTCAGGTTGGGGTTGATGTCGTGGTAAATGCCGAAGGTCAGCATGTTCTGCTCTTCGATCTCCCCATAACCGGTGTTTTCCCGTACGGATTTCTCGAAAGAGGTTTCGTCCATCTCGTTGACACCGTAGTTCAGCCCCAGCTTGGTCTTGCCGTAAGGATTGTCGAAGGTATAGGTACCCTGGACGATATAGCCCCAGCCTTCGCGTTCTTCACCGACGCCGTCAAGGGAATCCGTGTCGAGCATGGTGCTGGTGCCGAGAGCTTCGCCGGTAAAGGCCGAAGCCACAAATTCAAAACCGCTGATGCCGACCACAACGCCACCGCCAAAACCCCAGGCCGTAACATCGTCGCCGGTAGTCTCAAACTTGGCTTCCTGCCACAGACCGTTGACGTAGGATTTGAAGGTGCCACCGTCACCGAAGGTGCCGGCATAGGACAGTTCGTATTCGAACCGCGGCATATTGGTTTCGGAGGCGCTGGGAGCAGTTTCATCAGCAAGGCTGCTGTCAAAATCGGTATCACCGGCTACGCCGTTGATAACGCTGGGGTCATAAACGCCTACCGCCAGCTTGAAGCCGTTCATATCCGGGGTGGTGTAACGGAACTGGGCATTGAACTGGGGATACACGTAACCATAGCCGATACGACCGAGGGTCGGGCCGACATCGGCATTAAGGGCGCCGCCCAGACGACCGATACCCATGAGGGTCATTTCGGTCAGCAGGTTCTGGCCGAGGAACAGGCTGAGCCCCTTACCGGCCATGATCTGACCGAAATTACCGTCGACGGTAAAGAAGATTTCACGAAGGTCGATCTGGCCGTCAAAGGTGTTCTTGGTGTTTTTATTGGAGGGCTCGGGATAGAAGCCGACACGAGCCGCCATGTCGAGGCCGTTCATGGTCGGTGCCTTGATGTTGAAGGCAAGGATGCCCGGCAGGAAACCGCTCTTGATGCGGAAGCCTTCGGCGTTGACGGTGTTGTCACGAACATTGACAGGGGCATCGTCCTGGGTCTGGTAGACACCCATCAGGTTAACCATACCATCCGTGCTGAAGGACCAGCCGTCGGAACCGCCGACAACAATGGCGGCCTGGGCACTTGAGGCCAGGAAAAACAAGGCGGCCAGTGCGGCCAAAATGTTTATTCTGCGAGATTTCATACGGTCTTACCTCCTGAATCCAAGAATGAAAAAAGAGTTTGTTGCCATCCGCCGCTGCTAACGGGTCAGCGGATTGGGCACCTTGCGGGCCCGGTCTGTCTTGAACCATGCCTTTCGACTGTTGCATTGATGCCGGTATCCGGTCAGTTTCGGGCAGTTCCGGAGCGGGGTGGCCTGCATGCCTCCCCTGCCTGCATCGATCGAAAAACTCTGGTCGGTAAACCTTCCATCAAAATACTTGAAATATGAGATGCGGGGTTAAGCGGTTTAGCCACCTCCTTTCCGATCCCCGGCTTGAAAAATAAACAGCTGTTTTATCCTGCGCAAGTTCAGTGCCATGTTGGCACAGGTTTTTTGTTAATTCAAAAAGAATCCAAAATACAACGGTTTATACATCAAATAAATTACTCTCACCACCAACATGCGTTCAACAATGGAACACAGAGTCTCTATGTGGCACCCAGTGTTCCATTGTTGAACGTATCCGTTGGTGCCCCGGGGAGAGTCCAGGAGCCCTGAGAGCATCCGCGAAACGGCGCCACTCTTATGTCTACCGCATAACCTGCCGGAATCATATAAAAACGCTCAAACGTCAAAATTACAGACAATACTTTAACCGGTTGTTTCAATGTTGCAATATGTCACACCACAAAATATTTGCCGGCCCCGATTTTTCCCGGCAGTCCCCACACATGCCGCCACGGCCCTCAAGCCCCTTCAATGTCTGCAAAATATTGTTCTATAAATCCGAGACTTACAGTCTGCCGGAGATTGCAACGAAGAGGTATTCTCCAAGCGATCTGCTATGCTTTAAATCAGCAGTGCCCACACAGAGCCGAAAAAAATGAACAGGAACGGCACCAGTAAATATCCCAGGGGCGCACCATAAAAAGAGAGGGGAAGAGCCTTGCACGGTACACAGGCACTGGCAGAAATCATTCGCGAACTGCTAGCCCAACAACACCTTGGCGTGCTGGCAACAAATGCGGACGGAGCGCCGCATCCCAGCCTGGTTGGCTTCAAGGCCCTGGAGGATATGCGCGGCCTGCTGTTCGTAACCGGACGCGCGACTCGCAAGTTCGGCAATTTGAAGCGGGATAATCGTGCCTCCATGCTGATCGACAACCGCTCTCATCGAGCCGCGGATTTTCGTCTGGCCATGGCACTGACGGCCCAAGGCAGGGTTAAAGAGATCGACACCAAAACCAATATGGCGATGATGGCTGTGTACATTGAACGGTTTCCCCACCTGGAGGAGTTTGCCCGTTCACCCGGGTGCGCTCTTATGTCCCTGCAGGTGGAGCGATACTCGCTGGTACGCCGTTTTCAGGACGTTGTGGAGCTGATCTTCTGACATGAACATGGTGGTGGACCTGACAACAGCACGGGATTTATCCCGGCGGCAGATCGGTGGCAAAGCCTGGGCCCTGGCGCAATGGCATGCGCAGGGGGCCCAGGTTCCGGGTGGCATTGTCGTGACAACCGACGCCTATGAACGATTCCTTTGGGAAACGCGCCTTGCCGATCGCCTGCACATGGAGCTGGGGCGCAAGGACTTCACCGAGATGCGCTGGGAGGAGCTGTGGGATGCAGGGTTGCGCATCCGACACCTGTTTTTAAAAACCCCGCTACCCGAAGCTCTGGAAACCGAACTGACCAGAGCACTCCCGGAAACCATACGGACCGTGCCGGTGGCGGTTCGCTCTTCAGCCCCCGAAGAAGACGGCGGCAAGGAGTCCTTTGCCGGGTTACACGAATCGTACGTCAATGTGCAGGGCTTGCCGGAAATCATGCACGCCGTGAAACGGGTCTGGGCATCCTTGTGGTCGGATCGGGCGCTGTTGTATCGCCGGGAATTGCGGCTGGGCGTGGAACACAGTCGGATGGCGGTACTCATTCAGCCACTGGTGGTCGGAGATCGTTCCGGAATCGCCTTCAGCCGCAGTCCCGGCAACGCCGATGAGGCTTTGGTCGAGGCTGTCTGGGGATTGAATCAGGGCCTGGTGGATGGCATCGTCGAGCCGGATCGCTGGCGATTGAAGCGCGCCGATGGCACCATCCTCGAGCATGTCATCCCGCATCGGATGCATCAACTGGTGCCCGAGGGCGGCAGCTTGCAGCGACAGGCCCTGCCCCATGATCGCGCCAGCCGACCGCCCCTCGATGGCGAGACCCTGCGACAGGTATGGAAACTGGCGGCAACCGCCGAGCAGGTTTTCGGTTCGCCGCAGGATGTGGAGTGGACCATCAACGCAGGAGGCCTGTGGGCGTTGCAGGCGCGTCCGGTCACCGCCCTGGCGGGGGATTCCGACGACGAGCGCGGTTGGTACCTGAGTCTGCGGCGCAGTGTCGATCAACTTGAGAGTTTGCGTCAGACATTGGAAAAAAACCTGTTGCCGGCCATGGCAAGGCGGGCCGAGCATTGGCAGAAACAGCTGGCCCCGGAGATGTCATCCGAAGCGCTGGGCGACGCACTGCGATCGTTGCATCGGGAGGTTTTGCGGTGGCGGCATGCGTACCGGCAGTTATGCATCCCCATGGCCCACGGGATGCGGCTGTTCGGCCAGTTTTTCAACGACACGCTATGCCCGGACGATCCCTTCGCTTTTGTCCCATTGTTGGGTGACGGCACTTTGCTCAGCACGCAACGCAACCGGTCTTTACTGGAAATTGCGGAACAGCTGGGACAGGCGCCGGAGTTGCTGCCACTGTTGAAAAAGGGCGCCGAACTGCCCACAGACCACCCGCTAACCAAGGCCGTGGCGCGTTTCGACACCCGCTGGGGCCGGCTTTTGTGGCCGGGGGCCTCCGCGCCACAAAGATCCGATGCGTTGTTGCGCTTACTGGTACAGATGGTTGAGCCATCGCCACAAGCGCAAAGCTTTCAGCCCATGGACGCCGAAACCTTTATGCGCAAAGTGCCTGCCGGGCAACGTGCTTTTGCGGCACGGTTGCTGGAGGTCGCTCGGGCCAGTTACCGATTGCGGGATGATGACAACATCTACCTCGGGGGCCTTGAGGCCTGCCTCGAGCAGGCTCTGGTCAAAAGCCGCCAGCGCCTCGCGACAGAATCGAGCCCCGCCTTGCAACAGGCCCTGGAAGCGGTCGAAACCGCCACGGAGTCAACAGCGGCCGCCGAACCGTCGGGGCACACAACCACACCCTGGCAGGAAATAACCGCCAGACAACTTGTCGGACAACCGGCCGGTCCGGGGCTGGCGCGAGGCAGAGCCCGGGTGGTAACAAAACCGGAACAGCTTGCAGATTTTCAACGGGGGGAAATCCTGGTGTGCGACGCGGTCGATCCGGTCATGACGGTGGTGGCACCGCTGGCAGCCGCCGTGGTCGAACGGCGCGGCGGCATGCTGATTCACGGGGCCATTATTGCTCGTGAGTACGGATTACCCTGCGTTACCGGCGTCCCTGATGCCACGCAACGTATTCGCAATGGCGACCGCCTGACGGTCGATGGCTATATGGGCCTTGTGATACGGCATGGCATGGAGACGTTGAACCCTGTCCCGCCGGCGGGCTGAAGAACTCTTCCGAGGCCGGACACCGGCGGGCAAACCGTAAAAAGGAGACGACCATGTACGGCAAAGAGCGCGTGTACAAAAAAGTGGAAGTCATCGGGGTTTCGCCAACAAGCATCGACGATGCCATCAAGGCGGCTTTGCACCGGGCCCATCATTCCCTGGAAAAGGTATCCTGGTTCGAAGTCGAGGAAATGCGCGGTCACGTCAATGATGACGGCGAAATCGCGGAATACCAGGTCATCCTGAAGGTGGCCTTCAAACTTAAATAGTGTGCATCCGGAAACTCAGGATGCACACTACGTAGTTTTCATAAGGGAAATGAGTGATTTTTCCCAAGGTCAAGAAAATCGAGCACTTGCGCGGAGGCGTAGTTTTTACGCCGCACAAGCAAGGGGGAAGATTGACGCAGAGATTGGGGAAAAGGACCGTTTCCGGATGAAAACTAAATAACAGTGAACCTGAAGGCTCACCCCAACAAAAGCTTGACGGCAAACACTATGATCGCCAGGGACACGATCCTTTTTATCCAGGCGTGTCCCTTTTTCACAGCCAGGTGTGCGGCCAGCCAGCCGCCGCAGGCGTTGCCTGCAGCCAGCGATAAACCGAGGGGGTAGTTTACCTGGCCGTGACGCATGAAAACGGCCAGGGCAACAAGGGTAAAGAAACAGATGATGGTCACCTTGATGGCATTGGTCTGCACCAGATCAAGGCCCTGAAACAACAGGGCCGCGATAATCAGAAATCCGACGCCTGCCTGCACGAACCCGCCATAAACGCCCACCATAAAAAAACTCGCCAGCAAGACCGCCAGTCGTCCAGGTGAAAGACGCACGGCTTGGGCCTGTCGCTCTTTCATCGGATCCCACAGAGTCAGCGCCAGCACGCCGAGCATGATGCCGGCAAGCAGCTGCCGAAAAAGCGCCTCATCGACCTGCAGGGCCAGACGTGCGCCAAGATAGCTGCCGGCGATGGCCGGACCGGCGCATACCATGGCCAGCCGCCAGGACAAAACCCCATGCCGGTGAAAGCCGGAGATGGCGAACAGGTTCTGCACCAGGATGGCGATACGGTTGGTGCCGTTGGCGGTGGCTGCCGGCAACCCCATGAAAATCAACAGCGGCAAGGTCAGCAGAGAGCCGCCGCCGGCCAGCACATTGAGGATCCCGGCCATAACCCCGACCAGAGCCAGAAAAACCATGTGGTACCAGGTCGGATCGATCATGGCGCCTGATCAAGCAAGGACTGAATCACTTCACCGGCCATGGTCAGACCGAAGATGGGAGGAATGTAGGAGGAACTGCCGAGGGTGACGCGTGGTCGCGCCGGCGTCGACTCCGGCGAGGCCGACGGCAGACTGGCGGCGGCCGATGGGGCATCGGAAAGGGGGCGGAACTCTTCTAAAGAATAAACCACCTTGATACCGCTGCGAATGCCGCGGCGGCCGAGTTCCTTGCGCATGATGCGCGCCATGCGGCACTTCTGCGTCCGCGACAGATCGCCGACGCGGATCAGGGTCGGGTCGAGCTTGTTGGCGGCGCCCATGGCGGAGATCACCGGAATACCGCGCCGTTTGCTGCTCTCGATAAGGTGCAGTTTGGCCGTGATGCTGTCGATGCAGTCGAGCAGATAGTCATACCCATCGGCCAGCAGCCCCTCGTCGGTCTCGGCGCTGTAAAAAACGTGGCGGGGGCGCACGTCGACTTCGGGATTGATGGCCAGGCAGCGCTCAGCCATAACCTCGACCTTGGCGCGACCGACGGTATATTCAAGAGCATGGATCTGACGGTTTATATTGCTCGGCGCGATACGGTCGAAATCGACCAGGGTCAGACGTCCGACACCTGCGCGGGCCAGGGCTTCGGCAGCATAACTGCCGACGCCGCCAATGCCGATCACGGCGACGGACCTGCCGCTCAGATTTTGCAGGCCGTCGCTGCCGATAAGTCGTTCCAGGCGGTCGAAACGGTGTTCTTGCATAAAAATGTAACCTTTCAGTTAACGGTATGGATCATTCGGTACCAAGGCGCAGTAGCCGCAACGCATTAGCCGTGGTGATCCGGGCAGTAGTTTGTGGAGACCAATGCCGCAAAAAGCCGACCTGCTCGGCGATTACCCCGAGGTAACTGGGACGATTGGTTTGACCGCGAAAGGGGCTGGGCGCCAAGTCCGGCGCATCGCTTTCCAGCACGATCCAATCGGCGGGCAAGGCCTGCAGCACTTGCGGGGCCCGGCGGGCACCGGGCCAGGTCAACGGACCGCCGAAGGCCAGGCCGAAGCCAAGGCCCATGGCCGCGCGCGCGGTTTCCAGACTTCCGGAAAAACCGTGCCAGATACCACCGACCCGGTGCGCGGATTCCTGCCGCAGAATTTCCAGCAGACGGCCGGTAGCCTTACGGCAATGCAACACCACCGGAAGATCTGCCGCAATGGCTATACCTAATTGCTCCCGTAGGACCTGTTCCTGCACCGCAGCCGCCGGCATGCCGGGGCTGCCGTCGAGGCCGATCTCGCCCACGGCCGCGACAGACTCGCGGGAAAGCATTTCTTCGAGTACGGCTGCAAACTCGGAATTCCAGCTGGCGCTCGCCAGAGGGTGCGTCCCGGGGGCGGCAAGAGTGCCCGGTATGGATTCAACCATCGACAGCAGGGCATGCCAATCCCGGGGGTCGACGCCCGGCACCAGAAAGTGGCCGATGCCCACGCGTCGGGCCTGTGCCACTTCGGATATGGGGTCCATCTCCGCCGGCAGGCGATCGAGATGGACATGGGTGTCGAACAGCATTGAATATTTTTCCATGGTTCGAATATGCTAGCACAGGCACCGGTCCCGGGGAAGATACCCAAGTTCCGAAAACGCAGAGTGGGCAACATGCGCCACGCCTATATTCAAATATTCATATTGTAATATGTATTGCAGATGTGGTATTTTGTCGGCACTTTTATACCACTTGTATGACAGGAGATTGACATGAACATCCGATATCAAACTGAAAAAACCTGCGCCAAACTTATCGATATTCAACTTGAAGGTGACATCGTAACCGGCGTGCAATTTACCGGCGGTTGTTCCGGCAATGCCCAGGGTGTTGGGGCCCTGGTGAAAAATCGTCCCATAGGCGAAGTTGTCGACCTGTTGCGCGGTATCGACTGCGGCGGCAAGGGCACCAGCTGCCCCGATCAACTGGCAAAGGCTCTGCAAGAAACAGGTACCTCTTCATCGTAGCGAGAGAGCTAACCACAAACAAAGACTCTCGAATGAACATCCGACCTGTCTTTGCATAAACCCTTCCATACGGTTTTTCAAAAAAATGCGGCCTCCCCGTTCGCTCTGACAAAGGAGCGGCGGGGAGGATCGAACCTGTTAAAAAATCTCCGTAACCACACTCCTTCCTCGCCTCGTTCCGACAAAAAAACAGCCATTTTCGATCACGTTAGCAGCCGATTTTGCCCTTGATTTCCCGTTGGGTGGCAGCTAGACTCCCAACCACCTGCAAACAACAGAGTTTGATTCCCCCGTTTGAAATTTGTTTTCGGTAAATGCAAGATTCCCTGGAGGATGAGTATGAAGAAAACCGTGATGATGGCTGTGTTAATCCTGAGCGTCGTTTTCTGCGGACTTACGGGATGCCAGAAAGAGCAGGACCCATCCCAGCAGGAACCGTCGGCACCGGAAAAGGCCGCTGCTGCCAAAAAGGATCCGTTGGTTGGTTGGCAGCCGCAGTTTGATCCCTCTTCAGCCCAATATACCTACCTGTTGTCCAATCTTGATCATCCGACCATCGAAGGGGTGGCTGTCGGCTACCATATCCGCGACAAAGTATGGGAGCGCAGCGGCGGGCGGTTGTATGTCGATTACCGTCCCTTGTCTCAACTCGGTCAGGAGAAGGGCGTTCTGAGCAAACTGAAGCTCGGAGCAGTGCAAGGCGTACTCTGCTCTTCGGTGGCCGCCGCCAACATCTCGGATACCCTGGGTATCGTCAATCTACCCTTTGTTATCGATAGCGCGGACAAACTGGAGCAGTTCCGCAACGATCCCGAACTGTTCGATGAATTCCGCAACAGCGCCCTGCGTCAGGGGCTGATGGTCGTCGACATCACCAGCTACGGTTCCTACGGCTGGGCCACCAATACCCCGGTCCGCACCCTCGCCGAAGCCCGCCAGGTTAATTTCCGTATCGCCCAGGCGCCGGTCAACACCGATTTTTATCGCGCCTGGGGCATGAAATTCACGGTCATGCCCTGGGGTGACGTGCCTCAGGCCCTGCAGACCGGTGTAATCGACGGTCTCGATCATACTCCGACGGTCTGCAACATCACCCACAAGTTCGAGGTCGCCCGTTATTTCACACGTGTTGATTACGCTCAGGGACTGTTCATTCATCTCATGAACAAAGCCTGGCTCGAGCGCCTGCCCGAAGACCTGCGCCGGATACTGCTGGAAGTCATCGCCGAGGAGAGTGCCGCTGCGCGCCAGCGCGCTCGCGTGCAGCAGCAGGAGCAGATCGCTGCCGCCGAAGCTGTCGGCGTACAGTTTTTTGAACTGGCTGCCGAGGATCGCGCGGAGCTCATTCGGTTGAGCGAACCTGTTTATGCAACCTGGGGAGCGAAAATAGGGGCTGAATACCTGGCCAAAGTACGCCAGCGCCTGGCCCGATAAACGCTATTTATCATGACACGACGCATTCTGGAAAAATTTGATCGCCTGGTTGGCGGGATCGAAGATTGGGCGCTGTTTCTGAGCGTGATCCTGGCCTTGTTGGTGGCCCTGGCCAATGTGGCGCTGCGCAAATTAACACCTGTCAGCCTCTACTGGTCCGACGAAGTGGTGCGCAAAGCCATCTTTTTCTCGGCATTTATCGGTTGCAGTGCCGCGGTACGGCGCCGTGCGCTGATTCGCATTGACGCCCTGCCGCAGTTGTTGCCGGTATTGAAAAAGCCGCTGACATTATTGAGCCATCTGGGCGTGCTGCTTTTTGCAGCGGTGATCATACACCTCGGGTGGAAGTTTACCCTTGTCGCTTTTCACGATCCCTATGCCCGGACCTCGACGCTGCAGATTCGCGAATGGTGGTTCTATGCCGTTTTGCCCACCATGGGGGTTTTTCTGGCGGTGCATACCCTGCTGGTGATGATCGAAGATTGGTTCGGAAAACGTGACGGGGCCGATCCCGGTCCGGCCGCTTGACCAAGGACAGGCATTATGGATTCACAAGTTTTTATTATCCTGGCATTGCTGCTGGGCTGTCTCGCCACCACCGTTCCCGTCTTCATCTCGCTGTTTTTCGCAGGCCTGGTCGGCTTGATGGTAGCCGGCATCGATGCGCAGATCGTTGTCGAGGTGCTGTATCGCAGCATGGACAAATTCGCCTTGATCGTGGTGCTGTTTTTTGTACTGTGCGGCAACATCATGACCAGCGGCAGCATTGTGCAGAAGCTCATCAAAACCGCCGATGCGCTGGTCGGGTTTCTGCCCGGCGGCCTGGCCATGGCCGGGATACTGGCGTGCGGGTTTTTCGGCGCCATCTCCGGATCGACGGTAGCGACGGTAGTGGCCATCGGCGGCTTCATGATTCCGGCGCTGATCAAGCATGGCTACGATCCCGCGTTCAGTGTCGGCCTGATGACCACCGCACCGGTCTTGGGAGTGGTGATCCCGCCCTCCATTTCCATGATCCTTTATGCGATGATCTCCAACGATTCGCTGGAGGCGCTGTTCCTTACCGGGTTTGTGCCGGGCCTGATGATTATCGTGGCCATGTCCGTTTATGCCGGGCTGTTCTGCCGGCAGCGCGGCCAACAGACCCGCCGCCGCCCGTCCATGAAAGAACTGCTGGCGGTGCTGCGTGAAAGCATCTGGGCGCTGCTGTTGCCGGTATTGATCTTCGGCGGCATCTATTCAGGCATTTTCACCGCCAACGAAGCGGCCGTGGTCGCCTGTTTTTATGCGTTTGTGGTGGAAATTTTCATTCATAAGGACCTGCGCCTGCGGGACGTGAAAAAGGTGGTGGTGTCCTCGGCGATCACCTCCGCAACCTTGTTGGTAATCGTTTCCGGCGCCTCGGTCTTCGGCGAATATCTGACCTTTGAACAGATCCCGGAGCATATCGCCCAAGCGGTAGTCGGCAGCGTGCAAAGTCCCTGGGTTTTTCTGATGGCCGTCAACCTGCTGCTGCTGGTGGTGGGAATGTTCATGGACATCATATCCGCCACCCTGATCCTGACGCCGATCTTCTTGCCTCTGCTGAGCCGCTTCGGCATCGACAGCCTGCATTTCGGCCTGCTCATGACCCTCAATCTCGGCATCGGGTATTGTACCCCGCCGCTGGGCGTGTCGCTGTATATTTCCGGCGCCGTGGCCGACCGCAATTTGCTCTATGTATCCCGCGCGGTACTGCCGTTCCTGCTCATCCAGATCACTTTGTTGCTGCTTTTGACCTACATACCCGAACTGGTGCTGTGGTTGCCGCGCCTGGTGTACGGATAAGCTGGTTTCAGAGCAAGGAGAAGTGTTATGAAGATCCTTCTGCCCGTCAATCATTCGGAAATCAGCTCGCGGATCATCGAGGGGCTCGCGGAACGCATTCACTGGCTGCCGCCCGGCACCGTGACGCTGCTGCACGTGGTCGATATGGACCGGCTTGCGTACCGGATGATTCCCGACTTTCAACTGGAAATGGTCTCCGCCCAAGCCGCCGAGGCCGGCAGTGTTCTGCTGGAAAAGCAGGCCGCTTTGCTGCGGGAGGCAGGGTTCACGGTCGAGCTGCGTATGGAGACCGGGGCTCCCCGCGAAGTCATTCCGCGGATCGCCAACGACGAAAACTTCGCATTACTGGTACTCGGGCGTCGCAGCAGCGGCGAAGTGCGCGATGTCCTGTTCGGCAGCGTGACGAATCATGCCCTGCATCGGGTACGGTGCCCGGTTCTGCTGTTCTGATGTCACATGGCTCTCCAAGCCCCTGTGCGCAGCCGCTTCCTGACGATGGATGCGGCTGTTTTGGCTTTGGAGCGGCAAGCTTTTCCGATCACAGGATGATGGATAACTGTTTCCAAACCGTTGGTTTTCCCTTATGTTAATAGAACTTGAACGCAACCCGGCAAATATACGCCCGGTTTGTCCTATGGGAGGGAGGGTAACATGGAACGATTAACGAGCGCCGAAGGCCTGGTCGTCAGTCAGAAAAAAGAATGGGGCGAAATCCTTACGGGATTCGAAACCCGCAATCGCTACCGGATAATGGACACGCAGGGACAGGACCTGTTGCTCGCCGCCGAAGAGGGAGGTAACCTGCTGCTGCGCTGGTTTCTGAAGGCGTTACGCCCGTTCACGGTTCAGGTGCGGGGCATGGATAACAACAGTATGCTGCGGGTACGGCGCCCCTTCCGCTTCTTTTTCCACGAAGCGCAGATCAGCGATGCTGCAGGGAAGCCCCTTGGCACCATCCGCCGCCAATTTGCTCTGCTGCGGCGCATCTATACGGTAACCGATGCCCAGGGCAGGGATCTTTGCCAGTTGTTCGGCCCGATTCTGCGTCCCTGGACTTTCCAGGTTCTGCAGGGAGGAATCGAACAGGGAAAAATCTGTAAAAAATGGAGCGGGCTGCTCAAGGAAGGCTTTACCGATGCGGACAACTTCGGGGTAACCTTTCCGCCGGGCTGGAGCAACGAACACAAAGCCCTGCTCCTGGGAGCGGTATTTCTTATCGATTTTGTGCATTTCGAAAAACGCTGAAACGAACGCGGCAGTAATCATGGGGTGGCAGCAATGAAACCATGGCAAAGTTTGATCCTGGCAGCGTGCCTGGGGCTGTGCGGTTGTTCCGCGGCTGGTCAGGCCGAATCTACCGATGGCCTGCCGGTGCAGCGCAAAACGGCCGGCTACCAGACGGTTCTCGGTGTCGGGCACCTTGGTGCGGCAGAATTGACCGAAGCTTCGGGCCTTGCGGCCTCCCGGCAAACCGCCGGCGTGCTGTGGGCGGTAAATGACAGCGGCAATGCGCCGGAGCTGTTCGCCCTGGGACCCCGGGGGGAAGACCGCGGCACGGTGCGCGTGGCCGGCGTTAAGAATATCGACTGGGAAGACCTGGCATCCTTTTCCTGGCAGGGTCAGGCTTACCTGTTGGTAGCGGATGTCGGCGACAACCGGGCGATACGCCAGGAGGTACTGCTGCATGTTGTACCTGAACCGCAGCCCGGATCGGACGGACGTTTTTCCGGCACGGTCGCTCCGGCATGGAGCCTTCGTGTGCGTTTTGAAGACGGGTCGCGCGATTGCGAGGCGGTGGCGGTGGATCCGCAACAGGGGCAGATCTGGTTATTGAGCAAACGCACCAGCGCGCCGATCCTCTACCGATTGCCTCTACGGCCCACCGCCGAGGGGCAGCCGCAGACCGCCCGACGCACGGCCGAAATCGGCAACATTCCCGCCCCCGACAGCGAAGACCTGGCGCAGGTTTTCGGGCGTTTCCGTTCCTGGCCCACGGCTCTCGATATACGGGCTGACGGTCGGGCGGCGGTGATCCTCACTTATAAGGATGCCTACCTGTACTTACGCCACGGCACCGAACCGTGGGAGGCGGCCCTGGCCCGCACCCCGCAGATTCTTCGTTTGCCGGCCGCCGAACTGCTGCCCCAGCGCGAGGCAATCTGCTTCAGCGACGACAACTCCCTGCTGGTAACATCCGAAGGCCAGGGTGCCGGTCTCTACCGACTGCCCACCGGCCCTATCGACGCGTCCGCCCTGTAAGCGGGGCACCCGGCAAGGTCCTCCCCTCCGCAGGCAGAAAAGGCTTCCATATCGATGCATGACATGACATACCTGACCGGCTATCCGGAGGAACTGACCGGGCAAGTGGCCCAACTTATCGGGCAGAACAAACTGGGTGTTTTTTTAAAAAGCAAATACCCGGAGGTTCATGAAATCACCACCGATAAGGCCCTTTACGATTTTACCCTGGAGCTTAAAAACCGGTTTTTGCGCAAATCCCCGCCCTTGAGCAAAGTAACCTACGACAGCAAAATCAACGTGCTGCATAACGCGCTTGGGGTGCATGCCTTTGTTTCCCGGGTGCAGGGTCCCAAACTCAAGGCCAAACACGAGATTCGCATCGGCATGGTGTTCAAACAGGCGCCACTCGATTTTTTGCGAATGATCGTGGTTCACGAACTGGCCCACCTGAAAGAGAAGGACCACAATAAAGCTTTCTACAAACTCTGCAGATACATGGAGCCGGACTACCACCAGTTGGAATTCGACCTGCGCCTCTATCTGACGCAGCTAGAGCTGTTCGGGGAGCTTTACTGAAAAGGCAGGAGCACCGCAACAAGTGTCGAGGCAGCCATCCGCAGGGGTGGCTGCCTCGTTTTATTTGGGCGGCATCAGGACTGGGTGGCGCGGCGTATCTGCCACCACCGCCAGAGGCAGATCCCCAGCGAAGAGGCGAGGTAGGCCAGGCCGGTGAGCAATACGGTGGTGGCACCGGAGGGCAGATCGTACTGGTAAGACACCGCCAGACCGCCGGTGGTGAAAAGTGCGCCCAGCAAAGTGGCCAGCAGCATCATGCGGCTCAGGGAGTGTACATACTGACCGGCTATGGCGGCGGGCAATGCCAGCAGGGCGATAACCAGGATCAAACCGACGACCTGGATGAGGATCACCACGGTCAGGGCCACCAGGCACAACAGCAGCTGCGAAAAAAAGTTTACCGAAACCTGTCGCAGTTCGGCGAATTCCTCATCGAAAGATACCGCCAGCAGTTGCTTGAAAAACAGCACCACCAGCAGCACGATACCGACATCGAGCCAGAAGATCAGGTTCAGGTGGCTTTTCGGAATCATCAGAATATTGCCGAACAGGTAACTCATCAGGTCGACGTTATAGCCGGGGGTGCGGGCAATGAACAACACGCCCATGGCCATACCGACCGCCCACAAGGCGCTGATGGTGGTGTCCTCCTGTTTTTTCCAACGGATACTGACCCAGCCGATAATCAATGCCGCGACCAGGGCAGCTATGATGGCGCCGCCCACCGGACTGCGCCCCAGGAAATAAGCCAGCCCCATACCGCCGAGCACGGCGTGGGCAATGCCGCCGGCAATATAGCCGATGCGCCGTACCACCACGTAAGACCCGGCCACCCCGCAGGCGACGCTGGCCAGCAGACCGCCGAGCAGGGCATGCTGCATAAAAGGTTGCGAGACGAGAGCTTCCAGAAAAGTATGCATAAATATTCTCAGTGGGTATGAAGGATCGTATCGTGATGCACGGCCCGTAACGGTCCACCGTAGAGCTGTTCGATCATCTCGCCGGTGATTTCCGAAGTGGCGTGGCAGACCAGAGTGCGATTGAGACAGGCGACACGGGTGATATAGCGGGTAATAAAGCCGATATCGTGGGAGACCACCAGCACCGTAAGCCGTTGATTGAGGCGCTTGAGCAGTTCGAAAACACCCTCCTCGATTTTAGGGTCGATGTGTGCGGTCGGTTCATCGAGAATCAACACCTCCGGCTGGCAGGCCAGTGCACGGGCGATAAGGACACGCTGTAGCTGTCCGCCGGAAAGGGCGGTAAGGGGGCGCTTGGCCAGGTCGGCAAGTTCCACTTCTTCCAGAGCCTGCTGAGCCCGTTGGTAATCCTGGCGCCGGTAGCCGCCGATCAGGCGGGTTTTGCCGAGCCGCCCCTGCAGAACCGTCTCGCGGACGCTGATCGGGAAGTTGCGGTCGAAGGTGGCGAATTGCGGCACATACCCGATACGCAGGCGCGCTTCGGCCGGCGTGGTACCGAATATCGAAACCTCGCCTTTTTGCGGTTCCAGCAGGCCCAGCATAATCTTGAGCAGGGTACTCTTGCCACTGCCGTTGGGCCCTACAATGCCGAGAAATTCCTGCTCATGCACCGTCAGGCTTACGTCCTTCAGCACCAGGTGCTCTTCATAGCGGAAAGAGACGTCTTTTAGAGATATGATGGCATCGCTCATGTCATTTTTCCAGAACGGTAAAGAAGGCATCGGCAGCCTTACGCAGGTTTTCGATATAGTTTTCCGCCAGCGGATCGATGGCCACCACCTTACCGCCGATGGCACGGGCCACGGTGGTGGCGGTGGCACGACTGAACTGCTGCTGGACAAAAATCACGCGAATATTTTTCTTCCTGGCCATGGCGATAATGCCGGCCAACGCCCGAGGTCCGGGCTCTTTACCCTCCGCTTCGATGGCGATCTGCTGCAATCCGTAGGCATCGGCAAAATACCCCCAGGACGGATGAAAAACCAGGAATTTACGGTGCGCAACCCGGTCCAGCCGGTTGTGCAGTTCGCTATCGAGACGCGTCAGATCGGCCGCCAGCGATGCGTAGCCGGCCTGGTAATCTCGGGCATGGGACGGGTCGAAGGCTGTCAGCGCGGCACGGATGTGCTCGGCAATGATGCGGGCCGCTATCGGGCTGGTCCAGATATGGGGGTCCCGGTGGTTGTCACGATGCGTAACGGCAGCACCCTTTGTATCATGGTCATCGTCATGATGATGTTGTTCGAGGCGGCGCACATCAACGCCATCGCGCAGATCGACAATGCGCATGCGTTGGTTGAGATCGACGAGCCGCGGCATCCAGACCCGCTCGAAAGGAACTCCCACCCGAAAATAGAGATCCGCCTGCCCCAGCCGGCTCATCTGTCTCGGGGCCGGCTCATAGGTGGCCGGGCTTTGGCCGGGACCAACCATAACTTCAGTGATGACGTGGGCCCCGCCGACCCGTTCGACAAAATACTTAAGCGGCAGTACGCTGACGAATACCTGTACCGGCCTGCCGCCCGATTCGATGGCGTAGGCCGTAGTCGCCACGGGAAACAGGCTTAACAAAACAATCAGCACCAGCGTCCATCGCGTCATGAGTTCGATCTCCGTTTATGACACGCCCCGCTTACATGCGGCAGCGTTGAAAAATCTGAGTATCATAAAATATTGCCGGTGTCCTACAGACCTGGCAAGGGTCAGGCGACACCTTTGAGAAGTCCCTGCACATACCCCGTCAGACCGTGCATGATCAGCGCCACGGCTTTGGCCGCCAGAAAAATATACAGTAACCGGGGAATGATCATGGCGGCATATCCGCCGATAACCCGCATCAGGGAGTGGGCACTGCTGGCAATCAGGTAAACGATGATGCAGCTGACGGAGGATACGGCCAGCATGTGGAGCGGCGGTCGATTCTGGGCCAGTATAATGGTCACGGCCAAAGTGCCCGGGCCGACGATAATCGGAAAAGCCAGAGGAAAAATGGCGCGGGTACGGAAATCATCGGACAACAGGTTGTAACTCAAAGACCCGGTCATAACGCCGCGCACCGCCACGATAAACAGTAAAATTCCACCGGCAATACGGAATTCGTCGAGGGTCACTTCAAACAGATTTTTCAGACTCCAGTCGCCGAGCAGGGCAAAACCGATGATCATGGCTGCGGCGGTACCGACACCGAGCTGAATCATGGCGCGGCGCTTGGAGAAATCCATCCCCGAGGTCAGGTCGCGGTAGACCGGGATGTTGCCGAGAGGATTGATGACGGCCAGCAACAGCAGGGCATCGTGCAGCAACAGGGTGAAAAAACCGAGGTTGGGCATACGGGACTCCCGGAAGCCATCGGGCCTGGTCTGGCCGGATATTTTCCCAAGAAAGCTGTCGGACACGATTTGTGCAACGATGGAACAAAGTCTAACATAGCCCTTTTCTCATTACAGCAATATATTTGCAGCCCCTGCGAACTGCCTGGTAATTCTCCCCGGAACCGGGGCGTTTTCGAGCATGTGTTTGTGCCGGATAAAGGCTTGACATGTCCGGGAGCAAAAGACTAGAAAAAAGAACCTTCAGGCGTATCAGGGCATACCCGACATCGGGCCAAAAGCTCTTGATAACCATCGCCATGACCGGGGGCAGGTCAAAATGACCTGGCCCCTTACTGTTTCTGCAGGACGGAGCGATGGCCGCCGCATGGTCACCGGGTCCGAAAAACCTCGCCCCGGCCGGAGGAAGGAGCGCAGCATGATTGATGAAACAGCACAACAACTCAACGAGCGGTTCTATCGTCAGATCCCGATGACCCGTCATATGGGGCTTCGCATCACCGCCTGGGACGGACAGGTGTTGCGCATGGACGCCCCCCTGGCTCCCAACATCAACGACAAAGGCACCGGCTTTGCCGGATCCCTGGCCACGCTGGCCACCTTTGCCGCTTGGGCGGCGGCCACCCTGCTGGCCGAAAAAATAACGGCACAAGCCTGCGAGGCTGCGGTCTTTGAAAGCGATATCCGCTACCTGCTGCCGGTTAACGGGGATTTTTATGTAGAGGTCCCGGTTCCGGAGGAAGAGGCCATGCAGGCGTTTAAAGGGTCTTTGCAGAATCGGGGCCGCGCCAAACTGGCCTTGAACGCCGTCATTTTCCAGGATGGGGAAGAAAAAGTACGTTACCGCGGCCGCTACGCCGTGAGGGTGAGACCCTCCCAGGGTTCCATTGAATGAAGATTGGTGCTAACTTTCAAGTTCAGGTGTTACACTGGCAACTGACCCGAACCGCCCCGGTTTCGTTCACAACCTGACATCGAAGAGTGCCCATGTTTCTTAACATCTATCTCAAGTTGTTTGTCATCCTCACGCCGTTTTTCGTGATGTCGGCATTTTTGTCCCTAACCCGCGGTTTCAGCTCCACCGAACGCCAGAAAGCCGCGGGCAAGGTGACGGTGGCCATCATCCTGTCGGTGTTCGTCATCTACCTGTTCGGCAGACATATCTTTGCCCTGTTCGGCATCACTCTCGATGCCTTTCGCATTGGCGCCGGCGCCGTGCTGTTCCTTTCGGCCGTCAACATGGTGCGCGGCCCGACAGCCGTGACACCGCCGACACCCGGCGAGGATGTGGCCGTGGTGCCGCTGGCCATTCCCATCGCCGTGGGGCCGGGGACCATCGGTGCTTTGCTGGTCATGGCCGCGGAACCCAAAAGCCTGACGGCACGGCTGGTTACGGCCGGCGCCATGCTGGCCGCCATCGCCACCGTCGGCCTGTTGTTGAGCATGGCCGGCCGCCTGGAGCGATTGGTGGGACAGCAGGGGCTGACCATTCTGACCAAGTTGACCGGCCTGTTCGTATCGGCCATTGCGGCACAGATTTTCTTTACCGGTTTGAAAAATTTCCTGGCCTGAACCCCTGCCCTCAAGGATACATACCATGACTATCGATAAACAACGCGAAGCCATCCTCAAATACGGACGCAAGATGCTCACTTCGCAGCTGACCACCGGCGCGGGCGGCAACCTGAGTATCTGCGACCGAACCAGCGGCCGTGTTGCCATCAGTCCCAGCGGTATCGAATATTTCGACATGAAGCCGGAAGACGTGGTCATTACCGACCTGAACGGACAGGTACTCGAAGGAAAATATAAGCCTTCCAGCGAACTCGGTTTCCATCTGGCGCTGTACCGTGAGCGACAGGATGTAAACGCCGTGGTCCATACCCACTCGGTATATGCCACCACCATGGCCTGCCTCGGCTGGGAAATTCCGGCGGTGCACTATCTGGTCGGTTTCTCCGGCTACAAGGTGCCGGTGGCTCCCTACGCCACCTTCGGCACTGACGAGCTGGCCCAAAACGTCGCCAAAGGCATCGGCGCCTACAATGCCGTCCTGCTCGCCAACCATGGTCTGGTCGCCGTCGGCAGCGACATCGGGCGGGCCTTTAACACCGCCGAGGAGATCGAGCTGGTGGCGCGTATCTACTACCAGACCAAAGCGGTGGGTGAGCCGGTGATCCTCCCGGACCAGGAGATGGAACGGGTGCTGGCCAAATTTGCAACCTACGGCCAGTCGCCGAAGGATACCGACCATGTTTGATTTCGACAGGATTTCGGATCGGCACGGCACCGGCTCCCTCAAATGGGATCGTTATGCCGGACGGGATGTGCTTCCGCTGTGGGTGGCGGATATGGATTTTAGCGCGCCGCCGGCGGTACTCGACGCCCTGCAGCAGCGTGCCGCCCACGGCATCTTCGGCTATACCCATGCCCCGACCGAACTGGTCGAGGTCATCCGGGAACGGCTGTGGCAGCGCTACCACTGGCGGGTGGAGGCCGAAACGCTGGTCTGGTTGCCGGGGTTGGTGGTCGGGATCAATGTCGCCTGCCGGGCGGTGGGCGGTACAGGCAGCGAAGTGCTGACCATGACCCCCATCTATCCGCCGTTTCTGTCCGCGCCGGGATTGTCGGAACGTACCCTGGTGACTATCCCCATGGTGCAGGAGGGTGCGCAGTGGCTCATCGATTTCGACGCCATGGAAAAGGCTGTGACTCCGGCTGCCCGTCTGCTGTTGCTGTGCAGCCCGCAGAACCCCACCGGCCGGGTTTTCACCCGGAAGGAACTGGAACAGCTGGCCGATTTCTGCCAGCGCCACAATCTGGTGCTCTGCTCCGATGAAATCCATTGCGATCTGGTACTGGAACCGGGCATCGAGCATATCCCCACGGCGTCTCTCGATGCCGACGTGGCAGCCCGTACCATCACCCTGATGGCGCCGAGCAAAACCTTTAACCTGCCGGGCCTGAACTGCGCCTTCGCCATTATCCCCGACGCCGGATTGCGGGGCCGCTTTCAGCGCGCCATGGCCGGGATCGTGCCCTATGTGAATCTTTTCGGTTATGTCGGCGCTCTGGCCGCTTATCGCGACAGCGGCGACTGGCATGCGGCGTTGCTCGATTATCTGCGTGACAATCGAAATCTGGTACTTGACGCCGTGGCCGCCATGCCGGGATTGCAAGTCACTCGCGGCGAAGCGACCTATCTGACCTGGATCGATGCGCGTAGCACCGGTCTCGAAGACCCGGCCGGGTTCTTCGAACAGGCCGGCGTGGGTCTGTCCGATGGACGGGAATTCGGCGCGCCGGGGTTTGTGCGGCTCAATTTCGGTTGTCCGAGGGTGGTGTTGCAGCAGGCGCTGGAACGGATGCGGAAGGCGTTGGTGGCAAATTGCAGGTGACAGGTCCCCGTTTTGAGCCGTTCAGCCCTTAACATCCAAAACCGGCTGAACGGGCATTTCGTTTTGACTCATTCTGCAGCGCCGATATTGGTTAACAGCACATATTCGAATTATTGATCATCATTTAGGGGTATGCTTCATTCCCCCTGAACCATAATATTGAAACGGATTACATTTCATGTCCCTTTACCGAGAAGCCATCAGCGAACTGGTCGTTAACCTGCCACGCCGCGATCTGCGCACCATGATACGTACGGTGCGCGCCCTGTATCGCCTCAGCACACAGGCCGCCTATCGTCAGGCCGTGTTGCCGCAACTGCCGGAAGCGGCGCGTTTCGATCCGGGACATAACGCGGTCATGATGGGGTACGATTTTCATCTGACCGAGGAGGGTCCACGCCTTATCGAGGTCAACACCAATGCCGGCGGCGCGTTGCTGTCCTATCTGGCGCATCATGCAGATGAAGCTTCGGCCCGAAAAGGCATGAGCGATAAACTCAAAAAAGCTTTTCTCGGACCCTTTGCACAGGAGATGCAAGCCTTCTCCCAGGGGCGTCAGGATCGACCCCGGCATATCGCCATTATCGACGAGGCCCCCCAGGAGCAATTCCTCTATCATGAAATGGAGGTCTTTGCCGATTTGTTTCGCGACTGGGGCGTCGATGCGCAGGTGGTCGATCCCCAGCGCCTGCAGGCCGATGCCGAGCGTGTGACACTTGACGGCGCTGAAGTCGATCTGATCTATAACCGGCATTGCGATTTTTATCTGGAAGAGCCCGCCATGGCCGGCATTCGCGCCGCCTACCTGGCCGGCCGGGTCTGTCTGACCCCCAACCCCTTCGTTTACGGATTGCTGGGCGACAAGCGGCGCATGGTGCTGTGGTCCGACCCTGCGGCCCTTGCCGAACTCGGCGTCGAGGAGGGAGATATCGCCCTGTTGCAACAGGGCGTACCGGTCAGCCGTCTGCTGCAGACCCAGGATCCGGATGTCATCTGGAAAGAGCGGCGCGGGTGGGTATTCAAACCCGTCGACCGGTTCGGCAGTCGCGGAGTGCTGGTCGGCGAAAAGATCTCGCGCAAACGCTTCAATGAGCTCGATACCGCCACCACCCTGGTACAGCAACTGGTTGCGCCTTCTCTGACTCCGGCGGCGGCCGACGAGAAACCGATGAAAACCGATCTGCGGTTGTTTGTTTACCGCGACCGGGTGGTTGGCATCGGTGCCCGCCTGTATCGCGGTCAGGTGACCAATCTGCGTACCGAAGGGGGAGGATTTGCGCGGGTGAAGGTGGTTTTGTGAATCTTTTTCAGCGGACCGCTTGCCCTTAGATGGCATTTCCTATATATTTATAAAATCATATATAGGAGGTCTCAGTGGAAATTCTCTGGCTTATCGGGATTATCGTTATCTGGTTCGTGCTCAACCGCTGGGTTCTGCCCAAATTCGGTGTGCAAACCTGAATGTCTGACAGTTGCAGCCTCCCGGTTCGGGAGGAGAAAAAAAATGATTCGGAAGACGATAAAAAGGGGGCCTGAAAAGGCCCCCTTTTTTAGATCGCAGGCATGTGACCTGCCCCTGTTTTCTCAAGAGTCTTCCTCTATTCTCCTGTATACTGAAGCGTTATTGAAAAGCTCTTTGTTGTCCTTGTGTTTCAGGAATGATGCCCTCAGTTCATATGTTGTTTTCAGATTATCATCAACAAGCTCTTCATTGATATTTTCGATTTTCAGTTTATCCCCCGCAAGTTGATACGATACAACATTAAAACGCAAGTCATATGGGGCTGGTGAGCCATCATTATCCCCAATGACCTGAAGTTGCACACAATTTACCCCCCCGATTTTGATGGGATAGGCCCGAAAATACGTTCCGTTATTTCCGGTAGGGAAGGAAACCAGGTATTCGGTGTCCGAATACTTGAGAATTACCATACGATCATCCTGCGTTGCCTTCTCTCCCTCTTTCGGAATTCGCTCCCACCAACCAAGTACAGCAGAGTCGATAGCGATGCTGTGCTCTTCGGTCAACGGAGATTCGTATTTGCAACCGGAAAACAGCAAAACCGCCAGGCTCAAAAAGATCATGATACTCTTCATTCCGACATCTTCTCCTTTTTCAAAGCTAACGCCGCAGCTGTAAGGCGCAACCGTTTTTGCCCCCTTACAAGTGGCTTGTTTTCATTTGATATCCAGGATTTAAATATGGAGCTTGGCACCGGACCAAGGATAGTTCTCTGCCCGCTTGGTCATCCCAAACAGAGAATACCGTGCAGGGTATTTGTCGAGTTGCGTCAGATCTGCCCGGCGACCTTCATCACCGAAAAAGGTCGTCGAGCGATGATTGTCACGCCAGGTTATGTGGTGCGGGTAGCCAGGAACTGGCTATGCGAGCCATTCTAGGCAAAAGCCAAAGCATAAGAAAGGAATTTAACAGACTGCTCCAACAAAACACAAAGTCCCCGCCCGGAGGCGAGGACTTTATTATCATCTGCGGCAGCGCAAGACCGCCATTTTTCTTTTTGAAATTTATCCTCTATCAGGGCTCGGGATCGTTCGGCATATTGAACTCATGGCCGCACATCGGGCATTTTACCATTCCATCATGCATATTGGTTCCGGTTGTCGCGCAACCGGCCAGAATGAGAGCGGCTACCAGCAATCCAAACAGGACTTTAACGCGTTTCATAACCATATCTCCTTCCTCGTCTTCCTGCCTCAGGTGGAAAGTTTTTGGTTTACTAAAACGGCAAACCATACAGTTACGTAGGATCATTATACCCCGTTTTGAATATTTTTTTCTAAAAAAACCCCAACTTCCGATGATTTAGAGTGCCATTGTAACCACGGCAGGGGGGTATTTGGTAACACTCCCCCCTGTTTTCTTTGAGACTTCTGACAATTTTCAAAAAGTTGTGTTGCACGATATATCAATCTATACCCCCGCCCTTTGGTCAAGAAACTAGCCGCCCTCTGAAAATATTTCATCAAAATACCATTCAGAAACAATAGGAATCGATGCAGGTCATTACAAAACTAATAATCAGACAAAAAACCTTTTAAATGTTCGCTTTCCTTGACTTGCTGCGGATATTTCATAGGCCATTAACGGATAAGTACGCGCCCCGCAGGCATTTGTAGAAAATTCTAAAATATGATAGATCTGTAATGATTTGTTGCGGGTAAGCACATAAAAGAGGGGGAAATAAACTGCCCGCATATGACATTGCAGGGGGCATGTTGCAACACGGATCAAATCAGCCCCCAATTTTCTCGTCATTTTTTTGTGACATATTTTTCACGAATATTATGCAGGGAAGTCGTTAAATATCTTTTCCAAAAAAGGGGGAATTTATGCGCCCGAGAATTGTTCTCATGCTTCTGTTGTTGTTTGTCTTCTCCGCCGCTGGAACCTATGCAACAGAGGGGCATACAGTGACCGTCGTTAAACCTCTGACCCTTCATCCCAGAGTCAGCAAAAACAACCCTTATTCCGTTGTTATCCCCCTGGATCTCAAATACACGGGGAGGATCAGTCTGGCCATGGACGTTTCCCGCCTCGGGAAGGGGAAAATCACTGGAGTGATGAACGGTCCCTTCCGTTTTCTTCTTTTGGATCCTGAATACAAGAATCATTCAAAGCCCGGAAAAATTAACAAAAGTTTTATGCTGAAAAATATGCGTTTCGGTGACCAGAAAAAAGCGCGCTTGGAGTACTTTATCGACGACCCCGAGCTGGAAAGGCTCAACGGCAAATATGAGTTGATGATCTCAAATTTTACCGACGGCACCTTCAAGGGGGATTATCAGCTCAGCTACCCCGGTTCCAGGGAAGAGGCGGCAAAAAACAGGAACACCCCTTTCGGCAAATACCCGGACCTGCGGATTACCGACATGACCCTCGACAAGAAAAACAACGTGGTGATCACCCTGGTCAACAGCGGCAGGGAAGGTGTTCCTGCAAAAGCCTGGAAGGTGGAGGGCAGGGCAGCGGAGACCCTGGGACTGCTTGTTGATGGTAAATTCTGGGGAGGAGCGGGACTCAAAATTTTTGACCCGGAGAAAAAATTACGCAAGGTTGGGGAACCTGTCAGTTTTGTGATGAATTATCGGGTCAGCAAAAAGACCCGCCTGACCGCCCGCATCTCCGGGGGAGTCAGAGAAAGAAGCAAGGACAACAATGAGCTGACCAAGGTTCTCGACCCGGGCCAGGGGAGAAACAATGACCTTGCCGTCAGCGCACTGGCCCTGGACGCAGAGAACCATATTGTCGTCACCGTGGAGAATACCGGAACCGACCGCCTAGATCCGATGTTCTGGAAGGCCACAAAGAAAAACGCCTGTTCCCTGAGTCTGAAAATCAACGGCAAGCCCTGGGGCGGAGCGACGCTGGCCGCTATTGACCCGGACCGGAAACTGCGCCGTCCCGGAGGCACGGCCTCCTATACCTGCGGTTATACCGTCAAAAAGAAAACCCGGGTATCCGCGGTGATCGATTCGCTGTCCAACTTTACGGAAACCGATGAACGTAATAATAAACGGACAGAGGTGCTGGATCCTGCGCCGGTGATGTTGAAACCAGCCCCTCTTCTCAAACAGTAACAGGCACAAACAAAACAGAAGGGATTAATCACATTTTTTGTGCATGCGGATCAACTGCACAGGGGCCAATAGTTTGCCGTGGCAAATTATTGGCCCCTTGTGTTTGTTTCAATCCATAGTTGTCCCCAGCTATTCCAAACATGACATTATGGATTCCGATAATTCTTCCAATGCTTCCTCATATTTTTTAACTATCCCGATTTTTACAACATATGTATCTGTCTCTATAACTTCTAAGGTAACCAATGTGTTGCCATTGCCGATATCGGTAAAGTTAATGTCGGCTTTTTTGGGAAGAGTGGTTTTTGAGACAAAAAATTCACCCAGAAATCTTGATTTCAAAAGAGACCCAAAGCCGCACTCTATATGATCGTTTTCTGACTTTATAATATTCCCTTTAAGGAGCTGAAGCTTTGACAAAACGATTTCCTTAGCTTCAAGAATAGATTTATCGACAGTCATTTCCTTGTGGATTTTTCTTATTCCGCCCATTTTCTTCTCCTACAAAAGCATAACGGTTGTGATGAGCGGACGCGTGTAACGCAATCTGTTTTAGAAAACCAGCACTATTCGGAAGTGTCCCTATTTGATTTTTTAGAAACGCATAATCGCAGGGGCGTTTTACATTAATCCAACAAAAGGTTAACTCGCCGGAACATAAAAAGGAGTTGACTCTAAAGCAGCTTAATACCCCATCAATGATGGGTAACAATTTTTTCCCAGGTGCAATTCCCGACACAGCCAAAATTGCATTTTGCCCAATCCTCCTTAAAAACAAGGTAATATTCATGGAAAATCTGGCGATGTTTGATCTTGACGGGACACTCATTGATACCAGCGATTTGCTTTTTGAAGGCATACCTCATGTCATCAAAGAATTTCTCGGTATAAACGTAGCGAAAGAAGAATATATTGACTTGTGGGGATTGGATATAAATTTGATTTTTACAAGATTTGCCAAACGTGCAAATAAATACAGCAGCCGCAAGATTGATGCAATGTTTTCATTTTATGAAGATTGGTACATAAAAAATCATGCGAAGTATGTCAAACCCTACGAAGGAATCCGAGAAGTTTTAGAGTTTCTCAAGCATGACAAGTACATGAAAATCGGCATTGTCACAACCCGCACCTTGAAAAGAGCGAATATGGCTTACGATCTCGAATGGGGGCATCTCATCGATTTTGTCGTCGGTGGAGACATGGTTGCCCACAAAAAACCGGCACCCGATAGTATCAACTTTGCCGTAGAGTCTTTGAATGCCCAAGCGGGATCACACTTTTTCATAGGCGACAACAAATCGGATATCCTCGCTGCCAAGAGTTCATCCTACAAAGTAGCCAGCCTTGGCGCTCTATGGGGAGCCGAGCATCCCGCTGACCTAAAAAGTGAAAATCCCGATAAAGTGTTTACCGATCCTCATAGTTTTTATCATTGGCTGGCAAGCGAATACCACGGATGAGGGAAATTAGCGCTATTCGGGAGTGTTTCTACTTAGTTTTTTAGGAACGCATAATCGCATGGGCGTCCCCTACTTCATGAGGAATGTCTCCGTTCGCCGAGCATTAGGCATGAACTCACTCTCTGTTGCCCACCCCGCTTGCACCAAAGGCCCATATTGCCAATCTACGGAGGCCTCCTTATTCGCCTTTGCTTCTGCGAAGAGGCGCAGAAGCGAATATGGGTGAAGGATATCCACCAAAGCGGTGAAAAAGCTTCGCTCAGAATAGGCTTGGATATCATAAGATTGGTAAAGGGGAATCCGCTCAAGCTGAAATCCGATGAATCGCCCTAGAATCTTCCTTTCGCTTGCTTCGTCAAAACCCGATATGAAGGTGTCATCGAGCTCCGCGAGCGGGTGCGCGCTGGCAAACTCTCGAAACTCATCAAAGTTCATCAGCTCAGGAGTAGGCTCATCATCGTCTTCTTGAAGTGACCGCCTCTCCTCCAACCAGTCTTGTGCAACGAACTCATACTCACGGCGAACACGTTCCAGATTAAAACCTAGGAGTTCTAGACGCGGGACGATGTCCTTGAGTGGGCGAGTAAATGCCATCTCAGAAGGTGTCGGATCCTCCCCCTCTTCTTTGTACCAATCGTAGTTAAGTTGATCGCTTTTTATTGCTTCCGGTCTTTCTCCTGAAAAAGAGACCCGTGATCAATTCCACGATGATTCTTGCTGTAAGTGACTGATGCCCCGCCACAATCAAGCGTGATTTCCGTACCCACGTAGTCTCCTCTCGAACGCCTAACGAGCCTGTAGAAAAACCATTTTGACTGAACCTGTTTTCCGTCAATCTATTCTTCTCGGCCCCGATTCCTATTTTAAGTTCTCTTCGGTTTCCTTCGCCTTATTCTCTCTAAAACGACTCCACAAACCGTACAAAGAAGAAGCTTTTACTCCATCTAGACCCGGATTTCCCGCTTTTACCCTACAAAGTCCATCCATACCGATGAATCTTGCCGATATTGTGGAGCATTGTCATCAATTTCCATTGCCCATCGACTTTGGTGCGACCACGCAGGGAAAACCGTCGCAGCCCAAGCGTTTCGCGCAGATTGCCAAAGACAGGTTCGACGATGCCCAGGCGTTGCCCGTAAATGTGGCGACCGAACACGGAATCGATCTTCTGTTTCATCCGCTCGATGATGCCGATCTTGGGACTCGATAGCGTCTCCAGCAGCACGTTGACCTGGCGGGCTCCTTTTTGGCGGATGTCTCGCAAGCATTGGCTCCGCTTTGCACAGCGATCACAATCAGCCTGATAGCCCATGAATTGCATGAATAAACGCTCGCCGATCTTGGCTTTGGCGCACTTGAGCCACAGAGGGTTACCGGCCGGACAGGCGCAGGTCTTGTTGGCAAGATCGACCTGAAAGTCGCTGACGCTGAAGCGTTTTTTTGGGTGGCTCTTTGACGCACCGGAGTCTTGGGGCTTGTGACGTGACGCGGTCTTGAAACGGGGATCGCGGGAGCGAAAACCAGGATCGGCGATATAGCCGTCTATGCCTTCTGCTTCCAGATGCTCCAGAGTCTGTCCGCTATGAAAACCACTATCGGCCAGGATTTTGGCCTCGCTAAGAATCTCGTCACCACAGTTATGATAGTTACCGTTGAAGGCCTTGCGGATGCCCTCAAGCATCGGTTCGAGCAACCCATGCTCCTGTCCCGTACCGAAGGCTTCGGCATGCACCACCACCTGATGCTCGGCATCGACCGCGGCGACGCCAGTGTAGCCCTGAAGCACGCCGTGGCTGGTCTTCATCTTGGCGCTGTCGTTGTCGGTGATGTTGCTTTTCACTTCCTTGCCGCGACGACCCTGGCGTTTTTTGTTTTCGGTCAGGAACTTCTTGATCTTACGACTGGCCTTGGTCAGAGTCTCTTTCTGCTTTTCCTCCCGCTGCCGCATGGTCGGATCGGGCGGCCCCTTTTTATCTTCTTCGCGGTGCTTGTTGAGCAGAAAGCGTACGGCCCGGTCGATCTTCTTGGCTTTCTTTTTCAAATCGTCGTGGGTGCCGCTCCACTCCTTGGAGGCGTTCGATGGCATCTTGCAACCGTCGACGGCGAACATCTCATGACCAATCAGCCCCAGGGCATCGCAAACCATCAGCACCTGATGAAACAGATCGGCAATCTGTTTGGCAGACCCGGAGATGAAGTCGGCAATGGTGGTGAAATGCGGACGGCTGTCGGCGGACAGGGCCATAAAGATCACGTTTTCACGGCACAGTGCTTCGATCTTGCGACTGCTAGTAACCCCGCGCGAATAGGCCAGCAGCACAATCTTCAGCAGAATGGCCGGATCGTAGGCGGGACGGCCGGCTTCGTCGTTGTTGAATTTACTGTTGAAAATACTCAGGTCGAGTTCGTTGTCGACCAGGTAGTGCAGGGAATACTCGAAGGTGCCGGGCAGGATCTGCTGTTCGAAATCCACCGGCAACATAACGGTTTGCTTGTAGTCGTAGGGTTTGAAACGAGCCATGAGAAAAACCCCTTTAGCATTTCATGAATTTTTTCGCATTCTAACACGTTTTTGGGTTTTCCTACAGCCTCAACGGTTTTGATAAGCCGCGGCGCAGAGACAATTCGAGATTGTAGAAAGCTTTACGAAACCCGCAGCGCTGTCACCCGTCGGCTTGATTTTATTGTTAGGCATATTTACTTGCCGTTTTTAACACGCTCCCACTCTCTTTTTAGAACAATCTGAGATTGATCAACAATACGCTGACCTACTGTCTCAAACTCAGACGCGCTGGCCTGCTTCTTGTTAATTGATTCAATTAGTTTTTTATCTGCGATTTTAATTAAACGAATTATCTCTTGATGGTCTGCTTCATTGGGGTTGATGAGGAGCTTTATTACTTGGAATTTCTCTGCAAATCTTCCGTATTCTGCGATAGCTTCGTTTGTGGAAACTGATCCGTTAGCGTGGGCGTTTGGTAAATGATGAACAATACCAACCAACGTTGCCAATTCATCACGAAGCCGATTAATCCAAGTTTGCCGATTTGCTGATACAACAGAGGCATTGATCTGATTTTTGGCAACAAAGATGCTTACTAACGGTCCAACTATAACTGCAACCAAGGCAGTGACAGCACTTACTACGGCTGGTTCAAAACTCATGACTTCTCCCGATGCCTAACGGCTTGGATAACCGGAGGCGACGCGAACTTGCGAGTACCACCGCAATATTCAAATATTTGCAGAGCTATTTTCCGTCCGCGTTAATTACATTGTTAGGCGAATCCATCAACTTGGACTGCTTGCGAGGTAGGTACGCCCTAGGGCTGTGATGTTCCAAGCAGTCGTCCTGCGTGACGTAACTATTTGAGCCACCATATCTTTATCTTCTAAGCCCGCCATGAGTTGGCGAACGGAGGAAACCGAAATGCCCAGATTTTGCGCAAGTCCAGTCGCAGTTCTAAAAGTAAAAGGACTGTCTTCAATAGCCTGTAAAGCACTTCTTTCTATCTCAGAAATACGAACCCAGGAGAATTCACTAACTGGTTGATTGGATAGATCCTCTGGGTCGACCTCTGTTTCTTTAACCTCCATGGCTTCAACCTTTCGGACCGTATCGCGAAGCTTTGCGGAAAAACCGATTCCACTAAACTCTGAAAATCTTTCAAGTTTCAGGAATGCCATGCAAACAGCTGAAAAACCGGCAAAAATTCCCATTTCGGCAGCTTTCCCCAAAAGGGCTAAGATAAGTAGAAACACAAATGAAATTGGAACTAACAATGCGAATAGCTCGTCATTTGAAGCAGAAAGCCGCCACATTTTACCGACTATGTGCGTTAAGCTATTAGCGCCATTCGATTGCGGTTGTTGGTCTTCCGCCATGGGACGGTCCTTTCAGAATTTCTGCCTAACGTTGCTCTTCAGCGGGCGCGGCCTTTTGCGATCCGCTGCAAGAGCCTGGTTATGTCATGCCCCGAACATTGACTTCTTTACTGTTTCACTTACGACATCGACCAGAATCGTTTTCATACCCTCGTAGGCGTCAGCCCCGGCTTTCTTGATGATCTTCTTGAAGCGCGTTTCGGCCACCACCGTTTTTGGCCCATCCTTAACAAGATCGGGAAGGCTTGATTTCAATTTTTCTTTTTCATCAGTCGTCAATCCGTCCAACTCATCTGCTAATTCGGCCGCTGCTTCAAGACGAATTGCGGTCCACGGATAAGGGCTTCCGCAGTTGAAGCAGTATGAAGGGGCGTGAAAGTTGGAAAAACTGATAACTCCTGGCACATGGTAATGACCACGTATGTTGCTCCCGCACGACGGACAAGCAGTTATTGTTTCTTCCCCACAGTCAGAACAGTACTTCTGATTTGACTGCGGATAATCCTTTGCCATCGAGTTAATCACATGCCCGTTAATGCAGATTTGGGCAACATCATAATAGCTATCGCTCATCAAACCTCCTTCGCAAAAAACATAACGGTAAGTTGAGGGGCGCGCGATCACGCGCGTCCCTTCAAACGCCTGGTTGTGTGATTTATTTTATTGTTTTTATGATATAACCTTTTTTCTGTTCAAAGCATTTACCATCCGATTTTCTGATAAATACGTTGTTGTTAGTTGAACAATGTGCCACCCTATGTCCATCTCCAATTCCATGAGTATGGCGAATACCACAGAATGGACAATTCTCTGCCTTTGAATCTACAGCTTCTCTTTTTAATACGAGATATTCAGTCTGGCCTATAAACTCAGTATCAGGCTCAACTGTTGATAGGGTTTTGAGATATTCCCAGACAGCAGCATTATTATAAAACCATTCGCCATTAGACCTAATTCTGTGCCTTGAAAGGTTTTTGTGTATTTTATTTTCTAAATCAGAACTACCTTCAAAAGACATGACAAGATTTAGCTCTTGAGAGTTGCCCACTTGTAATGTCTTTATTCTTCCTTCGATGTCGGCGGCAAATCCAATTTTTAATGGTCCATTTTCACCTTCTTCAATTATGTAGATCATGATTTCTTTTACACACAACGACTTGGGTCAGCGGACGGCGCGCGGACAGTGGCGCCGCACTGACCCAAACGAAAACAGCCGCAGGTTTTCCGTCCGCTGGACTCGATGGTTAGGGTAAATTAGCGCCACTCGCGCACCGAAGGTACCTGGGAGTGAGCGAGGTGTCGCGCAAATATGCCGGTTTACCGCTGAATTGTTGTGGCTCAGGGCTGACCTGAACCAGATACTCAGGGTATCTGTCAAACGGGCAGTTAACACACTCGCGGGCCTCAAGAAGAGTGATTTTGGTACCAGGCTGAATTGAGAGAACAAATGTCACCTCAGGACCGCTGAAGCCTGGGTTCCATATGGAGATCGCGTCAGTCTCCTTATTGCGCCCCAGCTTAAACGTGTATCCGTGGGCCCTAATAGGTGTGACTACCTCACACACTTGACCAATACGTTCTTTATAGGGGGAAACGGAAGATACATCGCGATAAATAGCACTACAGCCGGCAAGGGGGATGGCGACCCAAATAAACACTGTAGTGACAAGTTTGCAAAATCGCATCTATGCACCCTAACGATTGAGGTCACCGGCGGCGTCGAAACGGGCCGGCCCAGTAGAGAACTAAACGAGAACCGCCCCTGTCTAACCCGTCCGAGTGCAGCGACTGGTTGTGCAACCCTACTGGCAGTGCTCAAGAAGCCAATTGATCTCTTTAAGTTCAGAAAGTGAAGCGGTTTTTGCCATTTTGACCAGTTGTTCTTTGACGCCAATCGGGTCACTTTCGGCCAGGTCCATCAAAACAGCGGTAAAGCTATCGTTGTCATGCCCCTCTTCGTAGTTTTTCTGTAATGCTGCCAATAAATCCGGAAGGGCTTTCGCGCCCGCAAGGTCAATAATTGGCTCTGATAAAAGCTCCCGCACCCAGAAACCGCACGATTCAGACTTGATGGTCTGCAACAAAAGCTGCAAATCCTCTTCGGTAGCGGACGCCTTGAGTTGCTCAAACGCTATCAATTGAGCATTAACGTCATGACCGTTAATCAAAAAATCAATAATTTCTTGGATGCTCATAGTCTTGCTGCACAACGTAAAGGTCACCGGCGGCGACGGGACGTTCCGGCCTCGTAGAGACCTAAACGGGAACCGCCGCTCTCTACCCCGTCCGAGTGCAGCGTGTGGTTAGCAGCCGTCCCGGGTACGGTACGGGCATATGGGTTACACTCTTCGTGGGGTTCTGATGTCGCCATAGCCACAAACACATGACCCATCTGGCTTGATAGATATAATGTTATTTTCCAAATTGAGTAAAAGGCTTTATACATATTGTTTTTCTAATTACCGTATTTTGTTTTCATGAATGTGTAAAATTCATAGACTAAAACAAAAACACCACAAGCAATCCAGAACCAGCCGACCCATTTAAAAACGGGCTGATTATATTGTAGACTCCATCCGGTTTTTTTATAGTAAGAACCTGATAGTATTAACATCACTCCCAAGAGTACTCTTGAATTGTATTTTTTTACGAGCTCGCCCATTCAAATAATACCCCAGCTAACGATTTTTGTAACCGGCTGCATCGATATGACTCAAAATACTAAAAAAGTTTTCGTGAATTGCCCCTATATCAACAGTCCGGTTGACTTTTTTGTTATGGCATGCCTCTTAAATTAGTTTTTTATACCTAATTCAGTTGCCATGGCTGCGATTGCAAGTGTTCGATACTCTTCGAATTCTACATTCGGGGTATTTTCAATTGAGATAGGTGCTCTCATTGCTTCATCAACTTTATTGAATGTCTCTTGTGAGAAAAAGGCTCGAACCATTCCGCGGGCGCGTTCTTTTAAGACAATGGTCTCTGGCCTGAACTCAACAATTCGCGTTAGGCCTTTATACTCTTTTTTGCTTGATTGAAGGCCAGCATCCAAGGCATCTGTCTCAAGTGAACCTAGAGCAGTCAGCGCATCCTCAAAAATCTTCATTTTGATTTCTGCTCTTTTTTGTGATTTCCATATTATCTTGTGTTGCAACCAAGAAAGCACTAATGGAGATAGCAAGCCCGACAATATGCCAGCAATAATCGCATCTCTCATATGATTACCTCAATTTTCGTAAACCATAACGGTTTTGATAACCGGCGGCGACGCGAACTTGCGTGTACCACCAAAGTATTCGAATATCTGCGCTGCAATTCCCCGTCCGGTTGATTGAATTAATATGCTTTTTTATAGATAAAATTAATATTATTTATTTAGGTCGATACCAGCTGCGAATGCACGTATTTTAACAAAGTACATTTTTTCACTTAGTAATAAGAGCTCACCATTTGCTTCTTCAAAATCTTTTTCGAGACTTGAGAATACAGCGTCTAGCTCTGCTCTTGTTTCTGCAGTTTTTAGTTTATTGTATATATATTCCTTGTCGTTAAGCTGAATAATTTTCATCATTACCTGAGTTGATTCATTTTCTAGATTTCTGTAATGCTGAATTGCTATTTTAGTAGCCTCCTCATTTGTTAAGTTTTCAGCGTTTACTATGCTGCTTGTTGACATAATAAGAATGAATATTACACAGATTTTTTTCAAGAATGACATATTGTCCTCATTTTTCTCGACCTGCATTGGGGAGATACACGTCGGGATCTGGATTTAAAGTTTCAACTTAATGTTTATATAATTGTTAGTTGTCATTTTTGCTTGTAAATAAACCTCCTGCGAAACCAAATACTGCGAAAAGGACATTGGCCATAACGTCACCTTGCAATTTTCCCGTAGCATAAAGAAGACTGGAAATGGTTAAAACAAGAAGGATTAGTAGTGTGCTGGTGGTAAAACGGCCAAAGCCCTCTGTTTTCGTTTTGAAAAATCCCCAGATAGAACCTGTGCCAACAACAAAGATAGCTATCATTAATAAATATTCTCTACTCATCGTAAAGACCCCATTTCATTTGGAAGCATAACATTGTGGTTAAGTGGAAAACTTTCCAGCATAACACCCTTATAGCAGGCAAAATTTTCCACTTATTGCATTATTAAAGGGGTAAAAGTGGAAAATTGCCCCTGGTATTTTCCATGTGCTTTTAGTAAGCGTACTCTAATTACAGTAGGGCCCCAAAACCACTACCCGTATCCTAATCAAGCCACATCCACCAAACTACCGACTTCTGAAAAAACAAAAAAAGCCGCCCAGCGATTTTGTTTCAGCTGAGCGGCTCTAGTTATCTGCTGTCGGTATGATGGTGCCCCGGCATGTCCCTTAGCCGCAGAAAAACAAAAGGCACTTCATAAATACCTACAAATACAACAGTTTGTCAAATATTCTAATGTTTATACGAGTCTCTCAACTCCCTTCCATGTATGGATATCAGACCATGAATCCCGATTCCTGTATTACTTCAGAGATCGGTAATAGCTATCCACATTGTAGATGGCCGCAAGGGGATTGTGGCCGAGCACACGGTCTTTGACGGCCAGCACGGTGCAGGGGGCTTCGGCGTATTTCAAGAACAGGGAATCATGTCCCACGCACAGCCCCAACAACACGTTGAAATCGGTTTTGCCCTCGTTCAAAATCATGGCTTGCATAATGGGATTGCACATGATCTCGGCACCCTTGGGATCGACCTGTTGTTCTTTGCTCAGACCGATGCACTCTTTGGAGATCCCGCCGACCTTGCAGATGGCCGAAACCACCTCGAAACCTCGGGAGGATAGGAGCTTCTCCACCACCTGGGCCTCTTTTCTCAACCCCATGCAAAAGGCCAGGCCGAGGCGTTTGTAGCCCATCTTGGCGGCAAACTCCATGATCTCTTCGATACGGGTTTTTGAACCCCGGACGGCTGCATGACCAAGCTCGCGATTGATGTATCCGTCCGCTTCCTGGATGGAGGCTTGTTTGGCGAAGTTGCTGATAGCCGGGTCATCGTTGTATTGCTTCAGGCTCTCCTGCGCCAGATCGGGCATATTCAAAGTCGGGCAGAATGCCGGAGCCTTGCCATCTTTGTTCCGACAGATCCGGTCGGAAGATTCATAGGGGCAGCTGGCGCAACGGGGATCTTTATCAGTCATGAAAGTTTCCTTTTACGGTTTCTTACCAGAGGCTGTTTCAGCCGTTGTTACTCACTACAGGGAATCGGTCGGTTCAGGCTACGTCGGGCAATCGCAGGCCCCACAGGTGCAGACCCTTAAGCCGCAGGTCTCACAGGGGGGATTTTTGGGATCGCGACCGTCGATGGTGGCACCGCAGGCGCTGCACTTGTAACGGAAAAAAGCAAAGCCGCAGTTGCGGCAGACCCGCTTGTAGGGGTTGCCCTCCACGGGAACGATATGGATCGATTCACAGATCAGGCAGATGGAGGCCATCTCCGGGCAATTCCGAATCCCGTCCAGGTTTTTGCGGTAATGTTTGTAGAGTTTCTTGGCTGTGTCTCTGTCAAGAGGCTCCATGTCTGTTCTCCCGGCGGCAAAGAGGGTTTAGTCAAGGATAAGTATTCATGAAGAATACATAAACAGCTCGGCTAACAACAGTTAAAAAGGCAGGTTCCAGGGATATCCGTCGACAAAGCGCCCAATTCTTTTCATTTCGCGTAGCGGGTTCCGGGATCGACGGCAGTCAGAGACTGATGAGGACTTTCAAAGCGACAGGGTTGTCATCAAGACGTCGAAAGGCTGGGGCTTGCCGAAAAGATAGCCCTGGGCAAGGCCACAACCCAGTTTTTGCAGAGAGGCCGACTCGGATACGGTCTCCACGCCTTCCGCCACAATCTGCATTTCGAGGTTGGTTCCCAGGGCGATGAAGACCTTGACCAGGCCGACCTTGCAGGGGTCGGTGTCGATATGGTTGATAAACAAGCGGTCTATTTTAAGGACGTCGATGGGAAATCGGGAGAGATAATTCAAGGCCGAATACCCGGTACCGAAATCATCGATGGCGATGGTGATGCCGAGAGCGCGCAGGGCTTCGAGAGTGTTCGCTACCTGGGGGTTGTCCTCGATCATCAGGCTTTCGGTGATCTCGCACTCCAGCCATTCCCCCCGACAGCCGGTGGTTTTCAAAATGGCCTCGATGGTAGCCGCCAGATCATTCTGCAGAAACTGCCGGCAGGAGAGGTTGACCGCAACCTTGAACGAGGCCGCAACATCCCGGTTGAAATCAACCGCCGCCTGGCAGGCGGTTTTCAATACCCATTCGCCGATTTCGACAATCAGGCCGGTCTCCTCGGCAATGGAGATGAAGCGATCCGGCGTCAACATGCCCAGCACGGGATGCCACCAACGCAGCAAAGCCTCCACGCCGACAACCCGCCCATCCTTCAGTTGAACCTTGGGCTGGTAGTAAAGCTGCAGTTCATGGTTGGCACAGGCATAACGCAGTGCGGCGCCAAGGGACAACCGCTCGGTGACATGGAGGGTGAGTTCGTGATCGTAGCACTGGAAATTGTTGCGCCCCTTGTGCTTGGCGCTGTACATGGCGGTATCGGCGTAGGTGAACAACTCGTCGAGATTGGCGCTGTCATGGGGGAAGAAGGCGATGCCGATGCTGCCGGAGATGAACAGTTCCTGAGATTCGATGAAAAAAGGCTGGGCCAGTGTGCTGAGAATCAGAGCCGCGACCTGGCCGGCCTCATCACTGCCTTGGCTCTCAGCCAGTAGAATGGCGAATTCATCCCCACCCATGCGCGCAATGGTATCGCATTCGCTGACACAGTGGGACAGGCGCGCGAAAACTAGGGACACTCCCCTGTTTTCCCAGGGTGTCAGGTCTCACACAAACTACTCGTCATCGCGCTTCACCGCGGCATCAGCGCGAACACGCCCCAGCCCAAATACTCGCGCGTATAAGTGGCATAGCGTTCCGGTTCCGTAGTCAGTTGGGCTCGGACATCTCTCGCAAGCTCATCGTCGGGATTGGCTTCAAGCCATCGACGCATCGTGAGCCATTTAGCCGCCTCGTATCTATCCCAGCCATCCTGATTAGCCAGAACCATTTCAACGACATCGTAGCCAAGACGACCGAAAGACACGATAAATTCAGGAAGCAGGAGAAAGTCAGAGATGGAGTTGGCAAGACACCCCTTGGCAACCTCTTCCGTTGGCGGCAACTGCCGCCAGTAGGGCTCACCGATGAGAATGATTCCGCCAGTGCGCAGGCTCTGTGCCAGAAGCTCAATCGTGCCGGCAACTCCCCCGGCGATCCAAGTGGCGCCCACACAGGCCGCCACATCGACTTTCTCGTCAGAGACATAGCCTGCTGCATCGTCATGGATGAACTTGACTTGTTCGGCCACGCCAAGTTCTTCGGCTCGGAGTCTGGCCTGCTCACTGAACAATTGGCTCATATCGACACCGGTACCAATGACGCCATAATCGCGTGCCCAAGTACACAGCATCTCACCGGAGCCGCTTCCGAGATCAAGCACTCGGGCCCCCGATTCCAGACGCAGCGCCGCACCAAGAGTGGCGAACTTATCGGCTGTGAACGGGTTGTGGATGCGGTGAGCGCTCTCGGTAATATTGAATATCCGTGGAATGTCCATTGTGAAAATTTCCTAGTGAATTCGGCAAAGACCTAACGAGTGAATTCAGCGGGCGCGGTACGCGATGATTGGTTATACGCTTTCTGACAGCTTCATATTTCCATTGTCGTCAAATTCAAACATCGGCCCCCAAGCAACTTCCCAATAGTAACCATCAAGATCAGAGAAGTAGCCACTGAAACCACCCCAGAATGTATCTTGTGCTTCTTTTACTATCTGGGCGCCAGCTGCTTTAGCGCGTTCCATTATGGCAACGACTTCGTCTTTGCTTTGAGCATTGTGGGCTAACGTAATTCCGCTGAACGCATTGCGTGTAGTAGGGACATCGGGAGAAATGTCTGCAGCGAGTTTGTCCAGTGGGTAAAGTGCCAACCACACACCAGGAAGTTCGATAAAAGTTATGGCATCCGATGAAGTATTAGGGGAGGTATTCAATACTTGTTTGTAGAATTCAGTTGCCTGAATTAGGTTATTTACGCCAAGAGAGACCATTGTGATTCTAGGTATTTTCATTTGCACACCTTTTTGTAACATAACGTTGAGAGAACCGGGCGCGTGGCTCAGGTAAAACCAGCAGCGAGCTTTTCGAGAAGCGCGCCGAGTTAATCGCTCCGGTTCATCGGTTGGTTATATTTTCTCACCTACCAATTGATGATTAATGGCAAATCTGGGCGAAAGTCTCTAGATAAACCAATAACGCCATTATCCAACGTCACCACCACTAAATGCTCACTGCCGCACTCTATTTGAAGTCTATCTGCCGTTTGGGCTATGCGTAGTGTTTCTGAAATGTCGCCTAGTGGGACAGATACTTGAACATTACTAATAAACTTAAATTTCCCGATTTCTTCCTTTCTACTAACCGGGCCAATGAAAGGCACGTAAATGCATAAGGGTTCTTCTAAGATTTCAGAATTATTTCCAACATGAAGTGCATGTGGTGGCTCAAAATAAGCGGGTTGATATTTCCAACCGCTAAATGGCGTGCTCATACTTGAATCATTTGTTCGAGTTAGAATTACTCCAAACGGTGAAGCGCTCTTTTTTTGAACCCTTTCAGGGAATCTCAGATTTCTAGCCGGACCGTTATCAGCCTCTTCACTATCACGCACGTATAGTATTTCGATCATCCCATTGGAAAATTCAAAGCGTCGATTTGAAGTGCCTTGACCCTTATGGTCCCGACTGAAGCTTTCATTTAGGCCCATAGAGACTAAAAGATCGCCAGCTTCTTTTGGATTGTCTGTAAGTATAAAAAAGTGGTCTAGCTCTAGATTCACCAATGAGTTCCTCTCGAGGAAAAACTAGAAAAACTAGGGACACTCCCCTGTTTTCTTTCTTGGCCTTCCGGGTTTTTGCGCCTTCAAGGTTTTATTCAGTCTTAATTCCATTTTGGAGATAAAGGCTTCTGATCCGTAAGGCCGTCCTGTACATGTAGCTTTACGCAACATGTTGTCCGCCTGATCATCCTCTTGCAACATAAATTCAGCATAACGCGCCCGGTCTTCAAGAGGCAGCCAACAATACTCTGCCAGCAGATCTTCATCCGAGCCTTTTATATGGGCCTTGGCACTGGACCAACGATAGTTTTCTGCCCGATTGGTCATCCCGGCTTTTAACGGATTTTTTTCAATATACCGCGCCACCCTCCAAAGATACGCATCGTCTTCAACGATGCACGAAAAAAAGCGGTTCTGCCATACGCGACCGCTTTGTTTCAATTTCCGATTCAAGTACTGGGTATAGACCTGATTTGTCAGTCCGATCCCACGAGACAGTGAATCTTCTTTTTCAGGAACCACCAGCAAATGGACATGGTTGTCCATCAGGCAGTAGGCCCATATATGTAGAGAGTGTCGTGTAGAGTATTTTTTGAGTTGGTTCAGATATCTCAGGCGATCTTCATCATCGAAAAAGGTCGTCGAGCGATTATTGCCACGTTGGGTTACATGGTGCGGGTATCCAGGGGCGACTATGCGAGCTATTCGAGGCATAGAGCCAGAGTATAAGAAAGAAACTTAAGAGGCAATTAATTTTTTGAAATATGGGGAGTGTCCCTATTTGTTCCGGTTGATTTTATCCTTAAATTACTTTTCACCAACAGGCAATGCTACTGGAATTGAGAACCTCAATTTACTGCTCATGTTGCTCTCATCAGCGTGACCGCCATCTTTTCCAAGTTTGATTCCTACTACATTGACTCCTATGCCTTCTTTACCGTCTTTTTTTGTTGTACTGGAAACAGCAATGTCAAAATTTACTAAATGGACAGGGCGCCTGTAATCAGCACTCTCATCTTTTTTCAGTAAAAAGCCGTAAACATCGACTTTCTTGTCAGTGGGATGTACATCTTTTGGATTTACTATTGTGCCAAAAGATGAAAGTTCAGAGTTTGATTCTGAAATTGCTTCGGATATATCCTTTATTGTTTCCTTAATAAAATCTTTAAGATCCATATAAGGCTCCAGAAAATTTAACGACTTAGCTCAGGGGCAGCGTAAAGCAGAGCGAGGAACGAGCGACGCTTTTTGCTGGCCCCTGGACCTACTTGTTATGAGCAGTCTCTACCGGCTTTGTGTTTGATTATTGATATACTCGATTAGAAATTCTCGTTTATCTTTTTTGAATTTGGCAAGAGCTTCAGCTGCCTGTTCCAATTCCTTCACAAAATCTTCCAGATCATCTTCAATATCTTCGATTTCGCACTCAATATCTTCCTTCTCCTCACCTTCGGCTTTCTTGAGATTGCTCTTAAGCTCTTTTAAAAGTCGCTTTGCTTCAGCAATTTCTTCCTTTTTATCTAAGCATTCTTCTCTTAACCCCTGCTCATGGTCTTTGATTTCCTCAGAAAGATAGCCAGCATGTTCTGTGAGTTCATCTTTTTCGAGATAGCCGATTTCTTTCATAAATTGTTTAAAAATTCGCTTGGCTTCAGATGTATTGACTGGCTCACCGACAGGTGTAATCATTTCATTCTTAAGTAGTGGGTACTTCTTTTTGAAGAATCCGAACATTACTTGTTTCCTCTCGGTTTTTTTGCGCATAACGAGCCTGTAGAAAAACCATTTTGACTGAACCTGTTTTCCGTCAATCTATTCTTCTCGGCCCCGATTCCTATTTTAAGTTCTCTTCGGTTTCCTTCGCCTTATTCTCTCTAAAACGACTCCACAAACCGTACAAAGAAGAAGCTTTTACTCCATCTAGACCCGGATTTCCCGCTTTTACCCTACAAAGTCCATCCATACCGATGAATCTTGCCGATATTGTGGAGCATTGTCATCAATTTCCATTGCCCATCGACTTTGGTGCGACCACGCAGGGAAAACCGTCGCAGCCCAAGCGTTTCGCGCAGATTGCCAAAGACAGGTTCGACGATGCCCAGGCGTTGCCCGTAAATGTGGCGACCGAACACGGAATCGATCTTCTGTTTCATCCGCTCGATGATGCCGATCTTGGGACTCGATAGCGTCTCCAGCAGCACGTTGACCTGGCGGGCTCCTTTTTGGCGGATGTCTCGCAAGCATTGGCTCCGCTTTGCACAGCGATCACAATCAGCCTGATAGCCCATGAATTGCATGAATAAACGCTCGCCGATCTTGGCTTTGGCGCACTTGAGCCACAGAGGGTTACCGGCCGGACAGGCGCAGGTCTTGTTGGCAAGATCGACCTGAAAGTCGCTGACGCTGAAGCGTTTTTTTGGGTGGCTCTTTGACGCACCGGAGTCTTGGGGCTTGTGACGTGACGCGGTCTTGAAACGGGGATCGCGGGAGCGAAAACCAGGATCGGCGATATAGCCGTCTATGCCTTCTGCTTCCAGATGCTCCAGAGTCTGTCCGCTATGAAAACCACTATCGGCCAGGATTTTGGCCTCGCTAAGAATCTCGTCACCACAGTTATGATAGTTACCGTTGAAGGCCTTGCGGATGCCCTCAAGCATCGGTTCGAGCAACCCATGCTCCTGTCCCGTACCGAAGGCTTCGGCATGCACCACCACCTGATGCTCGGCATCGACCGCGGCGACGCCAGTGTAGCCCTGAAGCACGCCGTGGCTGGTCTTCATCTTGGCGCTGTCGTTGTCGGTGATGTTGCTTTTCACTTCCTTGCCGCGACGACCCTGGCGTTTTTTGTTTTCGGTCAGGAACTTCTTGATCTTACGACTGGCCTTGGTCAGAGTCTCTTTCTGCTTTTCCTCCCGCTGCCGCATGGTCGGATCGGGCGGCCCCTTTTTATCTTCTTCGCGGTGCTTGTTGAGCAGAAAGCGTACGGCCCGGTCGATCTTCTTGGCTTTCTTTTTCAAATCGTCGTGGGTGCCGCTCCACTCCTTGGAGGCGTTCGATGGCATCTTGCAACCGTCGACGGCGAACATCTCATGACCAATCAGCCCCAGGGCATCGCAAACCATCAGCACCTGATGAAACAGATCGGCAATCTGTTTGGCAGACCCGGAGATGAAGTCGGCAATGGTGGTGAAATGCGGACGGCTGTCGGCGGACAGGGCCATAAAGATCACGTTTTCACGGCACAGTGCTTCGATCTTGCGACTGCTAGTAACCCCGCGCGAATAGGCCAGCAGCACAATCTTCAGCAGAATGGCCGGATCGTAGGCGGGACGGCCGGCTTCGTCGTTGTTGAATTTACTGTTGAAAATACTCAGGTCGAGTTCGTTGTCGACCAGGTAGTGCAGGGAATACTCGAAGGTGCCGGGCAGGATCTGCTGTTCGAAATCCACCGGCAACATAACGGTTTGCTTGTAGTCGTAGGGTTTGAAACGAGCCATGAGAAAAACCCCTTTAGCATTTCATGAATTTTTTCGCATTCTAACACGTTTTTGGGTTTTCCTACAGCCTCAACGGTAGTGATAACCGGCTGCGACGTGCCGATCCAATTTAGTAGAGACCTTTTCGAGAATCGCCCCTGGGTCACCAGTCCGGTTAATCAATTGGTTAGAAAACCTCTTCTTATCTCCAGATGAAAGTCCCATTAGTAGCAAAATACGTGTAGAGCAATGCGCCTATAATAAAAAAGAAAAGCAGCAAAATCAGCTTTTGATCTCTTGGGGAAATTTTTCTTTTTATGTCTTCTTTGAAGATTCTCCAGGTCACTGCCCAACTAAAAAATATGATCGTCGTTACAATGATTGACACAGAGTATTTCATTTTTCTCTTTAGTTTCTAACATTGTGGTTAAGTGGAAAACTTCCCAGCATAACACCCTTATAGCAGGCAAAATTTTCCACTTATTGCATTATTAAAGGGGTAAAAGTGGAAAATTGCCCCTGGTATTTTCCATGTGCTGTTAGTAAGTGCACTCTAATTACAGTTGGGCCTCAAAACCACTACCCGTATCCAAAACAAGCCGCATCCACCAAACTATCGACTTCTAAAAACCAAAAAAAACCGCCCAGCTATTTTGTTTCAGCTGAGCGGCTTTGGTTATCTGTTGTCGGTATGATGGTGCCCCGGCATGTCCATAGTCCGCCGAAAACAAAAAGCCCTTCATAAATACCGACAAATACAACAGTTTGTCAAATATTCTAATGTGTATACGAGTCTCTCAAATCCTGTCCATGGCTGGTTATCAGATCATGAATCCAGATTCCTGTATTACTTCAGAGATCGGTAATAGCTATCCACATTGTAGATGGCCGCAAGGGGATTGTGGCCGAGCACCCGGTCTTTGACGGCCAGCACGGTGCAGGGGGCTTCGGCATACTTCAGGAACAGGGAATCATGCCCCACACACAGACCCAGCAACACGTTGAAATCGGTTTTGCCCTCGTTCAAAATCATGGCCTGCATAATGGGATTGCACATGACCTCGGTTCCCTTGGGATCGACCTGCTGTTCTTTGCTCAGACCGATGCACTCTTTGGAGATCCCGCCGACCTTGCAGATGGCCGAAACCACCTCGAAACCTCGGGAGGATAAGAGTTTCTCCACCACCTGGGCCTCTTTTCTCAACCCCATGCAAAAGGCCAGACCGAGGCGCTTGTAGCCCATCTTGGCGGCAAACTCCATGATCTCTTCCATGCGGGTTTTTGAACCCCGAACAGCTGCATGACCAAGCTCGCGATTGATGTATCCGTCCGCTTCCTGGATGGAGGCTTGTTTGGCGAAGTTGCTGACAGCCGGGTCATCGTTGTATTGCTTCAGGCTCTCCTGCGCCAGATCGGGCATATTCAAAGTCGGGCAGAATACCGGAGCCTTGCCGTTTTTATCCCGGCAGATCCGGTCGGAGGCTTCATAGGGGCAGCTGGCGCAACGGGGATCTTTATCAGTCATGAAAGGTTCCTTTTACGGTTTCTTACCAGAGGCTGTTTCAGCCGTTGTTACTCACTACATGGAAGCGGTCGGTTCAGGCTACGTCGGGCAATCGCAGGCCCCACAGGTACAGACCCTTAAGCCGCAGGTCTCACAGGGGGGATTTTTAGGATCGCGACCGTCGATGGTGGCACCGCAGGCGCTGCACTGGTAACGGAAAAAAGCAAAGCCGCAGTTGCGGCAGACCAGCTTATAGGGGTTGCCCTCCATGGGAACGATATGGATTGATTCGCAGATCAGGCAGATGGAGGCCATTTCCGGGCAATTTCGGATGCCGTCCCGGTTTTTACGGTAATGTTTGTACAGTTTCTTGGCTGTGTCTCTGTCAAGAGGCTCCATTTCTGTTCTCCCGGCGGCAAAGAGGGTTTAGTCAAGGATAAGTATTCATGAAGAATACATAAACAGCTTGGCTAACAACAGTTAAAAAGGCAGGTTCCAGGGATATCCGTCGACAAAGCGCCCCATTCTTTTCATTTTGCGCAGCGGGTTCCGGGATCGACGGCAGACAGAGACTGATGATGACATTCAAAGCGACAGCGTTGCCATCAGGGCTTTAAAAGGCTGGGGCTTGCCGAAAAGATAGCCCTGGGCGAGGCCACAACCCAGTTTTTGCAGAGAGGCCGACTCGGATACGGTCTCCACACCTTCCGCCACAATCTGCATTTCGAGGTTGGTTCCCAGGGCGATGAAGACCTTGACCAGGCCGACCTTGCAGGGGTCGGTGTCGATATGGTTGATAAACGAGCGGTCTATTTTGAGGACGTCGATGGGAAACCGGGAGAGATAATTCAAGGCCGAATAACCGGTACCGAAATCATCGATGGCGATGGTGATGCCGAGAGAGCGCAGGGCTTCGAGAGTCTTCGCTACCTGGGGGTTGTCCTCGATCATCAGGCTTTCGGTGATCTCGCACTCCAGCCATTCCCCCCGACAGCCGGTGGTTTTCAGAATGGCCTCGATGGTAGCGGCCAGATCATTCTGCAGAAACTGCCGGCAGGAGAGGTTGACCGCCACCTTGAACGGGGCGGTGGCATTCCGGTTGAAATCAACCGCCGCCTGGCAGGCGGTTTTCAATACCCATTCGCCGATTTCGACGATCAGGCCGGTCTCCTCGGCAATGGAGATGAAGCGATCCGGCGTCAACATGCCCAGCACGGGATGCCACCAGCGCAGCAAAGCCTCCACACCGACAACCCGACCATCCTTCAGTTGAACCTTGGGCTGATAATAAAGCTGCAGTTCATGGTTGACACAGGCATAGCGCAGCGAAGCGCCAAGGGACAACTTCGCGGAGACATGGCGGGTGAGTTCCTGGTCGTAGCACTGGAAATTGTTGCGTCCCTTGTGCTTGGCGCTGTACATGGCGGTATCGGCGTAGGTGAATAACTCGTCAAGATTGGCACTATCATGGGGAAAGAAAGCGATGCCGATGCTGCCGGAGATGAACAGTTCCTGAGATTCGATGAAAAAAGGCTGGGCCAGTGTGCTGAGAATCAGATCCGCGACCTGGCCGGCCTCATCGCTGCCTCGGCTCTCAGCCAGTAGAATGGCGAACTCATCCCCGCCCATGCGGGCAATGGTATCGCATTCGTTGACACAGTGGGACAGGCGCGCGGTCACCTGACGCAGCAGCTCATCCCCGCAGTTATGGCCCAGGGAGTCATTGACATCTTTGAAATGATCGAGATCCAACATCAGCAGAGCAAAGGGACAGTCGGTACTTTTCGCTTCGGCGGCAGCCTCTTTAAAACGCTTTTCAAACAAGGCCCGATTCGGCAGCCCGGTCAGCATATCGGTAAACGCCAGGTGTTGCGCCAGTTCCCGCTGCTCGACCAGCTCGGTGATATCGCGAACGATGCCCATAACGGATTTAACGGTTGCATCCTCGGCAAATTCCGGCTCAAAACGCGCGTGAAACCAGCCGAGCGTACCGTCAGGCAGGGGATACTGAACCTCGGTCACTTGCTGGAGGCCGGTTTGGAAAGTCTTTTCAAGAGCATCCTGATAAGCCGTCATATCCACAGGCGCATGGTTTTCAAAGGGCTTACCGAGCAGAGTTGCTTTATCCTGACCGAGCAGACGCTCAAGAACCGGATTGATATACAGACGACGCAATTGGCGGTCATAGCGCACGATGGCATCGGGGGCATTCTCGGCCAGGCTGCGAAAGTCCTGTTCCCTGGCAAGCAAAGCTTTATTGGCCTCGCAGCGTTCCGTGATGTCCCGACAGAGGCAAAAAACATGTTTTCTATCGCCCACCATCATGGGCAGACTGTTCACCTCCACATTCCGCAGAGTGCCGTCTTTGCGTTTCATGATGGTTTCAAAGAAGTATTCTTCGTAGGAAACCTGAGAGGAGAATGCTCTCGATTCTATTTGCGCACGACTGCGGCATGCGTCCCATTCCCAGGGGTGCATACCCAGCATCTCCCCCGGTTCATAGCCGAGCATCTCAGCAAAAGCGGGATTGACATCGAGAACCTTTAGGGTTTCCCCATCAATAACAGCGATGCCCCCCTTGCTGCGTTCCATCAGCAACTGCCACAGGGTGAGTTCCTGTTGCAGTCTCTGCTGTTGGAGCTTTTGTTGGCTGATATCTTTGACGACACAAAAAACAAAGAGCTTGTCCAACCATTGGATTTTGGTGGCACTGATCTCCACATCCAGAATCTGCCCGTCTTTACGCCGATGCCGGGTTTCGAACCGCTGATTCGAAAAACCGGTATTTGCAATGATCAATCGGAGTTCGTCCTTGGACCACTGGGCATCCCAATCCCAGACATGCAAGCGACGAAGTTCTTCCATGCTGTAGCCGAGCATTTCGGCGAAGGCCGCATTGGCCTCGACGACACCGCCGGATGCACCATCCATAATGACGATGCCATCGATGGAAGACTCCATAAAAGCCAGATGCAGCGCGCCAGTTTCTTGGAAGGTCCCTTCAGAGACACCTGATCCGGCAAAATCACGCGCACAAATCGGACATTCAAACGACCCGGTGGGCACCTGGGATGTGTGAGGGGCGGGTTCTTCGGGACGCAAGGACTTTTTGGCAGGAGAATCACTCATGGAATAGCGTTCGTTCTTTTTGTCCGGGTCAAACAACTGACGGAAAAACACGCATCGGCGCAACAAACCGGCCTACAGTCGCACGGTTCCAGCAACCTTCTTCTGCCAACGGCGTGCCAAGTCCATATTCCTGACTCTGTACGCCTATGTCTTCAAGGAAGAAAAAGTATTTGAAGCAAAAATCGATGTCATAAAGCGTCAGGATACCTTTCTTCGCCTTGGAGAGGAAGGGCATTCTTGCCCAAGGGGTTATCTTCCATCAGGCATTGCGATTGCCGTGGATCCTCTCGTTGCATTTTCCGTGTACCAGACACCGTGGTGGGACAAGACCGTGGCGGGGCAAATATGGGTACCACGGAAGAGTTCATCCAAGCTTAAATATTGCGATATGCCAGAGTGATGATTACCGGACACAATCCGTTTTTGAATAAAAGACAATCCTGTTCATCTGAGTCCCCCTTATCCAAAGGGATAGTTATGTAGACTGCATGGCCGAACTCATAGGGGAGATGTTTTCAAAAAGGGCGCTGTTTGGCCGATGGGTCCGTAATCCTTTTGCATGCTTGCATATACGGGTTTCCCAACCAGAAAGGTGTAAATTTCATCCGCCTTGTGCTGAGAATCGATATCCTTAAATGGTTTTTCGTATAGGATTTTCCCGATCGCATAGGCGTCGGCCAGGGCCGTACCGATGTTGGTCGTGTACCAGTTGAACGGATGCAGCGTATATACCCGGCGGGTCGAAAATGCTTTCAAGGCATGGTAAAATTCCGGCTTTTTGCGATAATCCTCCCGCACACGACTCAATCCGCCGCCGTCGATAAAGACAACCTCCGGATTCAGCTTCAACAGTATCTCCTTGTCCATGGCCACATGGCTGCCGATGCGGGCTGTTACCTTCTTTGCAACGTTATCCGCCCCCACCCAGTCAAACGGAATATAGCGTTGTTCCGTGCTTTCGATGCCATGGGCGCCGCGATAACCGATACCACCGATATAGACGGTCGGTTTTGTATCCTCGGGAATATCCCTGGTGCGCATGCGCAGATCCTCGCGCAGGGATTCGATATAGGAGACAACTTCTTCGGCGCGCTTTTCGCGGTTCAGGATCTTCCCCGCAATGCGCATGGCATCGTAAACCGCTTCATCGAAGGTCGCCAAGGCGCCATAATTCAACACGATCAGTGGGATGTTCAGGGTTCGCTGCACCTCATCCGCCAGGGACGCATCCATGTAGGTGGCGAATATCACCTGAGGCCTTACGGCGAGCAGGGCTTCAAGGTCCGGTTTCTTGTTAATGCCGGCAGGACCGCCCGGGCCGCAACGCGGCAGCATGGAAAGTTCCGGGTGGGCAATCCAGTATGGCCTGCCGCCGGGGTTCATCTTTTCCATATCTTCCACGCCGGCAATTTTCGATGCAGCCTGCAGATACACCATCAATCGCAAGGCGCCGGGTCCGATACAAACAATCCTCTCTGGATCAAAAGGGACGGTCACCTGCCGCCCGGCCATATCGGTAACCCTTAGCGTCCGAGCGGCCATGCAGTGGGAAGACAGAACCAGAAAACCGGCAAGGATACCTAACATCATCATATATGTTCTCTTCATGTGTTTCTCCTCGCTTACATCGGCACAACCACGGTATGACCGGCGAATTCCCGAAGAGCCACCCTGACACCATAAACCTGCCAAATCATCTCCGAATCGAGATCCTCCCTGGTCGATACCGCATGGACGCTCTGTTCTTTCAGGAAAACGAATCTGTCCGCAAAGCGCAAGGCGATATTCAAATCGTGGATGGCAACCACCGCCGACAAGTTTTGGGTTTCAACAATGCGGCAAATCAGCTCCATCACTTCGAGCTGGTTTTTCAAATCGAGATTGCTGGTCGGTTCGTCCAGCAGTAGAACGGCAGGCGACTGGGCGAGCGCCCGGGCGATGATCACCTTCTGGAGTTCGCCGCCGCTCAGATCGCTGACCGACCGCATGGCCAGATCCGAGATCCCCATCTGCGTAATGATGTCTTCCACCAAGGCGTAATCCTCTGCGCCAAGCGACCAGCGAATGTGCGGTTTGCGCCCCATGAGCACCGCCTCGAAAACCGACAGCCGCGTTTCCGGGTGACGCTGCGGGACATATCCCACGCGTCGAGCCACATTGTTCTGGCTCATGCGCAACAGGTCGTCTCCATCCACAAGCACCGATCCCCGATGGGGTGTAAGGATACGATTCAGGCACTTGAGCAACGTGGACTTTCCCGCACCGTTAACGCCCAGAACACACATGACCTGTCCCCGGTCCAGGGAAAAACTCACATCCGACAACACCGGATGGCTGTTATAGGAAAAATCGACATTGGCCACCGTCAGCTTCATCGGCACCCCCGAACGAGCAGATAGAGAAAGAGCGGCGCCCCCAGAAACGAGGTGATAACGCCCACCGGCAGAGCTCCTGAACCGATGACTAACCGGCCCACCGTGTCAGCCGTCAGCAGCAGCAATGCGCCCAAAACCGAAGAGAAGGGGATCAACAGACGATGATCATCGCCCACAAGACGCCGGGCCATATGGGGCGCAATCAAGCCGATAAAGGCGATGACACCGTGAAAAGCGGTTGCCATGGCGGATACCAGTGCTGCCGCCACCATGCCGGACACCCGGATGCTCCCGATATTCACCCCCAGCCCTTTGGCCGTCTCTTCCCCCGAGGCCAGAGCGTTGAGGTCCCATCGAATGGCCATCAGGTAAAGGGATGCGAGCAAAACCACGCCGGTCATGATCCCGATTTCCATCCAGTTGGAACGAGCCACATCGCCGAACGCCCAGAAAACGACCATGGCCAATTCGGTTTCCGTCGCCAGATATTGGATCAGAATAGTTGCCGATACAAACAAGGATGACAGGGCCACCCCCGCCAGAATGACAGCTTCGGAGGAAAGACGCTTCAATCCCGATAAAACAAGCACAACCAGGGTCGCCGCCATAGCCCCGATAAAGGCAAAGGTGGTCACCGAGAACATCCCGGAGCCCCAAAAGACGATAGCTGCCGCCGCCCCGAAGGCCGCCCCTTGGCTGATGCCGAGTGTTGACGGTGAACCCAGCGGGTTTTTAAGCAGGGACTGGATGCTCAGGCCCGACAACGAAAGCCCCCATCCGCACACGATGGCGGCAATCACCCGCGGCAATCGTATATTGGTAATCACCACACCGGTGGCAGCGTCGGCGGTGCCCGTCAACGCGCTGAATACACCCTTGATCGGGATAGGGTAAGCACCCCGCGAAACCGCAAAAACGGCACCGACAAGCATCGTCCCGATCAACAGGGAGAGCAGAAGAAGCTTGCGGCGGAAATGCTCCAGATAAGCGGAGGTCATAGCTCCGGAAGGGGCCGCGTGTAACCTTTTATCCGACATCGTCTTTGAAAATTTGTTCAATGGGGTTCAGTCCTATCCTCTAAAAACGCAAGCAGTTTTCACATGCCTATGCGACCCCCCCTGACGAAAATTGATTCGGCGCATATAAGGGCGATGGGGTTTCTGCAATAGTGAGACGTAATCCGGAAGCGATGCCCGTTCGATTTTTCCATACCGCATATTAGGCCTCTCTATAAAGCCTTACAAGGTCTTATTTGTTTTACCGGAATCCACATAAAAAAGGGGCGCTATAATTTGCAGGTCAGCTCTGGAATACGTTGCCGCTTTTGTAATACAATAAGGCCAACTCTTGCCTCGGCGCGCAAAGATGGGTCGTTTGCAGGGATCTTGAATTGAAGATCATCAAGGGGAGGTATGTATGCTTCGAAGAATATGCAAGATATGTGGTCACGAAACTATCCCGGAGTTAACCCCCGAGGGTACCAAATTTCATTGTAAAACCTGTAACGACTACCCCATATATGACGAGTTCGACATGGAGCCCCACTGTCCTGAATGTGGGGAGCTACTCGAGGTGCACGTCAAATGCGGCACCGGGTTTTTCTGCAACCGATGCCGCTCTCTGAAATCCAGAAAGAATATCGTCTGGAAGGAAAAACCCTAGTCACTTTTCCAGAGAAAAGGATATGAGATTCTGCGAAACTATGGCGAAAAGACCCACCCCAAAAACAGGGTGGGTCTTTTTCTGTTTTGGAAGGCTGCCCTTTTATTCATCAAAAGGCATCGTGATCATAAATCCGCCACGGTAACGCCTGAAGTCATTTGTCTTTCTCTGCGGACGCCGGGTACCCGGCGGTTAATCTGCTTATGGCCTAAAGGGGATGCTTCGCTCACCCCTTGTACCCCGCCAGCAGCTTTTCCACCTCTTTACGCTGCCGTGCGCTGAAGGGACCGACAAACGCCACGGCCAGAGCTTTAGGATCAAACAGTTGCGCGGCGACTTCACGAACCTGGGCAGCGGTGAGGGCCTGCACCTGGCGGCATTCCTCCGCCAGAGTCAGGGGATAGTCGACCAGTTCGCCCCAGCCGAAACGGCCGGCCCGGGTGTCGGCCTGGTCGAGGCTGAATTCCTGTTCGTAGACAAACGCGCGCACCACCCGCTGCAGTTCCTCTTCGCCGGCGGGGTTGCAGCGCAGATCGTCCAACATCTTCAGGAGCTCCTGCAGGGCCTGCAGCAGGCTGGCCGGAGCGACAGCCAGGTCGATGGAAAACGCACCGCAGTCGTCGTACAGGCCGAGATTGGCTTCGGCATGGTAGGTGAGTCCGAGCTGCTCCCGCAGCCGCACCATCAGCCGCGCGCTGCTGCCGGACAGGATGCGCCGCAGCAAACGCAACGCCGGAGTGCGCGGATCTTTGCGTCCGGGGACATTAAACGCCAGTTGCAGATGAATCTGCGAGGTGGCGTCCCGCGTCCAGACGGTAAGAGGACCCTCTGCTGCAGGCGGCGGCGCGGGTAGCGCCGTCGGCACGGGGTAGCTCACCCAGTCGCCAAAGGCGGCCTCGACGGCGGCCAGTGCCTGGGCGCGTGTAACGCGACCGGCGATAGCAACCACGATATTGCCCGGAGTGTACCAGGTTTCAAGATGTTGGCGCAGATCCTCGCGGGTCAGGCTCTGCACCGATTCGTGGGTACCGACGGTCGGCAGGCTCAGAGGATGCCCCGGCCAGATCAGGCGGCTGGTCAGATTGTCGGGATTGATCTCCTCACCGGCCTCGTTAAGATCTTCGAGAGCTTCCTCAATGATGATCCGGCGCTCGATATCGATGTCGTCCAGCAGCGGGCGACGCAGCAAAGACGCGAACAAGGCGGTACCTTCGGCCACATGCTCGGGATGCAACCGCGAATGGTAGCAGGTGGTTTCGCCGTCGGTAGCGGCATTGACGGTGCCACCGAGAGCCTCAAAGGCCGACTCCAGGGCCAGCCCCGTGGGGTAGTCTTGACTTCCGCGAAACAGCATATGTTCGAGAAAGTGGGAGATCCCGGCCTTATCGGCCTGTTCATGGCGACCGCCGACCCCGACGTGGCAAACCATCTCGACACTGTGCAGATGCGGCATTTCCACCGTAACCAGGCGCAAACCGTTGGCCAGGGTGTCCTTAAAATATTCAGTCATGCAAGTTACTTCCAGGGAATTGTGGTGTCAGGTAGGGCAAGAAGCAGCTTCAACCGCTCTGCCGGGGATAGATCAGGTCGCGACCGCCTTTGGCCTGGCGGCCGAGATAACGCAGATAAATAAGATGCGCAACAAACGCCGCCATAAACAGCAGGGTCCAGATGCCGGGCAGTTCGCCGATCGCCGCCTGCTGCAGGTACTGGCGCCAGGATCGCGCAATAAGCGGATGCAGTTTGATTTTCAGCAACCAGCCGGCCAGCAGCACCGCAAACAGGTAGATGTAATTGGCGTGGATGCGCTGACCGATGGCCTGCAGCGGTCCCATTTTGTAGCGCGGATGCAGCAGATCCTCGGCCAGATCGATACGCCAGGGCGCATCGGGCGAGAAATCGAGCCGCCCTTTGAGAAGGTTGGCAACAAACTCCTGATGCAACAGACGCACCCGGTATTCATAGGCGTCGTAAAAACGAAAGCGCCGCGCCTCGACGAACAACAGGATATACACCATGGCCAGACCGAATAAAAACGCGGCATGGGTGATTTCCGGATGACTGAAAGCGAATCCCAGAAACGCCGCGGTAGCGGCGACCGCCCAGTTGGTGGTGCGGTCGAGGCGTTCCCGCCAGGCCAGCGCCCGCGCCGATTCCGCCCGATAGTAATGAATCACTGCGGTAATGGTTTCGGTACGATTCAGAGATTTATCGTCGCGTGGCGTATCCGGCATGGTCGGTGCCATCCTCTGTTATTCAAGCATGGTTCAACAGCTTAGCCGCTTCCTTGGCGTGATAGGTAATGATCAGATCGGCTCCGGCACGCTTCATACCGGTCAGCAGTTCCAGCATCACCTTGTCATGGTCGACCCAGCCCTGCTGCGCCGCAGCCTTGAGCATGGCGAATTCCCCGGAGACGTTGTAAGCCACCAGCGGCAGATCGAAACGTTCCCGCAGATCGCGCAGGATGTCGAGATAGGCCATGGCCGGCTTGACGATGAGAAAATCGGCGTTTTCGTTCACATCGAGCTGGGCTTCGCGCAGGGCCTCGCGGCGGTTGGCCGGGTCCATCTGATAGGAACGCCGATCACCGAATTGAGGGGCCGACTCCGCCGCTTCGCGAAAGGGTCCGTAAAACGCGCTGGCGTACTTAACAGCATAACTCATGATCGGCAGATGGTCGAATCCTTCGCTATCGAGGGTGCGGCGGATGGCCGCCACCCGCCCGTCCATCATGTCGCTCGGCGCGATGATGTCAGCACCGGCACGAGCATGGGCCAGGGCCTGCAGGGACAACAGACGAAGCGTCGGATCGTTGACCACCTCCTCGTCACGGATCAGGCCGCAATGGCCGTGGTCGGTATATTCGCACATACAGACATCGGTAACCACAATCAACTCCGGCACCGCCGCCTTGATGGCACGGATGGAGCGGGGAATGATGCCGTCTTCGTTGGTGCCCTCGCTGCCCTCGGCGTCCTTATGATCCGGAATGCCGAACAGGATCACCGCAGGAATGCCGAGATCCCGGATCTCGCGGGCCTCCGCCGCCAACCGGTCCACGGACATCTGGCTGACGCCGGGCATGGAACTGATGGGATTGCAGACGTCGGTACCCTCGACGCAGAACAGCGGATAGATAAAGTCGTCCACCGCCAGCTGGGTCTCGCGAACCATGTTGCGCAAAATCGGAGTGCGGCGCGTGCGACGGGCCCGGTATTCGGGAAATTTCATGGGATACTCCTTTTATGCTTTAAAACTTTTCGTCTTTTTGGAAGATAAAACCTTTAATTTCAACACCGCGGGGTCGCGCCCCCGCACGGCGCATTACTCTTTTAATACGCCTCAAAAGAGTAATCAGAAAAGGGCGCCCCGATTCCTGGCCCGCCTGCGGCGGGTTCCCTGCGCTACGCAACCGTCGGGCGGGCGGACAAGATTCGCTACGCTCAGTCGTCCGCCTGTTTCGCCCGCCGCTCGCTTCGCTCCGGCTGCGTCATGAGGGGATTAACGGCACGGCCATAATAAAACAAATGAGCAAGGTCGATATCTGCAACAGCTACGCAGATAGCAGCGAAACCATTTCCGTTCCGCAAGTAAGACAGACGAAGATATTCATGGCTCTTAAGTGGCAGCAGCGGTGACCCGAAGCCCCGCCTCTGGCGAATCCAAGTCATGGCGGCAGCCGACCTTACGTCCATTCTTTGGTTACTTTCTTTAGACGAGTAAAGAAAGTAAGCCGGCTGCCGGCCGGGACCGGCGGGGTTGAAGTTGACGTAAAGGTTTTAACTCTTTGGACTTAGCACCTACTTCAACACCGCGGGGTCGCGCCCCCGCACGGCGCCTTACTCTCTTTTCACACCAAAAGATAGTAAGCAGAGAAAGGTGCCCCGATTCCTGGCCCGCCTACGGCGGGTTCCCTGCGCTACACAACCGTCGGGCGGGCGGACAAGATTCGCTACGCTCAGTCGTCCGCCTGTTTCGCCCGCCGCTCGCTTCGCTCCGGCTGCGTCATGAGGGGATTAACGGCACCGCCGTTATAAAACAAGTTAGTAGCGCCGCCCCTGGCGAATCCAAGTCATGGCGACAACCGGCCGGGACCGGCGGTGTTGAATTTGAAGTAAATGTTTTAGTTCTTTACACCAAACACCAACTTCAACACCGTGGGATCGCGCCCCCACACGGCACATTACTCTTTTAATACGCCTCAAAAGAGTAATCAGAAAAAGGCGCCCCGATTCCTGGCCCGCCTGCGGCGGGTTCCCTGCGCTACGCAACCGTCGGGCGGGCGGACAAGATTCGCTGCGCTCAGTCGTCCGCCTGTTTCGCCCGCCGCTCGCTTCGCTCCGGCTGCGTCATGAGGGGATTAACGGCAAAACCAAGCTTAAAAGCGTTTGGCAATTCCAGCAGAACCGGTGTCTGCAGCAGCTATTCAGTTAAAAAGGCTATCTATGCCTCCAGCTCGCCAAAATACCCCTGCAAAGCCTCAATCAGCATCTCCACCGTCGGCACCGCAGCCTCCACGGCAACCTCCAGACCGTGTCGGCGGACGGTGTCACTGGTCAGAGGGCCGAGGCTGGCGATCGTCACCCCTGCCAGCAGCCGCTGACCGTCATCGCCAAGAGCCTGCAGGCAATGATCCACCGCCGAGGACGAGGCAAAGGTCACGGCATCGACACCCTGCTCGAGGGCTTCACGCAGCTGCTCGGCAGCACCGACGGCGGCACGGGTATGATAGGCCACCGGGGCACAGACCTCGGCACCGGCAGCGGACAGTTCCGTAACCAACAGATCGCGGGCCCGTTGGCTACGGGGGTAGAGAATGCGCTTGCCGGTCACGCCCCTGTCAAGAAGCACCTCCAGCACCCCTTCGGCGCGTTGCTCATCGGGCAGCAGATCGGCGCGCAGGCCATACTGCCGAAGAGCGGCAGCGGTTTTGGGGCCCACCGCGGCGATACAAACATCATGAAGAAGGCGACTGTCGTGCCCCAGGGCAAACAACCGTTCGAAGAAATAGTTTACCGCATTAACGGAGGTCAGCACCAATACATCGGTACCGGGCAGCTGCTGCAAGGCGGCATCCAGCTCCTGCCAGTCGGGAGGCGGCACGATCTCCAGGGTCGGACAGCAGATGGCCTCGGCCCCGGCGGCCTGCAAGCCCTCGGTCAGGACACCGGCCTGGCCGGCGGCCCGGGTCACCAGAATGCGCCGCCCGAACAGCGGCCGGTTGTCGAACCAACGCAACTGCTTGCGCAGTGCCACGATTTCACCGACCACGATGATGGCCGGCGGGCCCAGGCGGGCCTGCTGCACGCGTTCGGTGATATCGGCCAGCGTGCCGACCAAGGTCTGCTGCCGCGGGGTGGTGCCCCAGCGTACCACGGCCACCGGAGTGTCGGGCGCGCGACCGTGTTGCACAAGCTTTTTGGTGATGGTGGCCAGATTGCCCATGCCCATGTAAAACAGCAGGGTACCGACCCCGGTGGCCAGTTTCGACCAGTCGAGACTCGACACCTTCTTTTTCGGATCTTCATGGCCGGTGATCAAACCCAGACTGGTGGTGTAATCACGATGGGTCAAGGGAATCCCGGCATAGATGGCGGCGCCGAAACCGGCGGTGACACCCGGCACGATCTCGAAAGGCAAACCCGCTTCGGCCAGTTCGCAGGCCTCTTCGCCGCCCCGACCGAAAAGACAGGGATCACCCCCCTTGAGACGCACCACCACCTTGCCCAGACGCGCTTTTTCGACCAGCAGCGCGTTGATCTTCTCCTGAGGCAGGTGATGGTGGCCAGCCGTTTTGCCGACATAGATGCGTTCGGCCGTGGCCGGTGCCTCATGCAGCAGCTGCGGATTGGCCAGGTAATCGTAGACCACGACTTCGGCACGGCGCAGGCACTGCAATCCCCGCACGGTCAGCAAGCCGGGATCGCCGGGACCGGCTCCGACCAGATAAACGATGCCTGTGGCGCTGTTTTCGCAACGGTTCATGCTCAGGGCACCAACGGGGTCGGAGTGATATCGAGAGCCGCAAGGATACGATCGGCACCACGTGCCAGCAGCGTCTCCGCCAATTGGCAGCCAACGGCTTCGGCCTGTGCCACCGGGGCCGCAAGGGTTTCCTTGATCAAACTACCCCCATCGACTTCGGCCACCAGACCGACCATAGTCAGGGTCTGCTCGGCAACCGTGGCATGCGCCGCCAACGGCACTTGGCAACCGCCATTCAAACGCCGCAGAAACGCACGTTCGGCGCGCACCGCTACGGCGGTATCGGCATCATGCAAAGGCGCGATCAGCTCCAGGGTGCGGTCATCGCCTTCGCGGCACTCCAGTCCCAACGCCCCCTGACCGATGGCAGGCAGGCTTACATCGACAGACAGATACTCGGCGATACGTTCCGCCAGTTCCAGGCGCTTGAGACCGGCGGCGGCCAGTACGATACCGTCCATGTCCTCTTCTTCCATCTTCCGCAACCGGGTCTCGACGTTGCCGCGCAGCGAAACGATGTCCAGGTCGGGGCGGCGATGCAGCAACTGGGCCTGGCGCCGCAGGGCCGAAGTACCGATGCGCGCACCTTGGGGCAGCTGCGCAAAACTGCGGCCATCCGGTGTGACCAGGGCATCGCGCGGATCCTCGCGTGGCGGAATGCAGGGCAGAATCAGCCCCGGCGGCAACACGGAAGGGACATCCTTCATGGAATGCACCGCCAGATCGATGCTGCCGTCGTACAGAGCCTCCTCGATCTCCTTGACGAAAAGCCCCTTACCACCGACCTTGGCCAACGGCACATCGAGAATTTTGTCGCCTTTGGTGGTGATCGGCACCAGGACGACGGACAAGCCCGGATGCAGGGTTTCCAGTTGCTGCTGCACCCACTCGGCCTGCCAGAGGGCCAGTCGGCTGGCGCGGGTACCGATACGCAATGCGCTAGAACTCATGAAGTTAGATCCTGTTTGGAATCGGCGTCTTTTTCGACGGAATCCCCGCCAGTCTGCTGCGAATCGGGGTTCAGATCGAACAGGCGCCGTACGGCTTCGAGATAGATTTCACCGGTAATGTCGTCACCGGCGCGTTTGAGTACGCTTAAAGGGGAATGCAACACCTTGTTGACAATGGCGCGGGTCAGCGCCTCGACGGCACGGCGATCGCCAGCATCGAGGTGCTGCAGGCTGCCAAGGGTCTTTTCCGTTTCGGTGCGGCGGATATCTTCCACCTGCCGACGCAGAGCAACAATCATGGGAGTGGCTTCGAGGCTGCGCAGCCAGCTGTAAAAACGCACGATTTCCTGCTCGATAATATCCTCGGCCTTTTTGGCCGCCTTGCGCCGCTCGCGCAGATTGGTCTCGATGACGCCGTTGAGATCATCGATATCGTAGAGATAAACGTTATCGATGTGATTGACTTCGGGATCGATGTTGCGCGGCACGGCGATATCGATGAGAAACATGGGGCGGTTTTTGCGCTGGCGGATGATCTGCTCAAGCTGAGCCCGGGTCAGCAACAGCCCCCCGGCGGCTGTGGAAGTCAGGACAATATCCGCCTGGTTGAGATACAGGGGAAATTCCGCAAACGGTATCGCCCGTCCGCCGAACTGTTCGGCCAACGACTGGGCGCGGGCCAGGGTACGGTTGGTGACCAGCACCTCGCCGATGTTCTGCCCGGTCAGGTGCCGGGCCGCCAGTTCGCACATTTTGCCGGCACCGACAATCATGACGCTCTTACCTGCCAGGTCGCCGAAAATCTTGCGCGCCAGTTCCACCGCCGCATAGGACACGGAAACCGCGTGCTGGGCGATGGCGGTTTCATTGCGCACCCGCTTGGCGGCCGCAAAGGCCCGCGGCAACAGCCGGTTTAAAACCGGCCCGGCGGTACAGCTCGATTCGGCCAGGTTGTAGGCTTCCTTGAGCTGACCGAGAATCTGCGGTTCGCCAAGGATCATGGAATCGAGACTCGACGCCACCCGGAACAGGTGGCGAATGGCGTCCCGCCCGCTGTGGATATAGAGGTGCGGTTTGAGTTGCGCCTCATCGAGCCCATGGTGCTCGGCCATGAACCGTTGCAGACAGGCACAACCGCCGGCAGGATCCCCGCTGGCCGCATACACCTCGACCCGGTTGCAGGTCGACAGGATCATACCCTCGCTGATCCCCGGCAGCGCGGTGATGGCACGCAATACGCCGCCCGGATCATCAGAGCTGAAACTGATACGTTCGCGCAGCTCGACCGGAGCGGTTTTATGGCTGAGACCTATGACCAGAAAATTCATGAAAAGCCAGGATTCCTTGTGAAAATGTCAGAGGGTCCCCAGAGAAACGTAGCTGTGCAGTCCCGAAAGCAGCAGATTGACCCCCAGGAAGGTGAACAACAGCAAGGCGAAACCGACGATGGCCAGCACTGCGGCCTTGCGACCACGCCAGCCGATGGCCAGCCGGCCATGCAGCAATGCCGCGTACAGAAACCAGGTGATCAGGGCCCAGGTCTCCTTGGGATCCCAGCTCCAATATGCGCCCCAGGCGCGGTCGGCCCAGATCGCCCCGGTAATGATACCGAGGGTCATCAGGGGAAAACCGATGGTCAGACAGCGATAGTTGAGATTATCCAGAACCTGCAAGGACGGAAGCCTGTAAAACAGGGAAGATACCTTCTTTTTTTTGAGCATCCGCTCCTGCAGCAGGTAGAGACAACCGGCGACCGCCGCCAGAGCGAAAACCGCGTCGCCGAGAAACGCCAGAGCCACGTGCACCGGCAACCACCAGCTCTGCAGGGCAGGGGGTGGCGCGGCCGTTGCGCTGGAAACGGCGCTGCCGAAAATCATCAGCACCAGCGCCAGCGGAGAGACAAAGGCGCCGAGCACCGCCAGACGGTAGCGCAGGTGAAACAACAGGAAGGTGCCTATAATGGCCCAGGCGAAAAACGACAGGGATTCGTGCAGACTCGACAGAGGCGGAAACCCCGTCGCCAGATAGCGGCTGGCCAGGCTCAGGCTGTGCAGAGTAAAGCCGCTCCACAGCAGGATACGACCATGGCGGCCGAGGATCGGTCGACGCCACAGAATATCGGCCAGAGCCAGCCCCGTCGCCAGGGCGTAAACCGCCAGAGTCGTGCGGAACAGCAGGATATCGATGGTCATGAATTCCTTTCCGGCAGGGAGATCCCCAGCGAGGCCAGGCACCAGGATGGTCCGAAAACCTGTTGCAGCAGACGGTCGATCCCTGCCACATCCCGAGCGGCCAGCAGTTCAAGCAACGCACCATCCAGTAAACAACGCAATGTATCGCGGCTGTAATCGAGATCGTCCGCGCCGTCCAGAGCGTGCCGGCGCAGGGCGGCGGCAATCTTCACCACCACGGCCCAGGATTCCGGCAGTAAATCCGCCAGCAGATCGCGCACCTCCGCGGCCAATGCGGGGCTACGTCCGCCGGTGGTGACCGCGACATTCAGATCGCCCCGACGTAACACCGCGGGCAGACCGAAATCCCCTTCCTCGGGCAAGCCCGCCAGACACACGGGAATGCCGAGACGCCGGGCTTCGGCGGCCACGGCACGATCGCTGCGGTTATCGCCGGTGGCGGCAAAGACCAGGCTGGCGCCGTCAAGATCACCGGCCCTGAAGGCGCGGGGGATCGTTTCAACACCTTCCGGACAGTTCTGAGACGACACCGTGGGACTGATCAGGCAGACCCGTGCATCGGCTGCCAGCAGTCCGCGCACCTTGCGCATGCCAACGGGGCCGCTGCCGATCACCACACAGCGCTTGCCGGCCAAGCGCAGCAGAATGGGGTATTCAGGCATAGCTGATTCCTCGCCGGCCTCCGGCTCTTAAATAGAAAAGGTTTAGCTCGGCGCGATGCCCCTCAAAGACCGAACAACTCACCTTCGACCAGTTCGCACAGCAGATGACCGAAAAACAAGCCGGTTTCCGCCGCGCGGCCGATGGAATCGGTAGCCAGGCGGAACAGAAAGTGGGGACCATCGCCTTGAATCTCTTCTTTTTCCGGCAACAGGGCGGCAGTGATACAGCCGCGCTCGCGCGCTTCGGCCAGACCTTCCAGAATCGCCTCGTTTTGCGAAACATCCCCCAAGGCCAGCACCGCATCGCCTTCGCTGGCGACAAGTTGCAGTTGCTGGGCGAAAAAAGCGCCACTACGCCCCTCCTTGGCCAAAGATGCGGCCAATGCAAGGTCCTGACACAGGGACAGCGCCGGCAAAGCCGGCCGCTCGATGTTCAGCCGGTAGCGGAACAGATTGGCCACCAGGTTGGCGATGGAACATAGCGGCCCGCTGCCAACCACCATCAGGCGCCCGCCCCGGTTGAAGATTTCCGCCACCTGGCCGGCAAAAGTCACCAGCTCATTGGCCTGCATGAGAAAGGTTTCTTCCAGAACCGCGGTGTGCTCCCGCAGCGATTTACTGATTTTATCCTGTAGCATCATATCGTGTGCCCTTGCCTGCGAATTTCGAAGAATGATAGGGTGGGCCATGCAGCGTGTCAAGGACAAGCTGTAGACAGCCTGCGAAGAACAAGACTCTTGCTTTTTTCTTAGGCTCTTCTATGATGGGATAGTTCAAGGTACTTTACTTAGGGTGATTCGTTAACTTTTAATTTAAAGGAGAGCATATCGATGGCAAGCGACAAGATTGTACATCTTTCCGATAACAGTTTCGATGCCGATGTCCTGAAATCCTCCGAACCGGTACTGGTTGACTTCTGGGCCTCCTGGTGCGGCCCCTGCAAGGCGATTGCTCCGGCAATCGACGAACTGGCCGAACAGTTCGACGGACAGGTCAAAATCGGCAAGATCAACGTCGATGAAAACCCCGCAACTCCCAGCAATTACGGTGTGCGCGGCATTCCGACGCTGATTCTGTTCAAAGACGGCCAGGTCGTCGACCAGGTCGTCGGCGCTGTGCCCAAAGGGCAGCTCGAAGCCCTGATCAAAAAGGCCCTCTGAGTCCGGGCCGGCCAACCGCCGAATAAAAAGACCGATGTGCTGCATCGGTCTTTTTTTGTTCATAAAGCTTTTGTCGGCACTCCGTCAGCGTTTCCCTGCCCTGAAAGCGCGTTATTGCCCCTTCAAAGTTGTTCCGGATAGGCCGCCTTGAGCAACCGAAACAGTTCCCGGAAGGCGCGCTTATCCTTATGTAGCCGCGCACTTTCCGCCAGCCGCCGAATCTTGCCGAGATCGGCAGCGGGCATTTTCCGGCGAATCTCTTCCAGCGCGGCATCGAAACCCTCCGGATCGCAGAGGCGCTCACGCAACGCCTCCAGTTGATGAAAATCGGCAGCGGCTTGTTGCCGGCCATGCTGGATATCCGCAAGAAACGCTTCCGCAACCTGCACGCTGTCTTCGTCCCGCCGGAACATGCCGGCCAGATGTTTAAGTTGCCGCTTACGGGCGCCAAAGGCTTTGATGCGGCGCGTCTCTTCGATAGCCTGCAGAATTTCGCCGGTAAGGGGCAAACGACGGAAATCCGCGTCCCCCAGTTCGACCAGATGCGCGGCCATGTCTTCCACGGCCTTGGCGGCACGTTTCTTGGCACTGCGGCTGGGCTGCCGTTCCTGTACAATATCGTCCATCAGAATACCTTATGGCTGTCGAGAAGAAAAGTAACCGGGCCATCGTTTACCAGGTGCACCTGCATCATGGCTTGAAAACGTCCGGTGGCCACCGTCAGCCCGCGCTGTCGCAGCTGTTCGATGTAGTCCAGATACAGGCTATTGGCCGTGTCGGCGGCGGCGGCGCGGGAAAATCCGGGGCGGCGCCCCTTGCGGCAATCGGCCGCGAGGGTAAATTGGGAGACCACCAGCAATTGCCCGCCGATATCCTCCACCGAACGGTTCATCTTTCCCTCGGCGTCCTCAAACACCCGCAATTCGGCAGTTTTTTTGGCCAGTTGCGCGGCATCCTGAGGCCCGTCCCCCTGTTCCACGCCGAGCAGCACCATCAGCCCCGGGCCGATCGCACCGACGATCTCCTCGTCGACGCTGACATGGGCCTGCGTTACCCGTTGCAGCACCGCCCTCACGCGCGCTGCTCCGCCAGTTGCCGCAACAGGGCCAACTCTTTCAGATGAAAGCAGTTGTGATCCCCGGGTGCGGTTTCGAGAATCTTGGGAACGCTCTCGAACCGGACATCCTGCATCAAGGCGGCAAAAGCCTCCAAAGCGATGCACCCCTCGCCGATATGGGCATGCCGGTCGACTCGGGAGCCTTGCTCCTTTTTGGAATCGTTAAGGTGAAAAGCGGCGATGCGCCCGGTACCGAAAAGATGCTCGCATTCCTCCATCACTTTTTGATACCCGTTTGCCGAGCTCAGATCGTAACCGGCGGCAAACGCATGGCAGGTGTCGAAACAGACGCCGAAACGCCCTTCGGGAACCCGCTCCATGATGGCGGCCAGGTGCTCCAGGCGATAGCCCAGATAGCTGCCCTGACCGGCGGTATTTTCCAGCAGTACCGTAACCTGCGGCGGCGCCGCCGCGAAGATGCTGCGAAACGCTTCGGCAATGCGCTGCAGACCGATATCTTCGCCGGCATCGAGATGGGCGCCGGGGTGCATGACCAAGCCACCGATCCCCAGGGCGGCACAACGCTCCATTTCATCGACAAATGCGGCCAGGGAGCGATGGCGTTTTTCGCCGTCGGCTGCCGCCAGATTGATAAGATAGCTGTCATGGGCGATGACCGAGGCTACGTTGCAGTTTTCCCGGGCCGCGGCGAAGGCCTTTATCTCCTTGTCGGGCAAGGGCTTGGCCTGCCACCGGTTGGCATTTTTGGTAAAGATCTGCATGGCGGTGGCACCGATCTCCTGTGCCCGCGAAAAAGCGCGACTGACCCCGCCGGCGATGGATACATGGGCTCCAAGCAGCATACTCACTCTCCTCCCACCGTCGCGCAGCCACCGATGGCTGCCCAATTCGCCAGCACCTCGGGCAATTGCACCACTTCGGCCAACTGCCGGTCGACAAAGGGCTCGACGGCTGCGTTGCCTACCAGAATGGTGGTCATCCCCAGCGCCTTGGCCGGCTTGAGATTGGCAACGCTGTCTTCCACCATAACGCACTGGCTGCCGGTCAAGCCAAGATGCTCAAGCACTCTGTGATACGGCTGGACATAGGGTTTTGGCATATAATCGGCCACCCGGATATCGAATACCTGGTCGAACAGATCGGCGATCCCCAGAGCGCCGAGCACCCGGTCGGTATGCGCGCGACTGCTGTTGGTAAAAATCACCTTGGGCTGCGCCAGGGAAACCAGCGCCTGTCGCAGTTCGGGTTCGGCCTGCAAACGGCTGGCGACATCCACGTCGTGCACATAGTGCAGATAGTCCTCGGGGTCGACATGGTGATGGCGCATGAGACCCTGCATGGTGACGCCGTAATCCTGCCAGTACCGGCGGCGTAAAGTATCGACCTCGTCCAGGGGGATACCCACCACCTCGTGCATGTAGCTGTTGATCCGCTTGTCGATGAGCCCGAACAGATTGCAGCGGGGCGGATAGAGGGTATTGTCAAGATCGAACAGGATGCATTCCATAACGCTTCGTGTATCCTCGTGGTTAGTCTATCAGCCCAAGCGCGGCGCGGATGCTGCGAATCGCCTGGACATACCGATCATCGGACAGCAGGCAATCTTCGTGGGGCTCGCTCCAGATGGGGCGCGGCCACAGCGGATCGGTGGTCTGGCGCGGCACCAGGTGCCAGTGCATATGGGGCACCATATTACCGAGCAGCTCGTAATTCATCTTGGCCGGATTATAAACGGATGCCAGGGCTGCCGCCATGCGGCTGACCTCTTCCATGACCGCCTGCCGAACGGCCGGCTGCAGGTGAAACAGCTCGGTCACATGCCGCTTGGTAAACAGCAGGGTATAACCCGGGAAGAACTGATCGCCGTTGAGCATGGCGTAGCAGTGCTCGAACTCGGCGATCCGCAACTGCGGCTGATCCTGCCAGCGTGTACACATGGGACAATTCATTGGGGATCGAAAACCCCCTCGAAAACCTGCACCGCCGGGCCGGTCATATAGACGCTGCCATCTTCGGCCCATTCCATCTCCAGATCGCCGCCCAGCAGATGATTGAGCAAACGGCGCTCGGTACGCTCGTTCAGAACGCAAGCGACGGTGACCGCCGAGGAACCGGTACCGCAGGCCAAGGTCTCGCCGGCGCCGCGTTCCCAGGTGCGTTGCTTGATTTCCGTGGTCGAGACGATTTCGATGAACTCGACGTTGGTGCGATTGGGAAACATGGGATCGTTTTCGATGATCGGGCCGTATTTGGCGACCGGGAATTCATCCACATTATCCACAAAAATGATGCAATGGGGATTGCCCATGGAAACGCAGGTGATATGAAAGGTGCGGTCGAGAACTTTCAGCTCCGCATTGATGACCTGCTCTTCGGGACTGCCGGTCATGGGAATTTCACCACGCGTCAACCGCGGCTTGCCCATATTGACCCGCACCCGCTCGACCTTATCGCGGTCGTTGGTAAACAGCTGCAGGGTAAGAATACCTGCGCCGGTCTCCGCGGTGATTTCTTTCTTTTCCACCAGGCCGTGGTCATAAGCGTATTTGGCAACGCAACGGATACCGTTGCCGCACATCTCCGATTCGCTGCCATCAGAGTTGAACATGCGCATGCGCACATCGGCGACTTCGGAGGGAAGAATCAGAATCAGACCATCCGAACCGATACCGAAGTTGCGATTGCTGACCTTGCGAGCCATTTCTGCGGGGTCATCGATGGTTTGCTCGAAGCAGTTGACGTAAACGTAGTCATTGCCGGCTCCGTGCATTTTTGCAAATTTCATGGCAAAAGCCTTTCTCTCTTATCTATGATCAAATTAACCGGAACCGGAATTATAGAAAAATCCGACTTTTACCACAAGGCCCATCTCGATTGACCAAAGCTGTCGCCTAACGTATGATGATGACACATTTATTCACAAAGGAGAGCCTTTTGCATGGCATATAATTTGAAAACCAAGATCTGGCAGACCGGCGCTCTGGAGTGGTGGGGAATGATTGACGGCGAGGATGTCTATCTTGGCAGCCGGGAATTTCCCCTGCCTCCCGAAGAGGGCGACCGTTGGGTTGCACGTGCCACCGGCGAGGCTTTTTGTATTGTGGATGGCGAAATCAGGCGCTCCTGCGCGGAGACCGACACGGAGTCCTGTCCATGAAAGTGGGAAACCTGGAAATTGTGCAGATTCCGGCCGGGGAGATGAAAAACTTCTCCTACCTGCTGTACTGCCCCGTCAGCCGTCAGGGCCTGGCCGTCGATCCGTCGCTGGAACCCCAGCGACTGCTCGATGCTATCGAAGCACACAACGTCAAACTGACCTGGCTGGTCAACACCCATGGACACCGCGACCACGTGGCCGGCAACGGCCTGATCCTGGAGGCCACCGGCGCTGCGCTGGCAGCGCATCCGCTGGCCTTGCCGAAGCTGGATCGGTCTCTTGCGGATGGGGACGTGCTTACGGTGGGCGATACGGCGGTAGAAATCGTGCACACTCCGGGTCATACGCCGGCGGATATCACCCTGCACCTGCCTGGCGCACTGTTGACCGGGGACACCCTGTTTGTGACCAAGGTCGGCCGGGCCGACATGGCGGGCAGCGATCCGGCGGCCCTGTATGCCAGTTTACGGCGGCTGGCCGCTTTTCCCGGAGAGACCCTGGTCTTTCCGGGACACGACTATGGGCCCCAGCCCCATTCCACCATAGCGTTTGAACGGCAGCACAATCCTTACCTGCGCTGCCCCGACCTGGAGAGTTTTCTGGCTTTACGCATGGGTTAATTCGATTTGACGGGGATTCCCTGTCTTGGATGCGCATGGTATCGGAGGAGGCATGACAGTCCGGTAATTAACCGCCTGTCGTGGTGATTTTTATGGCAAGCAACCTGCTGAAGCTGCTGGTACGCACCGGTATGCTTCCCAAAAATATGGCCGCCAAGGTGCAGGCACATGCCAGGCATGCCGGAATCGCCGCCAGTACCAGCACGCTCATCCTGATCCCCCTGGGTGAAGACCGCCTTGCGCAGCTGCTCAGCAGACAGCTCGACCTTCCCTGCTTCGAACCCCGCCAGCTACAAAACCTGCCGCCTGTTATGCGTGAATTCCTGTCCATGGAGCAAGCGCTGAAATTTCGGGCCTTACCGATACGACTGGGACAGCAGGGACTGGTCGTCGCCATGGCCGACCCGAGCGACCGGGAAAACATGCAGGCGCTGGCCAGCCTGATCGGTTATCCGCTGGCCCCCCTGGTGGCGCCTGAATGCCGGCTGATACAAGCCATCGAACGCTGCTACGACCGGCAGCTGCCCGATCGGGAGCAGTTGTTGTTGGAAAAGATGCGGCCTGCAGCCGCTATGTTCGGCCCGCCCGTGGAAGAGGACATCGACGAAGCCATGTTGGAAGAGGCGGAGGTGATCGACGACGAGATCCCGCCGAAAACCGCGATAACCCTCGCCGAATTGAGTGAAAAACTGGCTGCGGCTCGCTGCCGTGATGACGTGGCGGACACGCTTATCGACCACCTGTCCGGACAATTCGATCGCATGGGACTGTTTCTGTTGAAGAATGGAGAATTACGCGGCTGGCGGGCTCTGGTCGGGCATCGGTTACACCCCGAATTTCACAATGTTAAAATCACGGTGACAGGCAGCAACCTGCTGCATGCGGTGCTGTCGGAGCAAAACCCGTTTCTTGGCCGTGTACCCGAACCGCGGTTGTTGAAACAGCTGGTTAACGCCTTGGGTGCCTCCTGCGAAAAAGCCATCATGCTGCCATTGATTCTGGCCGGGCGATCGGTAGGCATGCTGTTCGCGGAAGAGGCCGGTCAAACCGGCAGCGAACGGGTGACGGAGCTGCAGAATCTGTTGGCCAAGACCGCCTGCGCTTTGGAGATCCTCATTCTGCGCAACAAGCTCACCCGGCCATAACCGCCGGACTTACGCAAAATCCCAACCAGTCCTTACTCGTCCCCCTGAAACAACACACCGTCTTCGGCAGCAACCACTATACTGCCTGCCAAACGGTCGTTCCATCCTCGCCCTTCGCGGTTCAGCAGCATGCTGCAGAAACCCAGCCCCCCCGGCAACAAGCAGATCAACCCGCCGACGGTGCGCAAAAAGGCCTGGGAAAGCTGCAAGGGTTCGCCGCTGATATCGACAACCAGCAGTTTGCCGGCCATTTTGCCCGGCGTCTGGCCGCCGAGATAATGAAACAGGGTGAAATAACCGAAGGACAATCCGAAAAACACCAGGAAATAGGGCCCGACCTGATCGGCTAATTGCTGTGGTTGCGGCCACTCGAAAACGCCCGTCCCGCGCCGCAGATATTCCCCCGCCATGACAAACAGGGCAAGGAGCAGGGCCAACAACCCCGTATCGAGCACAAACGCCAGCATCCGAGCGGCTACCGATGCCTTCTTCATATCGTTTTCGAAGGGCAGTTCGGTCTGTTGCAGATCGTCGAACGGGGGAAAATCGCCACCCACCGAAGCAGAACCGAAATCGTCCCCGAGGGGGTCCGCCAGGTCTGCCTCCGAAAGAGGCTCCGGCACGGCCCGACGCCAGGAGGGCTCTTCTCCATCGAGCAGCCAGGCATCGAGATCCGCATCATCCTCGAAGTCTAAATCGTTGGTGGAAAAATCGGAGGCCTCTTCGACCGTCGCCATATCCTCAAAGCTTTTCTCGGACCGCTGCTCCGCTGCGTAAACCGGCACGGCTTCAGGCTCCGGATCAGCAGATCCGGCAGGTTCGATGGTATCATCGGCCAGCTTCGGCAAAGACTCTTCTTCAGACAGAACGGGTTCGGCCAGCTCGTCACCCAGGTCGAACGAGTCGACAGTCACCCCCTCCGCACTCCAGTCCATATCCGGATCCAGGGTTTCCGCAAGCTCCGGATCCACGGTGTTTATGTCCTCGATGTACTCGGACAATGCCGTGTCCGTCTCTTCATCCGGCAGGCTGGCCAGATTGGCGGCGGTCGAGATGTCTTTTTCGTCCGGCAACAGGGTTTCAAACGGGTCTTCGGGCATGGGCGGCGCCGCCGCCGGATGGCTGTCAATCGTTTCAGGCAGGACAGGGTCGCCAAGGCGGAATTTGTCACGTATCTGGGACAGATCCCGACCACATTTCTTACAGGTGGCCAGGTAGTTAAAACTCTGAAAACCGCACTTGGGACACTTCATATCAACTCCTCCACATGGGCTCCATCGGAACCTTCAAACTCTGCCAGCCAGGTCGCCATAACGGTATTGCAGTATGGTTGCAGCAGCGAATCCGGCGGTCTCGCTGCGCAAAATACGCGGACCGAACAAGACCGGGACAAACCCGTGCTGTCTGGCCGTCTCGGCTTCTTCCCGGGAAAATCCGCCTTCCGGTCCGATCAGGACGGCTGCTCCGGCCGGAATCCGCTCCGGCAGCACCGCATCCAGGGGTTGGCTGCCTTCTTCCCACAGCATCAGACGCAGTTCGCTCCGACATTGGCCAAGGGCCTCATCCAGCGGGCGGATCGCAGCCAGGGACGGCAACAGCGGCCGCCGGCATTGACGCGCCGCTTCACGAATGATGCGCAGCCAGCGTTGATGCCGTTGTGTCTCGCGCTCGGGTTTAAGTCTTGGAACGCTGCGACTGGTCTGCAGCGGGGTGAACCCTGTAATGCCCAATTCGGTGCCCTTTTGCAGCACCAGCTCCATTTTGTCAGCCTTGGGCAGGGCCTGCATAAGCTCCACGGGAAAAGCCGTCTCCTGCTGAGTGCAACGGCTCAGCACCATGGCCGAACCGGATTTGCGGTCCAGATGATCGATGCGGCAATGACAGAGATTACCGAGGCCGTCAAGCAACAGAATTTCCGCTCCCCTGGCAAGGCGCAGTACCGCCATGTGCCGCAGAATCTCATCGGTCAAAGCGATGTGATCGTGCCGCAAGACATCCGGAGCGATAAAAAAGCGGTGCATTCAGGCTTCCTTGATATAGCACAGACAAGACCATTCGTCCTGCCGGCGAATATCGGGCCCCGTCAATCCGCGGCCGGCGAAAGCGTCTATAACCAGTTGTTCTTTTTCGTTCAGAATGCCGGACAGGATCAACACGCCGCCGGGCGCCAGCCGATGCACCAGTTCGGGGGCCAGCCGCGCATTTTCCTCGGCCAGGATATTGGCCAGCACAACATCAAAATCCCCCCCCAGTGTTTCCAGCGGATCCAGGGTCACGGCGATCTGCTCGATCACACCGTTTTGCCGGGCATTGTCCAGCGCTACCTGGCACGCCGTTTCGTCGATATCGCAGCCCAACACCTGGCCAGCCCCGAGCAGCGCAGCCGCCACCGCCAGAATACCGGAACCGGTACCCACATCGAGAACCCGCTGCGGGCCCGGTGGGGTTTCATACAACTCGGCAAGAGCTTCGAGGCACAGACGGGTGGTGGCATGGCTGCCCGTTCCGAAGGCCATGCCGGGATCGAGGGTCAGAACGGCGTCCTGAGGATCGGGACTGAAGGCCTCCCAGGTCGGGCGGATGACCAGACGCGAACCGATACGCTGAATGCCAAAATGCTGCTTCCAGTTCTCCGCCCAATCTTCGGCGCGTACCCGGCTGATTTCCGGCGTAACCACCTCCAGGCCGGGGATCAGGGGCGCAAGCCAGGCCAAGCGCTCGGCAACCTGCCGTGCAAGTTGCTCCGGTTCGATCTCCGGAGGGAAATACACCTTCAGGATGAGGGTTTCCGGAATATCGGCATCCGGGTCGGGGACCACGAAAGTATCCAGGGCACGCTCTTCCACGGTAATGCCGGCAGAACCCAGTTCGGTCATTTCATGACACACCAGATCGATACCGGCGGCCGGTACGATAATATTGATTTGCAACCAGAATTCATTCATGCGCTCTGTTTACCAAAGGACTGGGGGGGAAGGCAATAAAATACTTGACAAAAACCTTGTTAGTAGAGTGTAATCCCGCCAACGCTTAATGAGCATTATACCTTTAATGGTAGTTTCGTCCCAGATTGTATATCCAGCAACGCGTGCCGCTCATACCCGGAACTGTGCACTATAAAGACTTGTGCATTTGGTACAATGAAATACTTGCGGGATCGTATTTTGTTGCTACCATTTTAATGTAAAATTCATGAAGTGAATCCGGGCACATTTTATTGTACGTTGGCCAGCCACGCAGCGGAATCCAACAGGGGGACATGGTCCTGCCCGGCCAGTCCCGGCTGGCATCAAGCCCCGGTGAGGGTCTCGACAACCACGGAACCTCAAAAACTCACCGGGCAACGAGCCGTACGCTGGGCCAGGCCCCGCGAAGAGGGGGGCGAGGCGGGGATACAGTTAAACCCTTTACCGGAAACAGTGCGAATCAAAGACCTGACCGTTTCCACCGCAGGCAGAAAGGAAGCGACTATGCGTGTACTCGTGGTAGAAGACGAAAAAAAAGTAGCCAGCTTTATCAAACGGGGTCTGGAAGAGGAAGACTTCACCGTAGATGTAGCCTTTGATGGTGAAGAGGGGCTCTACCTGGCTGAAAATAATCCTTACGATATCATCCTGATGGACCTCATGCTGCCCAAGAAAGACGGCCTTGAAGTCATCAAGGAATTGCGAACCAAGGACGTAACCACTCCGGTATTGTGCCTGACCGCCAAGGACGCTGTTGAAGATATCGTCTCCGGCCTCGATTCGGGCAGCGACGACTATCTGACCAAGCCCTTTGCCTTCAGCGAACTGCTGGCTCGCGTCAAAGCCCTGCTGCGGCGCAGCGCCAAGGATCGTGGTGCGGAGATCTATTTTGCCGACCTGCGCCTTGACCCTGTTTCGCACAAGGTCTGGCGATCCGATCAGGAGATCGATCTGACAGCCAAGGAATACGCTTTGCTCGAATACTTCATGCGCAATCCCAATCAGGTGCTCACCCGGGCCATGATCGCCGAGCACGTATGGGACTACACCTTCGATTCTTTCACCAATATCATCGATGTGTATGTCAATTACCTGCGCAAGAAAGTCGACCGGGATTTCGACAAAAAGCTTATTCACACCGTGCGCGGCGTGGGGTACGTCCTCAAGGAGGGCTGATTGTTTTTTCACTCCCTGCGATTCCGGCTTACCGCCTGGTATACCCTGACCATCGTCGTGGTACTGGCGGTAAGCGGCTGCATCTGGTACCAGCAGCTGTCCACCAGCCTGCTGGAGCAAACCGACCGCCGCCTGATGAAACTGACCGAAGAAAGCCCTGCGTTACTGCAGGGCTTTTCCGGACCGGATCGCTGCCGCGCATTTTCCAAGTTCGTGCGCCGCCATCGCCAGGGCAATTTTTATCGCCTGGTCGATGCTGCCGGCCAACCGCTGTGCAGCGAAGTCAACAGTATCGGAAACGCCCCGGACATCGACCTCCGCACCCTGGAGGCCGCCGCTGAAAAGGGGCTGGTGATACAGAGCTCCAGGCTCAAGAATGGCCCCTATCCCATGCGGTTTCTGACCATGGCCATGGAACTCAAGAATGGCGAGGTCATTTTTCTGCAGGTCGGCACCGGCTTGGGGATGGTTCGGGAACCGCTACGGGAACTGCGCACGCTGTTGCTGATATTCAGCCCCATAGCTTTACTGGCCGTATCCATTCTCGGCTGGTTTCTGGCCGGCCGTACCCTGGCGCCGGTCGAAAACCTGACCCGGGCCATGCGCCGCATCAATGTGGAAAATCTCTCGCAGCGCCTGCCGCTTCGCTCCTCCGGCGATGAGTTGGCCCGCCTGGTCGACACCTTCAACTCCATGCTGGGACGCCTGGAAGAATCCTTCCGCAAAATCAAGCAGTTTTCCGGCGACGCCTCCCACGAGCTGCGTACTCCCCTGACCATCCTCAAGGGCGAAACCGAAGTCGCCCTGCGCTGGGCCAAAACCCCTGAAGAATTCCGCAAAATGCTCATATCCGGCATGGAAGAAATCGACCGGATGAGCCGCATCATCGACGACCTGCTGCTGCTGGCCAAAAGCGAAGGGGGGCAGAAACCGCTGACCATCAAGGAAATGAGCCTCAGCGACCTGTTGCAGGAGCTGTATCTACAGGGCCGTTCCCTGGCTCAACCGAAATCCATCGAACTGGTACTGCATCCCAATGTTACCGAGGAGATCCGGATCCTGGCGGATAAAATGCGACTGCGCCAGGTATTTCTCAACCTGATCGCCAATGCCATCAATTACACCCCTGATGGCGGCCAGGTGGAAATCTCCTTGTCCGTGGACGGGGAACAGGATGAGGTCATCGTCAAGGTCAGCGATACGGGTATCGGCATCCCTGCGGAGCATCTGCCGCATATCTTCGATCGTTTTTACCGGGTCGACCGAGCCCGCAATCGGGAAGACGGCGGTACCGGCCTGGGACTGGCCATCGTCGACTCCTTCGTCAAGGCTCATGGAGGACGAGTCGAGGTTTTCTCGGTTCCCGAAAAGGGCACTACCTTTACCGTCTTTCTGCCACGCAAAGGACCGCAAACGCCCCCGGCGACCCCTTAGACCTGTGGCAATCAAAGCGATCGGCTGAGGCGAGACCGACATTTCGACCGGGCGGGACATATCCGCACCGGCATATGCCTTTCTGCACATTGACACACCCCCTCTGAATGATTACCTTTTCCGGCATGACCATGAATCTGGCGCGATTCATCGCACGGTGCCGGAGTCGCCGAATACCCTACGGAGGATAACCATGAAGCTCAAGTCTCGTATGCTGTTAAGTTGCCTGACGTTACTGCTGATCGCCGTCCCGGCTTTGGCGGTTCCCGACTTCGCTGACCTGGCGGTCCATCTCAAACCGTCGGTAGTCAACATCAGTACCTCCAAGACGGTACGCTCCCAGCGTCCCGTCTTTCCCGGGCAACCTTCCCCTTACGACGAATTCTTCGAGGATTTTTTCGATCGCTTTTTCCGAGGCCAACCGATGCCGCGTAAAGAACGCTCCCTCGGTTCCGGCTTTATCATTTCCGCCGATGGCTACATCCTGACCAACGATCACGTGGTGGACGGTGCCGACGTCATCAAGGTGCGACTGGCCGACGGCCGTGAATTCAGCGGAACGGTGCAGGGCCTCGATCCTAAACTGGACCTGGCCCTGGTAAAAATCGATGTCGGCCAGGAACAGTTGCCGGTCGCCGAACTCGGCGATAGCGAAAAACTCAGGGTCGGCGAATGGGTCATGGCCATCGGCAACCCCTTCGGACTGGAGCAGACGGTCACCGTCGGCATCGTATCGGCCAAGGGGCGCGTCATCGGCGCGGGGCCTTATGACGATTTCATCCAGACCGACGCCTCCATCAACCCCGGCAACTCCGGCGGCCCCCTGTTCAACGAGTCCGGCCAGGTGATTGGCATCAATACGGCGATCGTGGCCGGCGGTCAGGGCATCGGTTTCGCCATCCCGGTCAACGCCGCAAAATCCATTATTCCCCAACTGCGCGACACGGGCCATGTGGTGCGTGGCTGGATCGGCGTTACCGTGCAGGAAGTCACCCAGGAACTGGCGGAATCTTTCGGCCTGAAAAAAGCCCGGGGCGCTCTGGTTACCGATGTCCAGAAGGACTCCCCCGCTGAAAAGGCCGGCCTGCTCCGGGGAGACATCCTCCTTGCACTCAACGGTAAAGAGTTGAAAACCCTTGGCGATCTACCCAAAATGGTCGCCTCTTTGCCCGTCGGGAAAAAAGCCAAGCTGACCTTGTTCCGGGAGGGCCGCGACAAAACCGTCCATATCACCATAGGAACCCAGGATAAGGCACAGTCGTCCTCCAAGGCGACAAAACCCGCTAAAGTAGAAAATGCCGAGAAGGCTCTGGGACTGTCGGTCCTCGACATTACCCCGGAAGTCGCCAGCCGTTATCGTCTGTCCGTCGAACAAGGGGTGCTGGTCACCGCCGTCGAACCGGATGGCCCGGCCAGCGAAAAAATCCGCGCTGGCGATGTGCTGCTGGAAATTAACGGCAAAGCCGTCGTATCGACCTCTCAGCTACGTACCCTGCTTACCGACATAGAAGGCGGGAAAGTCGTACGGGTGCTGATTCAACGCCGTGACCAGACCCTCTATACCACGGTAAAATCGAAGTAATCTCTCGGTTTCGGCAGATGCCGCGAAGAGCGTTTTGCTTCCCACCGACTCCTCGATGGCCGAACCCTTTTCGAAGCTGGCGGTTCCTCCGGGAATCTGCACAGCACAACAAAAGGGTTCGGCTGTATCAAGCTGCTTCATCCGCTCAAAGACCCCAGGGAGGCACAACCGATGCGTTCGGTATTTTTCCCCCGCCTGGTCAACGGCCCTTTCGGTGACCCCGCCCTCCATGTACGCCTCGCTTACCGGGGCGAAGCGCTGCTGTTCGACTGCGGCGATCTGCATGCCTTGCCCCCCGGCGAACTGCTCAAAACCCGTCTGTTGTTTCTGTCCCACGCGCATATCGATCACCTGGTCGGCTTCGATCTGCTGCTGCGCACCTTTCTGGCGCGGGACCTTTCCCTGCTGATGTACGGCCCGGCCGGGCTGGCCGATCAGATGGCGGCCCGCCTGCAGGGCTATACCTGGAACCTGGTCGATGGTTACCCTTTTGCGCTCACCGTACGCGAGTGGCTCCCCGAAGGGATCCGCGAGGTGTCTTTCCCGGCGGGCCGGGCCTTTCGCCCCCAAGCCGAGCGGCTGCTGCCCTGCGAGGACGGCGTCCTGCACACCACCCCCTGGTATCGGGTGCGGGCCACACCGCTTATCCACGGCGATATCGTATCGCTGGCTTTTGCCCTGGAAGAGCCGCTGCACATCGCCATTCACAAGGATGCCCTGGAACGCTTCGGCTTCAAGCCCGGCCCCTGGCTGGGGCACTTCAAGGATCTGGTCCTGCAGAAAGCCGATCCCCGGACGCCGGTCAGGATACCTTTATTGCGCGGCGGTTTGCAGACCGCGCCGCTGGGCACTTTGCTGAAACAGATCGCTTCCACGGAACGGGGCATGAAAATCGTCTATGTCACCGATTGTTCTCCTGTCTTCGGCAATTTCCGACGCATTCTGGAAATCGCGGCCGATGCCCACCTGCTGTCCATCGAGGCGGCTTTCGCCCATCGGGATCTGCAGCGCGCGCGCCTTCGCAACCATCTCACGGCCTGGCAGGCAGGGCGTCTGGCCCGTCTGGCGCGGGCGGCACGCCTGCAGGTCTTTCACCATTCCCCGCGCTATCAGCGCGAGCCGCATGCCCTGAGCCGGGAAGCACGGGCCGCGTTTGACGGGGGAACAAAGCCCGCCGCACCTTAGAGGGATTTATATACACTATCGGCCTGTGCTGAAGCACAGTGCATCGCCTCAACGTTTGTGGTATCTTTGCCCTCATGCGACTGACTCTCAAACATCAGATATTGATTGCACCGGCGGCGGTTCTGTTGCTGATGACCCTGCTGCTGAGCTTTCTGCAATATACCTACATCGACCTGTCCCGCAAACGCGATCATGCCGAAGGGGTCGGGGCGATCCTCATGGGTATCACCGAAGCCAACATCGCCGCCCGCGTCATGGACGACTCGGTCCGCCAATACCAGGTTCTGGTAAAGAACGGGCAGGCCGGTTACGAAAACCTGGAAGCCCTGCTCAGCGATCTGGACCAGGCCTATGCCCACCTGCTCAGCGGTCTGGAACGCCTGCAACAATACATGCCACTGCCCGAAACTCAGGCCCAGGAACTGGCACGAGCCGTCGAAGCCCTGTATCCCGATAAAGACGCATTCAATATCTGGGTTTATACCGCGGGCCTCGAGCAGTTGCGCCCCAAACTCGTCAAGCTCAACGAGCAGACCAAACGGATGCGCAAGGACTCGCCGCCGCCCAACAGCAAGGATCTCGACAAATTGACAGATCGGGCAGCCCTGGTGTCCGTCATCGTGCTCGGTGCGGCGATTCCCATCGGGGTGCTGCTATCGCTGTTCTTTGCGCGCGGTATTCTGCGACGGGTGCAGACCCTCAGCGACAGCGCCGGCCGCATCGTTCGCGGCGATCTGGCGCCACCGCCGGCACCCAATCCGGTACGGGACGAGCTCGACGATCTGGCCCTGTCCATCAACCACATGACCGACCAGCTGATCCGGGTGGTGGGCACGGAAAAACTGCTCGAAGGCGCCGAAGAAGAGCGTCGCCGCATTGCCATGGATATCCACGATCAAACCCTGTGCGACCTGTCGGGCATCCTGCGCGGCCTTCAAAGTCTGCCGGCAGAGGCTGAATTCAGGGACGAAGTCTGCATTCTGGAAGAGGACCTGCTGCGGGCCATTGCCAACCTGCGCCAACTGATGGACAACCTGCATCCCCAGACCCTCGACATTCTTGGCCTGGGGGCGGCCCTCGAGTCCCATCTCGAGCGGCACCTCGGCAAGGGTGATATGCCGGAGTACCATCTCTATATTGCTCCCGAGGTCGACGCCTCCGGTCTATCACGGCTGCAGAAACTGACTATTTACCGCATAGCGGTGGAAGCCATCCACAATGTCATCAAACATGCGCGGGCTTCGCGCTACGAGGTGAACCTCGACCTATGCGGCGACCAGGTCGTGCTGTCCATTGAAGACAACGGCATCGGGTTCAATCTTGAGCAGGTGGCGATGCGCGCCGGGCGGGGATTGAACAACATTCGCGAGCGTGCGCGAACGATCGGCGCCCAGGTACGCTGGAGCGATTCCCGATTTTCAAGCGGTACCCGCTTTGAACTGACCCTGCCAATCCCGGCAGGAACCCAGGAGGCCTGACACGAATGACGGATGTGCACATCGTAATCGCAGAAGACAATCCGCGGGATTTCGAGTTTCTGGAACAGTTGCTCAAAGGCTGGGAGGAAGCCTGCCAGATCGACCGGGCACCGAACGGCATGGCGGCACTGGAAATGGCCCTGCAGCAGGAGCAGCCGCTTCTGATCAGCGACATCCAGATGCCGGAAATGAACGGCATCGAACTGGCCCGCAATCTGTGGCAGCGCAAGCCTGAGGCTCGCATCGTTTTCTGGAGCCAGTTCAAAGATGAAATGTATGTGCGAACTCTGTCGCGTATCGTTCCGCCAGAAACCGTGTACGGATACATTCTCAAATCCAATCCCCGCGACCGCATTATGTCCGCCATTCGCACCGTACTGCTTGAAGAACAGTGCTGGATCGACCCGGAAGTGCGCAAAGTCCAGGGCCGTGCCGGCCACAGCCAGACCGCTCTGTCCGACATCGAATTCGAAGCGCTTCTCGATATTTCTCTGGGGCTGACCGATAATCTCATCGCCCAGCGACGCTATCTGTCGCGGCGCGGCGTTCAGAGCCGCCTCAATTCCCTCTACACCAAGCTCGGTGTCGATCAGGAACAATTTCATACCGAAAAGTACGGGGACGCCTTCAATCTTCGCAACCGCGCCGTCGCCGTGGCCCTGCGGCGCGGCCTGATCAATGCCTTCGAACTGGAACACGAAGAAAAGGATTTCCAGGCCTGGTTAAAACGTTTCAAATCAGGACGCGGTGCCTGAGCGGGCCGCAAGCCATCGATTTCCATGTCCATCCCGGCCACTCTCCTTGAACGGTTCTGTCAAACAGCCGCCCGGGCAGGCGCGGAGGTGGTGCGCTGCGTTTCGACGTCAGCTGCCACCGACTACCTAGTCCGGCATGCCGGCGGCACCATTCTTGTGCCCGATTTCGCCGATGCCCGCCGACTCGCCCTGGTCGGACGCCTGCAAGACCGGGGCGGCAAGGTTGTCTGCGGCGACCTGTTCCGTACCACCGCCACGGCTGCCGCCGGTGTCAGCTGCGCCAATTTCGGCCTGGCCGATACCGGCACCCTGGTGCTGGAGGCCAGCGCGCAGGACGTGCAGCTGACCTGCACCTTGCCCGAACGGCATTTCGTCTTGCTGCATCCGACAAAAATCCTTCCCGACCATATGGCTGCCACTCCCCTGTTGCGGCGTCTGCACAGCCGTCAGAGTCCTGATTTCATTGCGTTTATCACCGGGCCCAGCCGCACCGCCGATACCAAGCGGATGTTGCCCGCCGCCCCCCGTGGACCGCGTGAACTGCATATCCTGCTGCTGGAAACCCTCTCCGACGATTTCCTCCACTCCTGAAAGGGATTGCCGTCCGCCATCGTGAGAACCGTTATCGATGCCGCCGATGAAAACACCTTTCTCCGTGTTCGCCTCCTTGCCAAAAAGCGTTAGACATAGAAAATTAAGGCATGCTATTCTTTATTGACCGCCACGTTCCCTGTCCCGGCAAACCCCGGTCCCGATGGGCAACGGCGGGGGCACCCCTTTTCGGAGCAATCATGAGAGAAAAACTCTTCAATGTGATCTTCACCGGTCGCTTCTCACCAACGCTGAGTCAGCACCAGGTTCGATCCAACCTGGCCAGAACGACAGGCTTTACCGACCATGAAATAGGCCGTCTTCTATCCCCAGGCGCCATTGTCCGCTCCGGGGTCGACCGCAAAGCCGCCTGGCGCTGTTGGGAACATTTCAGAAGAGCCGGGGCCTTATGCAGCGTCGAACCCATGGAGCAACTCGCGTCGGCCCGCCGCGTCGATCGAAAAATAACCGGAAGCACCGGTTGGGGGGATACCTGTCCATGCTGCCGTACTCTGCTTGAAGATACGACCATCTGTTCTTCTTGCGGTGTCGATATGGCCATCTACCGGCTGGCCTCGCATCCCGACACCTGAAGCAGCAACACCTGCAAATTTCTCCCATTCGGTGAAATCACCGACCCCGGCAACACAAACAGGCACCTCAACCGCAAACCCTGCCGGTGCCAACCCACCTTTGTCCATGATGCATTAAGCTTGCTCCCCTCTGCATGACTCTACCTGCCGTTCTTCACCACCGGCCTTCGTTCCGCATGCCGTTATCGAACAATCCTCTCTACGCTGCCGCTTGCTCACGGATTAAAAACATGGCCGTTCCTGTAAAAAACACGGCAACCGCAAAGCCCTACCGCTCTGCAAAGAATATCTAATGATTCAGGCATGTTCCCTGCATATTCAACGCAGAACAAAAAGCATCAAAAGGAATCCTTCATGAAGATCGACGACCTGCTCACCTTTCCCCTGTTTTCCGAAGAACTCGGTATCGACTTACAAAGCTCCTGCGATCAGGAACTTTTCAAATGGTTGCTGGCCGCCACGCTGTTCGGAGGCCCGGTTTCGCGGGATATCGCCCGCAAAACCTATCGCACATTCCAGAAGTACCAACTCCTCGACCCGGAAAGTATCAGCCGTGCAGGCTGGAGTTACCTGGTGCATCCGGTCATGCAGGAAGGCGGTTATGTGCGGTATGACGGCATAGCGGCAACCAATGTCATGGACATCTGCAACACCTTGCAGAATTACTACCAGGGCAGCCTTACCCAATTGCATGATACCGCCGCCAATGCCGAGGATCTGGAAGGGCGTCTGACCGCCATGCACGGTATGGAGCCCGATGTCGCCAACATCTTCTTGCGCGAATTACGTCCCGTGTGGACCAAGGCCGACCCCGAACCCCTGCCGGTGGTGATGGAGATGGCCAAAAAATACAAGCTGGACCTTTCCAGTTTGAACCGCAAGGGTCCCGATTTTGCCCGGATCGAATCCGCCCTGATTCGCTTGAAGCGAACCCGTAGCAAACGTACCAGACGTACGGCCCCCATCTGATCCCGGCACCTCCTTAAAGAACACCGATTCGCCGGTAGCGGCCCGCTTCTACTGCAAAGCGTTTCCCATCATCGGCCGGCCGCCCTGTGGCGACGTTCCGCAAAAAGTCAGCCGACCGTCTGCACCCTGCGGCATTGCGGTTTCCGCTCGAAACGATTATTATTTCTAAAATTCCGGTCCGCAGGAAAACATGCCGAGCCACGCTTTCCGATAACCTGCACGCCGTTAATTCACTGTCTGCAGCATTCGCCATGTGTGAGGAAATATGTCCAACCGCCCCCTGAGCGTTTCTCAGGTTTTCATAACTCTGGCCGCCCTGGTCATCGTTGCAGCGGGTTTAAATGCCGGCAAGGTGATTCTTGTGCCCTTTCTGCTGGCAGGCTTTATCGCCATTTTAAGCGCATCCCCCATGTTCTGGTTGCAGCGCCGCGGGCTGCCATCATGGCTGGCATTGCTTGTGGTTATCCTAACGGTAGTGCTGGCCGGGCTGATGCTCGCCGGCCTGATAGGCTCCTCGGTCAGCGCTTTTTCGGAAAACCTGCCTCTCTACGAATCGAGGCTACGCCAATACGCCGATGTGCTCACCACCTGGCTGGAACGCAAGAACATCAGCATATCGGGGCAGGTCCTTACGGAGATTTTCGATCCCGGCGCCGCCATGAAGCTTGTCGCTTCGCTGTTTAATGCCCTGACCAACGTGCTGGCCAACGGCTTTCTGGTCCTTATGACGGTTATTTTCATGCTGCTTGAAGCTTCGGGCATGCCGGGAAAACTGCGTGCCATTCTCGGCCCGTCGAAGAGTCTCTCGGGTTTCGACCACTTTGTACAAAACGTTCAGCATTATATGGCCATAAAAACCATCATCAGCCTCATCACCGGGGCGCTGATCACCCTGTGGCTGCTGGTGCTGGGCGTCGATTTTCCCTTGCTATGGGGTGTCCTGGCCTTTTTGCTCAATTACGTCCCGAATATCGGGTCGATCATCGCCGCCGGCCCCGCCGTGCTGTTGGCCCTGGTTCAGCTGGGCCTGTTGCGGGCACTGCTGGTGGGTGTCGGCTTTCTGGTGGTCAACCTGGTCATGGGCAGTGCCGTCGAACCGCGCTTCATGGGCAGGGGGCTTGGCCTGTCGCCTTTGGTGGTCTTTTTATCCCTGCTGTTCTGGGGATGGCTGCTCGGTCCGGTCGGCATGCTGCTGTCGGTGCCACTGACCATGACAGCCAAAATTGCCCTGGACAGCCACGAGGATACCCAGTGGGTTGCCACGCTGCTCGGTCCGGCGACAGTATCGGCCGTTCCCCGGGAAGCTCAAACCGACTGATCCGTTCTGCCCCTCTATGAATCAATCGAACCATGCAGCACCCGACAACCGGGAATCCTGGCGTTTACGTAAAAATATCACTGAAAAAGTCATTTATGTCTGTTATATGTAATGTCGGGTCTGCCCATTGAAATCCGGATCCAGACCCTTTTCCAAACCGAACTTTATGGCATGTTGACTCCGATGTTCACAGGCATGAAACCAGGCTTCAATCGCACCGGTCATTTCGTTTTCAGGGGGCAGGCGCCCCGACACACCGTCCGTTAGCAACACAGGGGGACTCAAAAAGGAGGGGCTTTTCGATGGATGTGGTTACCTTAAGTCGGCTGCAGTTTGCCATCACCACCTTGTTTCACTTCATGTTTGTGCCCTTGACCCTGGGCCTGTCTATCCTGGTGGCCTGGATGGAAACCCGTTATGTGCGTACCGGCGATGAGCTGTACCGGCGCATGACCCGCTTCTGGGGCAAATTGTTTCTGGTCAATTTCGCCCTCGGCATCGTCACCGGCATCACCCTGGAATTTCAGTTCGGCATGAACTGGGCGGAATACTCCCGCTATGTCGGCGACATCTTCGGCGCACCCCTGGCCATCGAGGCAACGGCGGCGTTTTTCCTTGAATCGGTCTTCATCGGCCTGTGGATCTTCGGCTGGAACAAGGTCTCCAAAAAAGTGCACTGTTTTGCCATCTGGATGGTGGTATTGGGTTCCAACATGTCGGCCCTGTGGATTCTTCTGGCCAACGGCTGGATGCAGAATCCGGTCGGTTATGTCCTGCGCAACAACCGCGCCGAGATGGTCGATTTCGTCGCACTGCTGACCAACCCCTACGGGCTGATCAAATTTTTCCATACGGTTATTTCCGCGCACCTGCTGGCGGCGTTCTTTGTCATGGGCGTTTCGGCCTGGCATCTGTTGCGCAATTCGGAGCCGGAATTTTTCCGGCGCTCGTTTCGCATGGCCGCGCCCTTCGCCCTGGTGGCCGCCTGCCTGGTCATGTTCAGCGGCGATATGCAGGCCAGCGTGGTGGCGCGCTTCCAGCCGACCAAATTCGCGGCACTGGAATCGACCTGGGAAACCCGCAGCGGCGCGCCCATGAACCTCATCGTCTGGCCCGATGCCGCCAACGAACGCAATGCGGTGCAGGCTCTGCCCATCCCTAAAATGCTGAGTTATCTGGCGCATAAGAATTTCAACTCGGAAGTGAAGGGGCTGAAGGAATTCCCCCCCGAAGAGCGCCCGCCGGTATTGCCGGTGTTCCTCAGTTTCCGGGCGATGGTCGGGCTGGGGGTGTTCTTCGTGCTGGCCGGCATGGCCGCCGTAGTGCTATCGCGGCGAGGCTGGCTCGATCGGCACCGGTGGTTCCTGCGCATGATGTTCTTCGCCATCCCCCTGCCTTACCTGGCCAATCAGTTGGGATGGATTGCCGCCGAGGTCGGCCGCCAGCCCTGGATCGTCTACGGACTTATGAAGACCAGCGCCGGCGTCTCCTCGAATCTCACGCCGGGACATGTCATCGGCTCCCTGATCGGCTTTACACTTTTATATGGCGGGCTGGGAGTCCTTGATTTCTATCTGCTCACCAAAATCGCGGCCAAGGGCCCCGAGCTTGCGGTGGCCGAACAACGGGAGGCGTAACGATGACACTTCAGGTGATCTGGTTTGCCCTGTGGGGTTTGTTGTGGGCCCTGTACTTTATGCTCGACGGATTTACCCTCGGGGCCGGTATGCTGCACAAATTCATCGCCCGCGACGACGCGCAGCGTCAACAGGTGATCCGCACTTTCGGCCCGGTCTGGGACGGTAACGAGGTCTGGCTGATCACGGCAGGCGGCGCCACCTTCGCGGCCTTTCCCACCACCTATGCGCTGATGTTCAGTTACCTGTATGCCCCGTTGCTGCTGTTGCTGTTCGGCCTCATCGTGCGCGGCGTCTCCTTTGAGTTTCGCGGCCTGAACCCCGGACCGGGCTGGAGAAACGGTTGGGACTGGGCCATCGTTCTGTCCAGTCTGGTCATTACCCTGCTGTTCGGAGTGGCCTTCGGCAACATCTTCCGGGGGTTGCCCATGGATGCCGCCGGCTATCACGGCTCGCTGCCGGCGCTGCTCAACCCTTATGGGCTTTTGACCGGGGTGCTTTTCATCATGCTGTTTCTGCAGCACGGTGCGCTGTATCTGGCCATCAAGACCAGCGGCGATCTGCAGGAAAGGGCAAAACGCACAGCCCGCACCCTTTGGCCCTATATGCTGGCGACCGCCGTCGCCTTTCTGGCCTTCACCGCGCCGGCTACGGCCTTGTACGAAAACTTTCAAGCCTCGCCGTCGTTATGGGTGGTGCCGCTGATGGCGGCATTGGAACTGCTGGCGGTGCGCCTTTTGGTCGCGCAGAACAAATGGCTGCAGGCCTTCGCCGCATCCTGCGCCGCCATCGTGCTGGTGGTGGCAACCGGCATCATCGGGCTGTTCCCGAACCTTATCCCCTCCAGCCTCGATCCGGCCTACAGCCTGAGCCTGTCCAACTCCTCCTCAAGCCCTTACACCTTGCATATCATGACGGTGGTGGTGGCCATCTTTGTGCCCATCGTCATCGCCTACAAGATCTGGATCTACCGCATCTTCCGCGGCCCGGTCAGTGACGCAGCCGAAGAAGGTATCGGCGGTAATTACTGAGTTTTTCCTTCCGCAGCTCTTTTTGCAGCCCCGGGTACGACAGACGCCGTACCCGGTTTTTTTATTTGATCGCAAAAATACGTTCGTGTATGTTTGTTCTTCTCTCAATGTATTATCCCAACGAGGCCACCATGACAGTTGAAAAAATCGATGCGGAAAATAAAGGCTGGCGGAGCCACGGTCACCGTCTGACAGGTTTTTTTGCCGGGATGCTGGGGCTGTTGCTGCTTAGCAGTTGCATTGCCGTCGGTCCCGATTATGCCCCTCCCGATATCAAAACGCCCGATGACTGGCGCTCCGGACAGGACCCCGCCCTGGTGCCCGACCAATCCGTTACGGTCGACTGGTGGGCAACCTTCGAAGATCCGCTCCTCGACCAATATATCGAACAGGCCGGCCGGAACAATCTGGATATCCGCCAGGCGGTATCGAGAATCCGGGAAGCACGGGCCAGCCTCGGCGCCGCGCGCGGAGCCTGGTGGCCGGAAGCGAATGCCAAGGGTAGCGCCATACGGCAACGCAGCAGCGAAAACGGCATGTACTCGACCGGCGGCAAAACCGAGACCTTGTACAATACAGGGCTCGATGCCAGTTGGGAAATCGACCTGTTTGGTCGCATCCGCCGGTCGGTAGAGGCGGCCCAGGCCGATTATCAGGCCAGCGAGGAGGACCGCCGCGATGTGCTGATCAGCGTTTTTGCGGAAGTGGCACGCACCTATTTCGATATTCGCACCTACCAGGCTCGCCTGGCGGCGGCGCAAGGGAATATCGAATCCCAGCAGCAGGTTCTGAAACTGACCCGCTCGCGTTTCAGAAACGGACTTGCCACCGGTCTCGACGTGGCCCAGGCCGAACAGGTACTGGCTGCATCCCAGGCGGAAATTCCGCCGCTGCAGGTCGGCTTGACCCGCTCCGTCAATACCCTGGCGGTATTGCTGGGCCAGGCGCCCGGCAGCCTCTCCGAGCAACTGGAGAAACCGGCACCGATCCCGGTGCCGCCCGCCCGGGTTGCCGTCGGGGTTCCCGCCGACCTGCTGCGCCAGCGGCCCGACATCCGCCGCGCCGAACGCCAGCTCGCCGCCCAGACCGCACGGATCGGCGTGGCGACGGCCGATCTCTATCCGAGCCTGTCGCTGAGCGGCACCTTCGCCTTTGAAGCCATCGATGCCGGTAACCTGCTGAAAGGCAGCAGCCGGGCCTTCGGCTTCGGGCCGACCCTGCGCTGGATGCTGTTCGATGGCGGACGGGTCCGGGCCCAGATCGCCGTGCAGGACGCCAAAACGGAGCAGGCGCTTTTATCTTATGAACAGAGCGTGCTGGAGGCCCTGAACGAGGTTGAAAACGCCCTGAGCCAGTATCTGAACCAGCGCAACCGTCTGTCGGCCCTGGAACGCTCGGTACAGGCGGCGCAACGCTCCCTGAAGCTTGCGACCCGCCTGTATCGCGACGGCCTGGTCGATTTTCAGAACGTCCTCGATGCCCAGCGGTCCCTGTTCGACAACGAGAACCAGCTGGCCGCCGCGCGCGGCGATACCTCCATCTACCTGGTGCAGTTGTATAAGACCCTGGGGGGAGGCTGGAACCCTGCGGACAATCTTCAAACCGGCAAAACTGCGGACAACACCCCTGAGGAGAACAAGTAATGGCCAAGATCATCAAAACCCATAAAATCCTGTTGGGCTTGCTGCTGGCAGCGCTACCGCTAACCGCCGGATGTCGCGATCAGAACAAGTACGTCGCACCGCCGCCGCCTACGGTGACCGTCGCCTGCCCGCAACAGCGGGACATCACCCACTATGCCCAGTATTCCGGATTGACCGACGCTGTCGAATCGGTGGAAATCCGCGCCCGTGTGGAGGGCTATCTGCAAAGCATCCATTTCAACGACAGCGCCATGGTCAAAAAAGGCGACCTGTTGTTCGTTATCGATCCCAAACCGTACCAGGCCCGCCTGGACGAAGCCGAGGCGACCCTGGCCATGCGGCAGGCCGAACTGCGTCTCGCCGAAGCGACACTCAAGCGCAAGGAGAGCGCCTTCGAGGATCAGGCGGTCAGCGAAGTGGAAGTCATCGAGGCCCGGGCGCAAAAGGACCAGGCGGTCGCCGCTATCGCCGCCGCCAAAGCCGCCATCGAAACGGCCCGCCTGGAACTGTCCTACACCCGTGTCACCGCGCCGCTGAGCGGGCGCATCGGCCGGCGCCTGGTCGATGTCGGCAACCTGGTCGGTGCCGGCGAAAATACCCTGCTGGCCACCATCGTCAGCATCGATCCGATCTATGTCTACTTCAACGTCAACGAGCGCGATCTGCTCGATTTCCAGAGCCATCGTACCGGACAACAGGGCCCGACCAATGGCAATGGCCATACCGTCATTAATCTGGGCCTGTCCAATGAGAAGGGCTATCCCCACACAGGCAAGGTCGATTATGTCGACAACCGGGTCCAGGCCGAGACCGGTACCATCCAGGTGCGCGGCGTGCTCGACAACGCCGACGGCAGTCTGTTGCCGGGGCTGTTTGCCCGGGTGCAGGCACCGATCCGTACCATCGAAAAGGCCTTGCTGGTACCCGAGTCGGCGCTTGGAGTCGACCTGCAGGGGCATTACCTGCTGACCGTCAACGGCAAAAACGAAGTTGAATACCACGCGGTGAGCATCGGACCCAAAGTCGATGGGTCCCGCGTGATAGAGACCGGCGTACAGGCCGGTGACAGGGTCGTTGTCAAGGGCCTGCAGAAGGTCCGAGCCGGGGTCGTGGTGCAGCCGGTCACAGAAACCGCTCAGAATCCCGCCAACGGGACGGAGACCAAGCAGGGAGGGGCCTGATGTTCAGCCGATTTTTCATTCACCGCCCCATCTTCGCGGCGGTTATTTCGATTATCATTGTCATCGCCGGGCTGGTGGCGGCCCGCACCTTGCCCGTTTCCCAGTATCCGGAAATCGCCCCGCCGACGGTAAGGGTTACCACCTCCTATCCGGGGGCCAATGCCAATGTCGTCGCCGAGACCGTGGCACAACCGATCGAGGAGCAGGTCAACGGTGTCGAGGGGATGCTCTACATGTCGAGCACCTGCACCAATAACGGCGAATATACCCTGACCGTCACCTTCGAGGTCGGAACCGATCTGGATATGGCCGCGGTGCTGGTGCAGAACCGCGTGGCCATCGCCGAACCGTCGCTCCCCGAGGAGGTCAAGCGCAACGGCATATCGACCAAGAAGCAGTCGACTAACATTTTGTTGATCGCAAGCCTGTTTTCCCCCGACAGCCGTTTCGATACCCTGTATCTGAGCAATTACGCCTCCTTGCGCATCAAGGACGAACTGGCCAGGGTCGACGGCGTGGGCGATGTCACGATTTTCGGGGCCCGCGACTACAGCATGCGCATCTGGCTCGATCCGGATCGACTGCGAGCCCGCAGCCTGACCACCGCCGATGTCATCGACGCCCTGCAGGAGCAAAACGTGCAGGTCGCCGCCGGCCAGATCGGCCAGGATCCCGCCCCCGCCGGACAGAGTTTTCAATTTACCGTCAATACCCTGGGCCGACTCAAGGATGCCGGACAATTCGAAAACATCATCGTCAAGGCCGGCAAGGAAGGCCGCCTGATCCGCCTGCGGGATATCGCCCGGGTGGAACTCGGGGCCAAAAACTATTCCAGCCTTTCCCAGCTTAACGGCACGCCCAGCGTATCTATCGGTATTTACCAGTTGCCGGGCGCCAACGCCCTGGAGGTGGCGGAACGGGTCGAAGCCAAAATAGCGCAACTGTCAAAGACCTTTCCCGATGGTCTGGAGTACAAGATTCCGTTTAACACCACCATGTTCGTCGACACCGCCATCGACGAGGTGGTGATGACCCTGTTGATCGCCGTGTTGTTGGTTTTCCTTACCATCTACGTGTTTCTGCAGGATTGGCGGGCCACCGTCATCCCGGCCCTGACCATCCCGGTGTCGCTCATCGGTACCTTCGCGGTCATGGCCGGCATGGGGGTCAGCATCAATATGTTGTCGCTGTTCGGTATCGTGCTGGCCATCGGCGTAGTGGTCGACGATGCCATCGTGGTGGTGGAGAATACCGCGCGTAACATCGACGACCACGGTCTGACGCCCCGCGAAGCGACCATCCGGGCCATGCAGGAGGTGACCGGACCGATCATCGCCACCACCCTGGTCCTGCTGGCGGTGTTTATCCCCACGGCGTTTCTGGGGGGCATCACCGGTCAGCTCTATCGCCAGTTCGCCCTGACCGTGGCGGTGGCTACGGTATTCAGTTCGATTAATGCTCTGACCCTGAGCCCGGCCCTGTGCGCTTTATTGCTGCGTCCGACAAAAACCGCTCACTGGGGCTTTTTCCGGCTGTTCAACTGGACCTTCGAGCGTACCAGTAATCTCTATGCCCGCCTGCTCGGCGGTCTGGTGCGACGGGCCGTTCTGACCCTGGTCTTGTTCGTGGCTCTGGCCACAATGGCCTTCTGGGGATTCGTGCGCCTGCCGACGGGGTTTGTGCCGAGTGAGGACCAGGGTTACTGTTTCGTCAGCATTCAATTACCCGATGCCGCATCGTTAGAACGTACCGGGGCGGTGGTCGAGCAGGTCAACCAGCGACTTGCCGCTATGGACGGCATCGGTGACTGGGTGTCGATCATCGGTTTTTCCCTTATCGACGGTGCCGCCAGTTCCAACATGGCCACGATCTGGGTCGTATTCGATCCCTGGGAAAAGCGCATGTCCGCGGATCTCAGTCAGGATGCCCTGGTCGGGCGAATGGCCGGAGAATTTTCCGGCATCCAGGAAGCCCGCATCTTTCCCTTCGTACCGCCATCGATCCGCGGCCTGGGTTTTGCCGGCGGCTTTCTCATGGAATTGCAGGATCGTAGCGGCGTCGGCCTGAATACCCTGCAAAATGTCGCTGCCGACATGGTTCAGGATGCCAACGCCCAATCGAAGTTGCAGGGGGTCTACACGACCTTCCGTGCCAACGTGCCGCAGCTGTTTGCGGATGTCGATCGCACTCAGGCCAAGACCCTGAATGTTCCCCTGTCCAACGTCTTCAATACCCTGCAGGCTTTCCTCGGATCGGTCTACGTCAACGATTTCAATAAATTCGGGCGTACTTACCAGGTCAAGGTGCAGGCCGACGGAGCCTTCCGCAGCGATGTGGAGGACATCCGCCGCCTGGAGGTGCGCGACACGGCGGGACGCATGATCCCCCTGGGCACCCTGGTATCGGTGAACGAAACCGTCGGGCCGCAATTGATCCGGCGTTACAACATGTACCCTTCGGCCACCATCAACGGCCGTGCGGCAGCGGGGCGCAGCTCGGGCGAAGCCCTGGGCGTTATGGAAAGCCTCGCCGCGGCCAAGCTTCCCGCCAGCATGGGATTCGAATGGACCGGCATGTCCTATCAGGAAAGCACCACGGCAGACCAGGGATTGTTTATTTTCCTCCTGGCGGTGGTTTTCGTCTACCTGGTGTTATGCGCCCAGTACGAAAGCTGGTCGAGCCCGCTGGCCATCATTCTGTCGGTACCGCTGGCGCTGCTGGGCACGGCATCGGCAGTCATGATGCGGGGCATGGAGGTCAACGTCTATACCCAGATCGGTATCGTGTTACTCATTGCCCTGTCGTCCAAAACCTCCATCCTCATCGTCGAGTTCGCCAAGGCCAAGCGTGACGCCGGCGAGGATATCGCGGATGCGGCGCTGGAAGCGGCGCGCCTGCGCTTCCGGCCGATCCTGATGACCGCACTGACCTTCGTTCTCGGGGTCGCGCCGCTGGTTGTCGCCACCGGAGCCGGTGCCGCCAGCCGCCAGGCCCTCGGTACGGCGGTGTTCGGCGGCATGCTGTCGGCAACCTTCCTGCTGATACTGTTCGTTCCGGTTTTTTATGTGGTGATTCAAAGAGCCAGCGAAGCACTGCGGGCAAAATGGTTGGACAGAAATGACGAATAACGATAACCTTTTAGCGGCCGGATGGCGTCTTGACGCCTCCGGGCCAAACGTTTCCCGCCGATGCGGCGAGACTTTGAACCGATTTTAGGAAGGAGATGGAATGGCCCGAAAAACCAAGGCAGAAGCCGAACAGACCCGCCGGGACATCCTTGAGGCCGCGCTGGAGCTGTTTCACGCCAAAGGTTATACCCGGACCACACTGGAAGAAATCGCCCGCAGCGCCGGCGTCACCAGGGGCGCCATCTACTGGCATTTCAAAGACAAGGTCGACCTTTTCAACGGTCTCAAGGACGAGATCGAATGTTCCACCGAAACCCGCCTGGAGGATCTGCTGCTGGTTTCGGTGAACGAACTTTCGGATTTTCGCGACAACATTCTGCGACTGTATCGCAACCTTGAAAACGACGAACATTTCAAAAAGTTCTTCGAATTAATCTTTTTACGAGCGGAATTTACCGAGGAACTTCAGCCGGTATTGAACCAGTTCAAAATAAAACTGCACCGGCTGCAGCAAAAGGACACGGATGATTTTTCCCGCCTGCAACAAGCGGGGAAGATTTCGGCGAATCAAGATTGCGTACAATGTGCATTCGCCCTGCGTTGCCTGATCATAGGAAGCCTTAATTCCTGGCTGATAGAGGAGGGAACGTTTTCGATTGTGGAACGAGGCGGCGCACTGATAGACCACTTCCTGAATTCCTTACGCTGACAACAGATAGTATCTTTCAGAAAGGAATGCCCATGAGCGACGAACAAACCGCCGAGCAAAGAGTGGCAGCCTGCCTGCAACTCAGCGAAAAAGGCGAAGAAATGCTGAAAATCGTCCTTGAGGAAAAACTTCCCGAAGCGGCACAGCAACAGCTGTGGCTGGACTTCGACACCCGCTTCCGCCAGGGGTGTATCAAGGAGACGAACGGCAACGTGGCCCTCGACAATGAGGCTTTTGCCGCATTTGCCGACGATTCCCATGCGATACCGATCAACACGGGAGTGGAGATTTACAACGGTTGTTCAAAAGCGTTGGCGGGACTGGAAGGTCACGACTGCCGCGTCCTGAGATGCCTGGCCCAGATCTACCTGGCGGCAAAAATGGCATTGAAGTTCAAATGACAGGCAAGCAGAAGCGGGCCTAAAAGATCCGGAACCCGCCGTCTTCAGATTAGACCTCGTTCTCCAGCACCCATGCATCGATGGCTTGCGCTGTTTCCTCGTCCAGATCGATAAACCGCATCCCCATACCGGGATCGTAAGGGGAATTGTGGGAAAAGTCGCGTTTCCAGATGACCTCGCAAAGGCAGGTTACGTAGCGTCCCAGAGGCGGGATGGGGATTTCCAGATCGAAGCGGCTGCCCGGCTCACGGGGGTTGACGGTGCTTATGTACAAGCCGCCGCGACTGATGTTGCGCGCATAACCGAAAAATACGCAGCTGTCGGAAGGACGGCTCTGGTGCACCACCAGCAAGGGGCACGAAAGGTATCTGCGACGCATGGACGTTCTTGAGAGGGTTTCCGTTGTCATGACAGCTCTCTCTTTGATGGGGCCGGCAATCGGGCAGGGCAGGATCACGCCACCCTACAACAATTCGATTTTTCAGACAACCTGCAAGAAGCACAAGGCGTGCCGATTTGCCGCTGCCGTAATAGCATCAGCTGTTTTTGCGGCTCGTCAACCGCTGGCAGACCGACCCGCCGCAACAGAGGCGCTATGGCCTCGGCTGCCGCTTGGCGTGGCCAGCCGGCATCGGTCAGATAGTGGATCAGTCGCGTCGTTTTCAATCCGTCGAACCAGCCATGGAATGCCTTCAGACGGCTTTGGCGATCGGCATGATTGCGACACAGCCGCGGCCACGTCTCCTGAAAGTTCTCTTTACGCAAAAACCCCGCCAGCAATTCACTGATAACTCCTGCCTGCTCAAGGATTTCCCCACCGTCGGTTTGCCAGTGGGCAGACACCAGCTGCAGCCAGTCATGCAGCATCTCGTAACAGCGAGGATCGTAGTAAAGCCGTGGCGCACTCCCATCCGACGCCAGCTGCGCCACGCTACGCCCGGTGCCAAAAGGCGTGCGCTGCGAAATCCGCGCCGAGGGGTAAACCACCGTATCGACGACACCGCCAACCCCCGAGGTTTTGGCCAGTTGCTGTAAAAAATAGAAATCTTCGCCGGCCTGGCGGCGGTTCATGCCACCGGATCGCACATAGTCGTCAGCACGACAGACCATGGTGCTGCCGACGGTGTGAAAAGCATAGGGCGAGCCGGCCCATTGCAGACCGAGCACATGCCCGCGCAGATAGAGTTCGTAGGCTATCATGGCCTGCTGCTGCGCCTTTTCGCCGGTGACCGGATGACAAAAGGGCACCACCGCTCCGCCGGCTTCGGCGATGGCGAAATGGGCCTTTAAAGCCGGCAGGTAATCGTCTCGGACCAGGGTGTCGGCATCGAGATTCGCCAGGATCGGACCCGCCGCCCAGTCCAGTCGCTGCAGCACCAGATCGAGACCGATTTTGCGCGCCAGCCCCACACCGCCTTTGCCAGGCAGTTCCAACCCGTCGGCAGCAGCATCGACCCAACCCAGATGGGGCAAAAACCCGAGCGACTCCCTCAATTTCCGTAAGGTCAGGTCATTATCCTGTTTATCGCTTGCGGCAGCGTCCTGTCGCTGATTGACCACCACAACCACCAGAAACTCTTCAAGCACAGAGGCCGGATTGGCCTGCAGGCTGGCCAAGGTGGCGAACAGATGGGCGCTTTCGGCCAGTGCCGGGATCACCACCGCGCCCCGATAGTCGTGGCGCAAAGCCCCCTCAATACGCCACGGGTGGGTTAGCGCACGTTTTTCCAGGTAGCGTTGGACAGCGACAGGCAAGGACATTGTGATAACCTGTGATTAAGACATAAAAACGCGCAGCAACCCCTGCAGAGGGTCGCCGGCGCCATCCAGCCAATGGATCTGAACGCCCTGACGCTCCATACGGCGGAACCAGGTGTCCTGGCGTTTGGCGAACTGATGGATGGCGCTGTTAAGCTTCTGAAACATGTCGTTGCGATTCAGCTCCCCGCGCAAATGCTGCGATACCAGCCGGTATTCGAGGCCATAGTGCTCCAACATCCGGTGGGCGACTCCGGCATCAAGCAGCGCCTGAACTTCATCGATGAGCCCTGCGTCGAGACGCTCTTTGAGACGGGCGGTGATACGCCGCCGCAACACGGCCCGCTCCCAGCGCACCCCGAACACCAGCGGCCGCAGTCCCGGCAGCACCGGGCCGGTTTCGCCGCAAGCCTTTTCGCCTTCGGCGATTTCGATGGCGCGCAGCAACCTCTCGCGATGGCCCAGATCGGTGGTGTTGTGCTGTTCCGGTTTGAGGGCCCGAAGCCGCTCTGCCAGTTGATCCATACTCAAGGGGTCCAGTTCGGCGCGCAAAACGGGATTCTCCGGCACCTTGACGAGACGGTAGTTGCGCAGCACGCAATCGAGGTACAGACCGGTACCGCCGACCAGCACCGGCAGTCTGCCTCGCTTGCGGATATCGGCGTAAGCCGTACAAAAACGCTCCTGAAAATCGAATACGGAAAACTCGCTGCCCGCCTCGCAGATGTCGATGAGATGATACGGAACATCGCCGTATTCGGAGAGGTCTTTGCCGGTTCCGATGTCCATACCGCGAAAAACCTGCCGCGAATCGGCCGAAATGATTTCACCGTCAAGGGCGCGGGCCGCCGCCACTCCGAGGCGGGTTTTGCCGGAGGCGGTCGGGCCGAGGATGACCAACAGGTTGCATGTCATAAAAAAACCTGGGAACGGGTTGGATAAACGGGTATCGCCGCATGATAGGATTTTTGACAGTCCTTTGCAACGGTATGAACACATCGATGCTTTCCTTTGCGCACAAACTCTGATAAATTGGATCGCATTTTGAAAGAACCTTATTCCATGAAAATTCAAGCAGTTGAGCCTATGATTATGACTGAACCGGACAAGGAAATGGATACCGGCGCACAGGGCCCTGTAATCGTGCCCCGTTCACAACATTCCATTTCCCGCAAACACATCAACGAACATAGTCTCAAAGTCCTGTACCGGCTGCGCAATCACGGTTTCAAGGCTTATCTGGTCGGCGGAGGCGTACGTGACCTGCTTCTGAATCGGCGCCCCAAGGATTTCGATGTAGCGACCGATGCCACCCCGTCGCAGGTCAAAAAACTGTTCCGCAACTGCTTCCTGGTCGGCCGGCGGTTTCGCCTGGCCCATATCCGGTTTGCCGAAAACTACGTCGTCGAAGTCGCCACCTTCCGGCGGCAACCGCGCCCCGAGGAACTGCCGGACGATCCGGCGGAACATTTCTTCTTTACCGAAAACGTGTTCGGCACGCCGCGCGAAGATGCCTTTCGCCGCGACTTTTCCATCAACGGACTGTTTTACAACATCGACGATTTTTCCGTCATCGACCACGTCGGCGGGCTCCAGGATCTGGAAGCCAGACGCTTGCGGGTCATCGGCGATCCGTTGGTGCGATTCACCGAGGATCCGGTCCGCATGTTGCGGGCTCTGGAGTTTGCCGCGCGCCTGGGCTTTTCCCTCGACGAAGGGATTCGGGAAGCCATCTATCTGCGCGGCCCCCTGATTGCGGAAGCAGCGCCGGCCCGGATTCGCGAGGAAGTGATGGAACTGTTTCGGCACGCGGTGGCGGGGCCGGTGTTCCGCGAAGCCCAGGCCATGGGGCTGCTGAGCCACCTGCTGGCCGGTTACGAGGTAACCGAGGAAACCCTGGCGCTGCTGGAAGGCGTCGACCGGCGCACCGGCAAAGGTGCCGCCGTGGAAGAATCGCTGGTACTGGCGACCCTGTTTCTGGCACGCTTTCGCCATGCCCTGCCGACAGACGATGAAGCCACGATAGGCAACGCCTTGCAGCTGGCCAATCTGCTGCTCACCCCCATGTGCGCCTATTTCCGCATCGCCCACGGAACCCGTGCCCGTGCCCGGGACCTGCTCATCGGTTTCTTCCGTCTCAGCCGAGGCCGCGGTCGGCGGGGCGAGGCCCGCTTCCTGCGTCACACCAGCTCCGTGCAAGCACTGGAGTTCTTTGCCCTCTGGTGCGAAACCACGCAGCAGCAACTCGATCTGCTGGCGGACTGGCGGCTGGCTTTTGCCGGCACCGAGGCCCCGTCCGCCAAAAGTAGCAAACCCAGCCGTCGCCGTCCTCGCCGCCGGCGGCGAAGCGGGCAACGACGGTCGCCTAAGCCGGCTCCCAAGGCGGACTAGCCACCAGGAACCACAGACATCGACCCTGCGGCTGAAAAGGAGGAACCATGCGCTGTCCCCGTTGTCAGGCGGTTGTTTCGGAACAAGCCAAATTCTGTGAGTTGTGTGGAATAAAACTCGAACGCGATGCCCGATCCCTGCATGAAGAAGCGGTCGACCTTTACCATCGCGGGCAGGTCGAGCAGGCGCTGTCGCTGTGGAAGGAGGCGCTGAAACTGGAACCCGACTTCAGCCAGGCGCACTACTACATCGGGCTGGCGCTGTACGATCAAGGGGATCTGCCCCGCGCTATCAAGGCCTTTCGAGCGGCCCTGGCCGAGTCCCGGGAACCGTTCCGCATCCTCTTCAAGCTCGGCCTGGCACAGTACGGCCTGGGGGATCTTGCCGCCAGCGTGGCAAGTTTCAAACAGGCCCTGCAAGTCAATCCCGCCAGTGCCGAAACCTGTTATCGGTTGGGATTGTCCTATCTGCGGCAATCCGACCTGGAGCAGGCCCGTGCCGCCCTCGACGACGCCATCCGGCTCAATCCCAAATATACCCGGGCGCTTTTTATCCTGGGAATGATCTATTCCCAGCAAGGCAATCCTACCGAGGCCATCCGCCTGTTCCGTCAAGTCGAGCAGGCCAGTCCGGACTATACCGAGGCCTGTTTCGAGTTGGGGATGGCACTGTTGCGTAACGGCGAACTGGACGAGGCCGCTGCGCAGTTCGAAAAAACAACGGTCAACAGCCCCCGCTTTACGCCGGCCCATTTTATGCTGGGCGAAGCGCGACGGCGGGCCGGCAAACTGTCGGAAGCCATCAGCGCCTATCGGCAGGCGCTGGAACAGAATCCCCGCGATACCGAAGGCTGGCTGCATCTGGCGGAATGCCAGGCGCGCCTCGGGCAGACCGATGCCGCCCGCGAAGCCCTCGACAAGGTTCTGTCTCTCCACCCGGAACATCACCAGGCAAAAGCCCTGGCAGAGCAGTTGACCAAGACCCTCTGACAGGTATGCAAAGGAAAAACTAGCGTGAAGAAGCAACCCGAAACATCGCTGCTCGGGGTCGACACCGGCGGCACATTTACCGACCTGATACTGGTCACAGGCTCCAAAGTGCGTACCCACAAGCTCCCTTCCACCCCGGACGATCCGTCGCGGGCCGTTCTCGAAGGGATCGCGTTTCTGCTTGGCGAGGATCAGGCCCTGGTGTTCCACGGCTCGACGGTTGCCACCAATGCCCTGCTGGAAGGCACTGGGGCGCCGGTTGCGCTGGTGACGACCCAAGGTTTCGGCGATGTACTGCACATCGGTCGGCAACAGCGCCCCCGGCTCTACGCTTTGCATCCCGAAGACCGCCGGTCGCTGGTTGCGCGCGAACATGTGGTGGAGGTGCGGGAACGGATAGAGGCGGATGGCTCCGTGGCCGAGCCCCTTGACGAGGAAGAGATCCGCCGGGTCGTGAAACAGTTGAAGGCCTGCAACTGCGACTCGGTGGCGCTTTGTCTGCTGCATGCCTACGCCAATCCCGACCATGAACAGCGCCTGCAGAAAGCTCTGGAAGACGCCGGTCTTCAGGTATCGGCTTCGCACCGGGTGTTGCCGGAATACCGTGAATTCGAGCGGGCCTCGACCACCGCCGTCAATGCCGCCGTATCGCCGGTGATGACGCGCTATCTCGACCGCCTGCAAAAGGGCCTCGAACATCGTACCTTGCGCATCATGCAGAGCAACGGCGGTGCCATCCACGCCGAAACCGCCGGCAGCGAGGCCGTACGCACCATTTTATCGGGACCGGCAGCCGGGATGGTCGGCGCCTATGTTACCGCCAGGGCAGCCGGCTTCGAACGCATCATCACCTTTGACATGGGGGGGACCAGTACCGATGTCGGGCTGTGCGACGGCGAGGTGCCGGTCACCTCGGAGACCATGCTGGCCGGTTGGCCGGTCAAGGTGCCGATGATCGACATTCATACGGTTGGCGCCGGCGGCGGTTCCATCGCCCGCGTCGATGTCGGGGGCGCGCTTCGCGTCGGCCCGCAAAGCGCCGGGGCCGATCCCGGTCCGGTCTGTTACGGCAAAGGCTGCGACGTCACGGTGACGGATGCCAACCTCTATCTCGGCAGGCTGTTACCCGACCGGTTTCTCGGTGGCCGTATGCACCTGGATGAACACCGCTGCCGCCATGCCATGGAACAACTGGCCGAAGGCGCCAAGCTGCCTGCCAGACGCCTGGCCGAAGGTGTGCTGGAGGTAGCGGAAGCCACCATGGCCGGGGCTTTGCGGGTGGTCTCCGTGGCCAAGGGCTACGATCCGCGCGATTTCACCCTGCTGCCGTTCGGCGGCGCCGGCGGCCTGCATGTCTGCTCCCTGGCCGACAAACTGGGGATTCCATCCGCCCTGATCCCGGCCCATCCGGGGTTGCTGTCGGCCGTCGGTCTGGTGCTGGCCGACGTGATACGCGATTATTCCCTGTCCGTGCTGCGCGCCGGCGAAAGTTCCATGGCCTCCCTCGAAGCCTTGTTTGCCCCCCTTGAAGAACGTGCCCGCCGCGACATGGCCGCCGAAGGGGTAACCGGCGGGGCGCTGCGTCTGGAACGTGCCCTCGATATGCGTTATCGGGGCCAGTCCTTCGAAGTGACGGTGCCGTTGCAGGAAGGTTTTCGCGCCACCTTTCATGACCGCTATCAGGATCTGTACGGTTATCACGACAAAGACCGGGAGCTGGAGATCGTTACCCTGCGCCTGCGCGCCGTGGGGGGCGGCCCCCAACCTGACCTCAACCTCGGCAGCGCCATGCATGGAACACCGCAACCGGTGGCCACCCGACAGGTGGTCTGGAACGGTAGCGAAACGACCTGGCCCGTCTACCAGCGATCAGACCTGCCTGTCGACAGCATGCTGCACGGACCGGCTCTTATCGTCGAAGAAACCTCCACCCATGTGCTTGCGCCGGACTGGCAGGCCAGGGTGGACGGCGGCTTCAACCTGCTGCTGGAAAGGGACCAGGCATGAATCCGAACATCGATCCGATCCGCCTTGAAGTGCTCAAAAACCGTTTCGCCTCCCTCACCGAGGAAATGGGCGCGGTACTGCAGCGTACCGCCTTCTCCCCCAACATCAAAGAACGCCGCGATTTTTCCTGCGCGCTGTTCGACAGCGACGGCGAAATGCTCGCCCAGGCGGCCCATATCCCGGTTCACCTGGGATCCATGCCCTTATCCGTCGCCGCGGCCATTCGCCGCATCAATATGGCGCCCGGCGACATGGTCATGCTCAATGATCCCTACTGCGGCGGCACCCATCTGCCGGATATTACCCTGGTGATGCCGGTTTTCTGCGGCGGCGCAAAGCCGGCGTTTTACCTCGCCAACCGGGCCCACCATGCCGATGTCGGCGGCATCAGTGCCGGCTCCCTGCCGTTATCCACGGAAGTCTTTCAGGAAGGTTTGCGCATTCCGCCGGTCCGGATCGTGCGGCAGGGGCGGCTCCAAGAGGAAGTGCTGGCGATGCTCTTAGCCAATGTGAGAACCCCGGTAGAACGCGAAGGCGACCTGAATGCTCAACTCGCCGCCAACCGTGTCGGCGAGCGGCGGTTGCGGGAGATCGTGGCCCTTTACGGTCTGGATGAAACCGACCTTTACGGCCGCGCCTTGCTCAATTACGGCGAGCGCATGATGGCCGATGTCATCAGTGCGATACCCGACGGCTGCTATCGCTATGAGGACGCCCTGGACGATGACGGCACCGGCAGCGGACCGATCCCGATTCGCTGCGAATTGACGGTGGCCGGTCGGCGCGCATCCGTCGATTTTTCCGCCAGCGCTGAGCAAGTCCCTGGCTGCGTCAATGCCGTACGGGCGATTACCCTGTCGGCGGTGTTCTATGTGTTTCGCCTGCTGGCGCCGGAAGACATGCCCGGCAGCGCCGGGTGCATGCGCCCGCTGGCGGTGCGTACCGTGCCGGGCACGGTGGTCGATTGCATCTTTCCGGCAGCTGTGGCCGGCGGCAACGTGGAAACCTCCCAGCGCATTGTCGATGTACTGCTCGGCGCCCTGTCCCAGGCCCTGCCCGATCGCATCCCGGCCGCCAGTTGCGGTTCCATGAGCAATCTGACCATCGGCGGGGTCGATCCCCGCAGTGGCGATCTGTTCGCTTATTACGAAACCATTGCCGGCGGAGCCGGCGGCGGGCCCCTGGGGCCTGGCGCCAGCGGCTTGCAGACCCACATGACCAACACCCTCAACACCCCCGCCGAAGCCCTGGAGCATGCCTATCCGTTGCGGGTAAAGCGCTATGCCCTGCGTGACGGGTCGGGCGGCAGCGGCCGACACCCCGGCGGCACGGGAGTGATCAAGGAGCTGGAAATCCTAGGCGAGAGCCGGATCACCCTTATCAGCGACCGCCGCAACCTGGGCCCTTACGGCCTGGCCGGCGGCGGGGCCGGACGCCCCGGACGCAATGCCCTGCTGCGGGAGAACCAACTGACGGAGCTGCCGGGAAAATGTTCCGTGGCCGCACGTACCGGCGATGTCCTCATCATCGAAACTCCCGGTGGCGGAGGCTGGGGCGACGATCATGCCACCCCCGAAAAGGGCACCCATGAACGATCCGACCGCGATTAACGACCTGCGTCAATTCCTGGCCTTGCTGGAGGCACAAGAAGACCTGCGCCGCATATCCGTCGAAGTCGATGCGGAGCTGGAAATCGCCGCCATTACGGACCGCGTCTGTAAAGGCGCGGCCGGAAGACGGGCGCTCCTGTTTGAGCGCGTACGCGGGTACCGAGCCCCCGTCGCAACCAACCTGTTCGGCGCACCCCGGCGAGCCGCCTGGGCCCTGAACGTGCAACATGCCGATGAAGCGGCCGGTCGGCTGATACGGGGGCTGGAGCAGGTTCCTGGCGAGGATGCTGAAACCCGCCTGCGCCGCCTGCTGCAACAACCGCAATTTGCCCCGCGCCGGCAAAGCCGCGGGGATTGTCATCAGGTGGTCATGACCAGGCCGGACCTGTCCCGAATACCGGCTTTGCGCAGCTGGCCCGGTGATGGCGGTCGCTACCTGAACCTGCCCCAGATCTACAGCCGTCACCCGGACGGCGGCGTGGGCAACTGCGGCATGTACCGGTGCCAGATTCTGGGTCCGCGGCAAATCGCCGTGCATTGGAAGGAGAGCAGCGATGCTGCGCGCCATTGCAGTGCCTGGCATGCACGCAATCTGCCCATGCCGGTGAGTATCGCCCTGGGCGGCGCCCCGGCCATGATGTTTGCTGCAACCTTTCCTCTGCCGCCCGATATCGATGAAGCGGCTCTGGCCGGTCTTCTTTGCGACCGCCCCATGGCCATGGCCACCTCGTTATCCAGCGACCTGTCGATTCCTGCTGCAGCGGAATATATTCTTGAAGGGCTGGTGCATCCCGGCGAAACGGTTGAAGAAGGCCCGTTCGGCAATCACACGGGCTTTTATCAGCCACGCACCCGGGTGCCCCTGCTGCGAGTAACGTCCGTAAGCCATCGTTACGACCCGATCCTGGTCACCACGGTTGTCGGCCCGCCGCCCATGGAAAACTGCTACCTCGGAAAGCTTGCCGAACGCCTGCTGCTGCCTCTGCTGCGTATCGACCATCCCGCCATCGTCGATATCCACATGCCCGTTGAAGGGATCTTTCACGGCGCCACCCTCATCGCTGTCCAGCCAGGCACCTCGGGAAAATCCCTGCTGCAGGATCTTTGGCAGAACGGGCCGCTGCACAGTTCCCGTCTGCTGGTGGTGGCAACCGCAGATGAAATACGGAATCCGGCCACTTTTTTCTGGCGCACCCTGAACCGTCTCGATGCCAAACGCGACCTGCTGGTGCGGGATGGACGCCTTGGCATCGATGCCACGCGGGACCCGGCAGGACTGCAGGTGCTACGCCCGGATGCACAGATCCGATCCCTGCTTCAGCGACGCTGGGCCGAGTACGGTCTCGACTGACCTGCCTGCCGTTCTGTGCCGAAAGATGCAGCAACACGGAAAATGGGATACAATGGGCAAAGAAGACAACCGCCCGGCAGCCTTTAACGGAGGATGTTATGACTCGCGGCACCCCGCCTGAAAAAATTGAGCATCTGCAACCGGAAAAGCGTTACGGGCTGACCGTGGTGCTGACCGGCAACGGCAAAGGCAAGACCAGCTCGGCTCTGGGCATGGTCTTGCGGGCCTGCGGACACGGCATGCGCAGTTGCATTATCCAGTTCATGAAAGGCGACCTGTACGCCGGCGAGTGGGACGGCATCAAAAAGCTCGGCGACCAGGTTGAGCTCTACCATACCGGCAAAGGCTTTTGCGGTATCCAGGGCAACACCTATCCCTACGAGGAACATCGTGCCAACGCCCAGGACGCCATCGACCTGACCCTGGAGAAAATGGTCTCCGGAAAGTTCGATCTTCTGGTTCTGGATGAAATCAACAACGCCCTGCACCTGAAACTGGTCGACCTGGACCAGGTACTGGATCTGCTTAACCGCAAGCCGCCGCTGTTGCACATGGTGCTGACCGGGCGCAACGCACACCCCGACATCATCGAGCGGGCCGACACGGTCAGCGAAATCCGCGAGATCAAGCATGCCTTCCGGCGCGATATCGAACCGCAGCCCGGCATCGATTATTGAGCCTCCGGCATACCCAATCTCCGAGGCATGCTTTTTCTGTCCAGACAAAACGGCAACAAAGCAGCAACCCCCTAGGAGACGGCCATGAAAAAATCGCTATTCTTGGTGCTTTTTCCAGCTCTGCTCGGTCTGCTGACAGGTTGTGGATCGGTTCTCTCCAAAGACGCCCTGTACGACGTCAACTACGAAGTGGAATATCCCCAACTGAAAGCCTCGCCGGAAACGCACCTGGGCAAGACCATCATCCTCGGCGGCTTGATTCTGGAAAACCGGATCACCGACGACGGCTCCACTCTGGAAATCCTCAAATACACCCTCGACAAGCGGGACGAACCGCAGGACCCCGATGAGCTGGGTGGACGCTTTTTGGCCCGCAGCGACCGACTGCTCGACCCGAGCATTTATAAGGAAGGGAAACTTGTCACCCTCACCGGCACCCTGCGCGGCGTCGAGGTCCGGCCTATGCAAAAAGCCCGTTACCACTATCCGGTTTTCGAAATCGGCGAACTTTACCTGTGGCCCGAGCAACGCTATGATCGCCCCTATCCCTACTACCCCTACTACGGTCCGTTCCCGTACGGGTACTATTATCCCTATTGGCGTGGACATCCCTATTGGTGGTAAGGGAAAAGGGGACGCAATCTCTGCTGACAGGAGGATGGCATGTTGAAGCCGAAAGGTTATATACGTCTGCTGGCCGGTATGCTGACCATGCTGGGACTGCTCTGGAGCGGTTCGGCACCGGCCGCCGAGCAGGAAACAACCGTCCACCAGGCTGTCGCCGTCCTCGACAAGATCATGGAGATTCCCGAATCGGCCATACCCCCCAGTCTGCTGGCCAATGCCTACGGGATCGCCATCATTCCCGGGGTGGTCAAGGGGGCCTTCATCATCGGCGGGCGTTATGGGGAAGGGGTGCTGCTGGTACGTACTCCCGGGGGAGGGTGGAGCAATCCGACCTTCCTGTCCATCGGCGGTGGCAGCTTCGGCTGGCAGATCGGCGGTCAGTCAACGGATGTCATCCTGGTGTTCAAGAGCCAACGCAGCATTGAAGACATCAAACGAGGCAAATTCACCCTCGGCGCCGACGCGGCGGTGGCCGCCGGGCCAGTGGGACGAAGGGTGGAAGGCGCCACCGACGTGATGCTCAAGGCGGAGATTCTATCCTACAGCCGTTCCCGGGGATTTTTTGCCGGCGTTTCCCTGGAAGGCTCGGTGCTGAATATCCTCTGGCAGGACAATGCCGCCTATTACGGGCGACAAAATGTTACGGTCGAGGATATTTTCTCCGGCCGCGTCCGCGGACCGGCCTCGGCGACAACCTTGCGCAGGACAGTGGACACGTACGCGCCTTAGGACAACATTTTACAACATGGAAAAACCCCGTCCTTGGTCCTTGGTCCTTGGTCCTTGGTCCTTGGTCCTTGGTCCTTGGTCCTTGGTCCTTGGTCCTTGGTCCTTGGTCCTTGGTCCTTGGTCCTCGATTGATTCTAGCTCTTACACTGATAGGCACAATACCCCGGCCGCGGACCGACCTGCGGGTGATTACGGCAGGTATTGGGGCGCTTTGGGTAAATCGTGCAGCGACGACTTTTCTGATCGAGAAAAATGCAATCGTCGTTGGCCAGCCGCGCCAGCGTGAAGATTTCGCTTTTGAAATTAAAATGATCGATAAGCCCCTGCTTGCGCAATCGTTTGGCGATCTCCTTGGCCGGTTCGTCAACCTCGAAGGCATCGACCAGCTCCATACGCACCAGATCCTCAATGGTCACTTCCACCGGCAGGCTGCAACAAACGCCCAGGCAATCGTTGCACAGCCCCTTGCGATACTTGACCCAGGTCGACGGCATATCGACATGGCAACCCTGTCTTGCGTGATGTCTCATCATCTGAACTTCGGAAATGGAATAAACGGAAAATTTACGGCGGGGTCAGGGAAAGACACTCTTGTCCGAAACTGCCGCTGCTTTTTGCACAACGGCCAAAGACCTTAATAAATGCCGGGAGAATTTGCAAGGATAGATCGGAGAGAGCACCGAAGAACAAGAGCCGCCCTTCGCGCAAAAAAAAAGCCTGCGTCGGTAACGCAGGCTTTGATATGCAAATGGTGCCCAGAGACAGAATCGAACTGCCGACACGAGGATTTTCAGTCCTCTGCTCTACCGACTGAGCTATCTGGGCAATGCGAGTTCCGTTTATAAAGAATTCGCCCGCTTCTGTCAAGAAAAAACATGGACTTTTTGTAAGCAGCTCGTCAAATTGCCTCTGCCGCAGCTTATGTTATTCTTTCATAGACACCGAACATCAAATCATATCCACCATTTAGAACCCGTTTTACAGGAGTTCCATGGCAACGGCTACATCGAACATAGCGCCTTTTGAAGTAAAGGACTGCGCCCTGATTACCCTGTCGACGGGCACCAAGGTGCAAAACCTCAAGGAATTTCGGGACGCGCTGGAAAGAGTGCCCATCGCCAGCATCGACCATCATTTCTGGGGCCGTCTGCTGCGCCCCCAATTTGACGAACCGGAATACAACAACGACTTTGCCTCCTGGGCCTATCGGGGCCTGCACGACAAAACTCTGGCAGAGCGCCTCAGCATGACGTTGCCGACGGACTTTCCCAGCCTGGAGGCCCTGCGTCTGGAACTGGTCGATACCGTGGAGCAACGCCTGGACGAAAGCGAAATGATCCCCTGGGCCCGGGCCGACAATCTGTTTTATTTTCTGCATTCCAAGATTGTGGTCTTCGACACGGGGCTGCGCTTTGACAACCCCAAAGACTTGACCGCCTATCTGCCCACACTGTCCACCGGCTGCATCTTTTACCATTTCATCGACGCGCGCAGCCGCACCGAGCAACGCTGCGACGATTTTTCCGCGTGGCTTGGCGGTTTTGGCGAGTGTTACCGGAATCTGCAAGAACGCTTGAGCGGTTTCGACCCCTACTTTTCCTCCCTGGACGAAATACGCACCCATATCGCGACTCTTTTTCAGGCGTTTTTCGAGGAGCAAAGCTGATGTGCCCCCCTCACGACGACCAAAACCGGGATTTCCTTGAACAGTATGCTTCTGTGACGGGGTCCGCCGTCATTCAGCATCTTGAGCAACTGGCAGCGCCCCTCAGAGGCGCCCGGGTCGTGCATGTCAATTCCACCCGCGAAGGCGGAGGAGTGGCGGAAATTCTGCAAAAGCTGATCCCATTGAAAAGGGCCCTGGGTATCGACGCAAGCTGGGAGGTTATCAACGGTTCGCCGGCTTTTTACGAATGTACCAAAAGCTTTCATAATGCCCTGCAGGGCATGCACATAAAAATTCCCCGGAATTTGTTATCCGCCTACGAGCAGACCAACGAACAAGGCGCCGAACAGTTAAGAGATGTTCTTGCACAGGCGGATTTCGTCTTCATTCATGACCCCCAGCCGGCCGCACTGCTGTCCCATTTTCCCGAACGACGCGGCAAATGGATCTGGCGCTGTCATATCGACGCCAGACATCCGTATCGCACAGTCTGGAAATACCTGCGCCCGTGGCTGGCCGCTTACGATGCCAGTATCTTTTCCCTGCCGGAATTCGCCCAGCCGTTGCCGCATCCCCAATACATCATTGCACCGAGTATCGACCCGTTAAGCGAAAAGAACCGCGCCCTGCCCACGGCGGACATCGAAGCGGTGTACGGACAATTCGGCATCGATCCGGAACGGCCCATGGTGCTGCAGGTCTCCCGCTACGATCGGTTCAAGGACCCTCTGGGCGTTATTCAGGCCTTCAATCTAGCCGCCAAATTGACCCCCCTGCAGCTGGTTCTGGCTGGTGGTGGGGCGAGCGACGATCCGGAAGGGCAGGCGATTCTTCAGGAGGTACAGCAGGCGGCGGAAGGTCATCCGGATATTCATGTTTTGCTGCTGCCTTCGGATGCCCACCGTACCATCAATGCTCTGCAGCGAGCCGCAGACATCGTTATCCAGAAATCGATCCGGGAGGGTTTCGGTTTGACCGTAACGGAAGGCATGTGGAAGGGCAAACCGGTCATAGGCGGCGACACCGGTGGGATCCGGTTGCAGGTGTTCAATCACTATACCGGGTTTCTGGTTCGCACGCCGGAAGGCGCGGCTCTGCGCATGCGGTACCTACTTCATCGTACCCACCTGCGCCAACAGATGGGCGAACGGGCCCGCCAGTTCGTCATGGACAATTTTCTCATAACCCGCCACCTGCGGGAATATCTGACCTTACTGGTCGGCCTGCAAGGCAGTTGTGAGGAGCGGGTCGTTGTCGGTTGACCATCGGAATATCTATTGTGTCCATAAAAAGATCCATGCAGAAAGAGGAGTGATGCACCATGTCCCCAAGCCTTAGCAAACGTCTGCTGATTATTTCCAACAGATTGCCCACCGTCATCGCACAGAATGAGGATGGCTGGTCCATGAAGCCTGGATCGGGAGGCCTGGTTACCGCCCTGGCCCCGATCATGCGCAAAAACCATGGAGTCTGGATCGGCTGGCCCGGCTGCGGAGATGACGCGCCCCTCGACAAGCTGCTGCGCGAATTCAAGGATCAGCAGGGATACCAGCTGGTGCCGGTGCCTCTCAGCGAGGAAGAGGTGGAACTCTATTACCGGGGTTTTTCCAACGCCGCCATTTGGCCGATGTTTCACGACCTGCTCGGTTTTTGCCGTTTCGAGCTGCCCCACTGGCAGGCCTACAATGCCGTCAATCAGAAATTTGCCGCGGCCATCGCCGAACAGGCCGTTCCCGACGATTTTGTCTGGGTGCACGATTACCAGTTAATGCTGGTCGGCGCGCATCTGCGCGACATGGGCCAGCAGGATCGTTTGGCCTTTTTCCTGCACATTCCGTTTCCTTCCCCGGACCTTTTCCGGAGACTGCCGTGGAAAATCGAACTGATCAAGGGGCTGCTGGCTTACGACCAACTCGGTTTCCAGACACTGCGGGATCGGCGTAATTTCGTGCAGACCGCCACCCTGCTGGTGCCGGAAGTCGAGGTCGTCAGCCGCAAGCGCCATCATACGCTGTTGCAGTGGGGGGATCGGATTATCAAGGTCGGACATTATCCGATCAGCATCGACTTCACCGAATTCGATCAGGGGGCACGCTCCCACGAGGTCGAGGACGCAGCCTGGTATCTGCATGAAAACCTGCGCGGGCGCCAACTGGTGCTGGGCGTCGACCGTCTCGATTATACCAAGGGCATCCCGGAGAGGTTTCTGGCTTTTGAGCGGGCCCTGGAAAAATACCCCGAACTGATCGGACGGATATCGCTGCTTCAGGTCGTGGTCCCCAGCCGCACCCTGGTACCCGACTACGCCAATCTCAAAGAACAACTGGATCAATTGGCGGGACGTATCAACGCCCGTTTCGGCAAACCGGAATGGCTGCCGATCCTGTACGTCTTTCGTTGCCTGGAAAGGGTACAATTGCTGGCGCGCTACCGCACCTCCGAAATCGCCCTGATCACCCCGTTGCGCGACGGCATGAACCTGGTTGCCAAGGAATACTGCGCCAGTTCCGTGGAAAACAACGGCGTATTGATTCTCAGTGAATTTGCCGGGGCCGCCGATCAACTCGGCAAACATGCTCTGCTGGTCAATCCCTACGATACCGACGGCACCGCCGATGCCATTTACCAAGCCTTCACCATGGAACCGGAAGAGCGCCGCCAACACATGATGCACCTGCGGTCCGATATCCGCCGCAACGACGTTCATCGCTGGTTGCGGCGCTTTGTCGAGTCGGCCGACGGGGACAACTAGCGATTTGAGCAACAGCGTGTTTTTACTTGCTTTTGACAGGGTGATCTGTTAGTCATAAAAACATTCAGACTCTTTCAGAGGATCATCCAATGCAGGCGCCATCCGTTTTCAGTCGCAGCTTTTTCTTTTGGTTCGGGTTTTTTGGGTTCTTTATGAACCATCGACCCGCGGCTAGTGACTAAGGATGTAGCGCTCCAAAGCACTTTTCATAAAAACCACGGGTTGATGCCAGCCGGCATACCGTGGTTTTTCTTTTGGTGGTTCAGGGGAAAACAGATCGGTCGCTGGTCAACCCCCTTATCACCAGAGGAGAGGAAGACATGATCATCGTCATGAAAAAGGGCGCCGGCAAGGAGGCGCTGGCAGAAGTCAAAAAACGCATCCGCGAACTCGGTTACAAAGCGCACGTGATTCACGGCGAGTCGCGCGACGTGATCGGTGCCATTGGCGACGAACGCGGCAAAGCGATACTACAGTCCCTGGAGTCGATGCCCCATGTGGAAGCAGTGGTGCCGATCCTTAGACCCTACAAGCTGGCCAGCCGGGAAATCAAACCGGAGCCGAGTGTTTTCGAACTGGCCCCGGGGGTCAGCATCGGCGGAAAAGAGTTGCTGGTCATGGCGGGCCCCTGCTCGGTTGAAGGGGAATCGCAATTGCTGGAAACGGCCCGGGCGGTAAAAGCAGCCGGTGCCAAGATCCTGCGAGGCGGGGCGTTTAAACCCCGCACCAGCCCCTACGCCTTCCAGGGCCTTGAAGAAGAGGGCTTGAAACTGCTGGCCGCGGCACGTGAGGTAACCGGCCTGCCCATCGTTACCGAGGTGGTCAATCCCCGCGACGTCGACCTGGTGGCACGCTATGCCGATGTTTTGCAGGTCGGTGCCCGCAATGTCCAGAACTTCCCGCTGCTGCGTCTGCTTGGCCAGCAGAATAAACCGGTACTGCTCAAGCGGGGCATGTCGACCACCATCCAGGAATTTCTGATGAGCGCCGAATACATCCTTTCCGAAGGCAACCAGCGCGTGGTTCTGTGCGAACGCGGTATCCGCACCTTCGAAACCGCCACCCGCAACACCCTCGACCTGTCGGCGGTTCCGGTGCTTAAGGAGCAGACCCACCTGCCGGTCGTGATCGATCCATCCCATTCCACGGGCCATGCCAGCCTGGTTCCCGCCATGTGTTATGCAGCGGTTGCAGCAGGCTGCGACGGGTTGCTGGTAGAAGTTCATAACGATCCGGAGACGGCATCCTGCGACGGGCCTCAATCTCTGACGCCGGAAGATTTTTCCGCCGTTATGGAAAAACTGCGCCGCTTTGCCGCTGCGGCTGACCGAAGCCTTTAAGCTTCAATTGCCGGGAGTCACACCATGTTTTTGATCCCTTTGACCCAGCCTGAAAGCGTTGCGCTGGTCATCCATGCGCTGCGCATCGCCGGGGGAGAAGCCGATTGCAGTTCCTGCCCGGTGCGGAAGGTCTGCATGAAACAATGCTTGACCATCGCTGCATCCATCGACAACATGCTACAGACCGGCATCCTGCCTTCGGTGGACGATGGAGCCCCGGAGCCGCCGCCTGAGCCGAAAGCTCCGGCTCCCGGCCCCGGTCATCTCAAAATTATCAAGTAACCACGCGTCAAAAACGGCCGGCCTTCTTAACTATTGAAAGGCCGGCCGTTTTTTTGTATAGTGTCGTTTTTTTCTGAATCCGCAACTTATCAGACCCGTTCCGGGCGGCAGGCAAGCATCTGCGGCTTTTTCCGGAAACGGGTTGCTGTTTTATAGGTGCAAAGAGTTGTAATTCGAGGGCGCCTGCCCGGAGCCGTATTCCCAGGTCAACCTGCCGAGGAACGCCGCCGTACAGCACCCTGTAACCGCAAGGAATAACCATGAAGGTCCTTATTACCGACGAAATTTCCCAGGAAGGTCTGCAACCGCTACTCGATGATCCGCGTATTGAGATCGAAGTACGCCTGGGACTTGCTCCTGAAGAACTGTATCGCATTGTCGGCCGCTTCGACGCGCTCATCACCCGCAGCGGCACCACGGTCGACGAGGCCCTGCTCGAACACTGCCGCAATCTTAAAATCGTCGCCCGCGCCGGTGTCGGCATCGATAACGTCGATGTCGATGCGGCCAGCAGCCGCGGCATCATTGTGGTCAACGCCCCCTACGGCAACGTCAACTCCGCAGCCGAGCACACCATGGCCGTCATGTTGTCCTTATGCCGCAACGTGCCCGTGGCCAACACTTCCCTGAAACAGGGCGAATGGCAGCGCGCTCCTTTTACCGGCTGCGAACTCAAGGACAAAACCCTCGGCATCATCGGCCTGGGAAAGGTCGGGGGACGTGTAGCGCTGCGGGCCAAGGCATTTGAAATGAATGTCATTGCCTGCGATCCGTACATTTCACCCAAACGCGCCGAGGACCTCGGCGTCAAACTGGTGAGTAAAGAGGATATCGTACGTTATGCCGATATCATCACTCTGCATTGCCCCCGCAATGAAGAAACCATCGACATGCTCAACGCCCGTCATTTCGATGCCATGAAGGACGGCGTGATCATCGTCAATGTCGCGCGGGGTGAAATCGTCAACGAAGCCGCCATGCTTGCCGCCATGCAAAGCGGCAAAGTGCGCGGCGCGGCTTTCGATGTCTTCAGCGAAGAACCGCCGCGCTCGGATCTGGTCAAACAGCTTATCGCTCATCCGCGCATGATTGTCACGCCCCATTTGGGTGCCAACACCTTCGAGGCGCAGAAAAACGTGGCGGTCGATGTCAGCAAAGAGATCGTTCGCTATCTGGATGGCCAACCCCTGGACAGCGCCGTCAATATCCCCAGATTCGATGCCGACCTGATGCAGGTCATGCAGCCGTTTTTGTCGTTGATTCAGCAAATGGGCGAATTCATCGTGCAACTGGCGCCGGCCAACCCCAGCAAGGTGACCTTCTCCTACAACGGCAAACTGGCTCGTTACGATTGTGCCCCGCTGACCGTCTGCGGCCTGGCCTCGCTGCTCAACCGCTCCACCGAGCAGGATGTCAACATGGTTAATTCCCAGCTGATCGCCGAACAGATGGGCATCTCCGTCGAAACGGTGTGCTCCACCGAAGCGGAGTCTTTTTCCAATCTCATCACCATCACCATGACGACCCCTGCCGGCAAACGCACGGTAGCCGGGACCATCTTCGAAGGCATCCCCAAAATCGTCAAGATGCGCGATTTCAATACGGATTTTCAGCCCGAAGAGCACATGCTGGTGATCAGCTATGCGGACAAGCCGGGTTTGATCGGAAAAATCGGCACCATCCTCGGCGAAGCCGGCATCAATATCGGCTCCATGAACCTGGGACGCCGTGCCAAATCCGGTGAAGCCATGGTAGTGCTGTCCCTCGACACCCCGGCACCGGCCGAGGTTCTCGAGCAGCTCGCCACCAGTATCGATGCCGCGTTCATTCGCAGCATCCACATGGAAAACGGGATCTGCGACAATTAAATGTCCCTGGTTACAGCCTAAAAAAAAGCGGCCCCGAACAGGGCCGCTTTTTTTATATAAACCGCTAGTATCTGCTTCCTCAATCCTGGGTTTGCCCGTGAAGCCCGCAGGCCCTTACCCGAACAGGCCGCATGAACAGGCCGGCAGCAATCCTTCGGCTTCGGCTCTGGCATAGAGCTCCTTTACGGCGGCCTCGCCCTCAGCCCCTAAATCATGGGTGAATTCGTTGACATAGAGACCGATATGGCCATCGAGAACGGCATCGTCGTTTTCCTGGGCGTGACGACGAATAAAGTCGCGCGCGGCATCGGGCATCGCCTGCAGCGTATCGATGCTGTGCCGCACGGCATCCTCGATCTGTCCCAGAGTCGCCCTGCCAAGACTCCGTCGCGCCACGATACACCCCAAAGGCAAGGGCAGCCCGGTCAACGTCTGCCACCAGCTACCCAGATCGAGCACCTTGACCAGGCCTTGAGCTTCACAGGTAAAACGGGCCTCGTGGATAAGCACCCCGGCATCCACCGCCCCGCTGGCGACCGCCGCGGCAATGGCGTGAAACGGCATCGGTTCCAAGTGGCACAGTTCCATCCCATAAAGCCGCAACAACAGACAGGCCGTGGTCATGTGTCCCGGCACGGCGATGCGCTTGCCGACCAGGCATCTGCCGGAAAGGTTCTCCCGCGCGACCACCAGAGGTCCGCAACCTCGCCCCAGGGCGGCTCCGCTTCGCAACAACGCGTAATCCCGACGCAGCTGACCGTAGGCATAGAAAGACAGTTTGGTTACATCGAGAACCCGGTCAAATGCCAACCGGTTGAGGGTGTCCACATCCTCGATGCGCAGGTGCAACCTCAAGCCGGGCAGGGGGATTTGGCCACTGAGCAGACCGAAAAAGACCGATGTGTCGTTGGGGCAGGGCGAGATCCCCAGGGAAAGGCAACGCATCAGGCCAGCATACCCGGCGAAAACCAACCGCGCAGCAACGTCATAAGGGCCTGCTGTGCTCTTTCGGCAGCGCCGTCGAGATCCCAGTTTGCCAAATTCCGATCTTCCACCATATTGGATACCCCGCGTATTTCCAAAAACGGCACATTGTACTGTCCGCAGACCTGGGCTACGGCAGCCCCTTCCATATTTTCCGCCAGGCCGCCGGTCCGCTTCTGCATCGCCTGTCCGGACTGCAAGGTTCCCGAACAGGTGGAAACCGTCACCAGCGGCCCGATTCCGAGTTCAAAACCCGACTCCCGGGCAAACCGGTCAAGATGAGACCGCGCGATCTCCTGCAGTTTGGTATCGACGCTGAATCGATTCCGCATACCGATGCCCTTACTGCGCAATAAAGAAAAACCCAGGGTTTGAAAATCCTGAAAACCGTCCGGAGTCAAAACGCCCTCGTCCGCACAGATCTCTTCACTGGCAAGCACCAGATCCCCCCTGGCAAGACCTTGCCCGGGATAGGCCCCGCAACATCCCGTGACAATCACCGACGCAGGCTCGCAGTGCTCCAGCAAAGCGGTAACCGCCGAAGCAGCATTGATTTTACCGACCCCGGTATGGAGCACTATCACCTTGTGACCGAACATGCTGCCGCAATAAAGATCGCGATGCCCGCAACGCTTGACTTCACAGGGGAACAATCTGCGACGCAACATCCAGGTTTCATCCGGAACCGCCGCTACGATGGCGATCATGGCTGAAACCACCCTTGACGGATTAAATCACGACGCAATACCACCCCCTGCTTCCTTACCATGCCGCGATACCAGAAACGATCGTCGCGCAAGGGAAGGTTTCGCGGCGCATCGAGACGCTTGCGACAGTCGATCAGATTATGGCGCAGACGCCGGTCCGCCTCGGCCACCACATCCATGAGCTTACGAGCCAGCAACGCAGGGACACCTTCAATGACATACTGGATCAGATCGCGCAGGCGCAGGCCGTCATGGTAATCTTCCAGTCCACCTTCAAAGCCGGCTTCACATTCCTGAACGAAATCACTCCAGCTCAGCAGCAGATCACCGAAGTCCTCCTCCGCCAAGCCGCAGAATTCAGGATGCGAAAGCAGGCATTGTTCGATCGTCTGCTGCTCTTTTTGCGAAAGGAAAAAGGACAAATCATCCTCTACCGGATACATCTCCAGTATTTCGGTAATCTCCCGGCAAAAATGGAGATAATCGAGACTCTGCTCCTTAAGTGTCGCCAGATCCGCCGGCAAGGTCTCCGGGCGATAGCACAGCAACGACAGATGGTCATGCCCAAGGTCGGAGGTAAACAGCTGCCTGCTTTGGTAAGGCAGACCGCAGCCCCCCAAAATATCCATGACCCGGATATGGTTGCAGGTAAAACAGGTCATGACTTTTTCCTCGGAGTAAAACAGCTCCATACCGACCTGGTTGTTGGCCAGACCGAACCCGACAAAACCGTCATGGACCAGACGGGAAAAATAAGGCTTTAACGCCTCGAGAATCTGCTGCTTGGGCAGGTAGGGGGAATAATAAAGCAGGGGCTCGGAATTTTCCTCGTTGGGAGGTTCGTCCTCGTCGGCATAATATTCCAGAATAAAAAAACACTCGTCAGGCATGGCCGCGGCAAAAGCGTGAAACAGCCGGTCGATTTTGTCGGCACCCGCCATGACGGTAAAGCGGTAGGAATCGCTGGAATTCTCCAGCAAGCCGAATGTATACCCCTCCTGAAACCGCCGCAGACGACGTTTTTCGCTGGGCCAGGGATGAATGCCGAGGGGGAAATCAAACGTTGAGATCGACAAATATGGACTTCCTTCCTGATCTGATGGTTTTTAGCCTGGCACGCACGCTGGGATGGCCCTGACAGTGCGCGCAATCGTCAGACTTGAAGGCTATTGAATCTGCGCTAAAAGTAGTTGATTGCCCATGGAAAGTCAACGACTGCAAACCGGTCACAAGCCTGCGCCGGCAAAAAAAACCAAACACTGTCTCCTATAAGTCAAATTTTCCCTTGACTAATCGTTACCATTGGCCGAATAATCGCGTGTTTGACTTTTTATGGAATGAAAATTCAGGGGAAATCATGAAAAAGTTACTGGCACACGCCATTATTGCGTCATTTTTCATCGCAAGCCTTGCCTCTCCTGCGCTTTGTCAGCTTCCCGCCGGTACCATCGCACCCGATTTCACCTTGCACAATCTCAACGACAAGTCGGTTCGGCTCTCGGACCTTGAAGGGCATCCTGTCGTTCTCGTCATCGGCACCACCTGGTGTCCGGGCTGCAAGGCACAATTGTCCGAACTGCAGACCATCCGACAGTTTTTCGACGATCACAAGATCCCGCTCATCGATATCTTTATCCAGGAACCGGCCGCAACCGTTGGCAACTACCTGAAGGGAAAAAAACTCCCCGCGACATTTGAAGCGCTGCTCGACGACGGACAGGTTCACCGTGCCTATCGGGTTTATCCTATTCCCAGAGTGTTGATCCTGGACGGTTCGCGACGCATTGTACAGGATTCCCTGGGTCTCGATGCAACGGAGATTACCGACACTATCCAGCGCCTTCTCGATCGGCAAGCTGATACCGAGAAGACCTCCAATGAGTGAAAAGGTATCGCCTTTGATGTTGTATAACGTTACACACTGTGGCGTTTACACAACACCAAAGGGAACAAATCAGCAGCTTTAAAACCGTTTTTTTCTCCTATATGGTGGCGAGCTGGTTGTATGCCACATTATATAGCGATTGGCATGTAAGTTGAATCAGGCAACTCCGTACGTCGATATACCCTGTGTTTCATCATAGAAAAACCAGAACATCTGTCGACTTTTTTACCGGCAGGCGCTAGAGAAAAATGCTGAAGAGGCGCCTGTCTCCACCACCCGGGGATCGAAGAGCATGTGGCTTTTCGCCCCATTTATGTGTTTTGTCGCGAGGCATGACAAAATCCCCGCGCCAAACTAATTTTTTTTCAGATGGAAGGAGAACAACACCGTGAAACAGATGCGTATTGTCCTGGCGACTCTGCTCGCCCTGGCCATGGCCGTCCCCGCCATGGCTATCAACGTCGAATGGCATGGCGACCTCAACAACCGCTTTTCTTTCAGCACCCAGTCTAATGCCCTGGTCCGCACCAGCAAAGACAGCGAAAAATACCTCGGTTCCGGATCTGTAGCAGGCATTCCTGTTGTCGCATCACAGAAAAAAGTATCCGTTCCGAATACCAAGAAATCCAAGAATGACAGCGATTTCTTCGGCGAAATCAAATACCGCTTCCACATGGTCGTATCCGACGACGAGAAGAAAGTCAAAGGCGTGGTCGGTTTCGAGGTCGGTTCCTGTAAATTCGGCGGCGATGGTGCAGACTTTGGCGGCGACGACAAAGTATTCGAACTGCGCTGGGCCTACACCGACATCGAAGTTCCCTTCGACCCGGCTTCCCGCCTGACCGTCGGCCTGCAGCCTGTCGGTTACAACTACCTGCTGTGGACCGACAATGCCGGCGGCGTCAAATGGAAGCGCAAAGACGGCCAGTGGGCTTACAGCCTGGGCTGGTTCCGCAACGACTGGAACGGCGCCAACAACACCGCTGGTGGCGACCGCAAAAGCGCCTATGACGACGCCTACGCCGCCGACCTGACCTACACCTTCGACAACGGCAACAGCCTCAATGCCTTCGTTGTCTACATGGATCAGGGCGAGGAAGCCGTAGGTTACACCGATTTGACCGATGGTACCTTTTATTCTCTTGCCTCTGACGTTCAGGACGAAGAAATCTGGATCGGTCTGTCCGGCAAGGGCAAATGGAACAACCTGTCCGCCCTGTTCACCGGCATCTATCTGACCGGCGAAGTGAACTCCAGCGACTTGGGCATGTCCCGCGACCGCAATGCCTATCTGTTCCATGGCCAGCTCGATTACGCCATGGGCAAAAACACCTTCACCCTCGGCGGTCTGTACGCTTCGGGCGACGACGATCCTCTTGATGGCGATGCCGAAAACTTCGACGTCATCGATATCTCCACCTCGATCCTCGGTTCTGTCATCATCTTCGACAACTACTGCGATGACAACTCCTTCAGCCAGGCGCCCTATGTCTTCGATCAGGGCTACGCGCTGCTCTACGTTGGCGCCGCCCGCAAGCTGAACGCCAAAACCAAGGTCTGGGCCAAGTACTTCTACCACAACACCGCTGAAGCCACTCTGCTCGGCGATCGCGAAATCGGTCATGAGTTCGTAGTTGGCACCAGCTACACCATCATGAAGGGCCTGACCGCCGACATCAACGCCGGTTACCTGGTGGCTGGCGATGCCTGGGAAGCCATGGGTGGTGGCGACGGCGACGACGTGTTCCGCACCGACGCCCGTCTGCGCTTCAAGTTCTAATTGTTTCCTAACTATTGATGTGATACGTTGGGGCCGGGTTTTGCCCGGCCCCTTTTTTTATGCCGGTCGGGCGATCGAAATAACCATTTTAGGAACCGCTTGATAGGAGGTTTGGCCTTGATTTCCAAAGTAAGTGTATGGCTGGCGGCATTGCTGCTGGCAATGGTCGGCACAGCCGCAGCCGGGACCCTGGAAGGCCTGGTTAAGGATCTGCAGCCGGTGCCGGGCTATGTGGTGCTGCCGGTGCAGGACGAGTATCTCATCGATCTCGATGCCACCAAAGATCTGGTGGTAGGGGATCTTTTCAATGTGGTACAGGCGGGGGAAAAAATTATCCATCCCGTAACCGGCAAAGTCATTGGAACCCTCGACACCAGCAAAGGTGTGCTGCAGGTCACCCGGATCAAAGACGGTTTTTCCCATACCAAGGCCATCTCCAGCCACAGCGCCATCAAGCGTGGCGATAGTATTCGTCGTTACTCCGGTTTGCGCGCCGCTTTTTGGGATTACACCGGCAAAGCCGAAGGCTTTTTCAGCTCCCTCAAAGCCGCCTTGCCCGCCCTGAACTGGCAGGATTTCGCTGCTGCCCAGGCCGAAAAACCGGCCCGGCCAGGCGCTGCCACAACGGCCGCAGATCTTCTGGTCGTCGCCACGCGCGACGGCATCACCGTACGCGATGCCAACTTCAAAGTCGTACGCGCCTACCCGCTGCCCGCCGAACTGCAGCCTGCGGTTTCGGCACCATTGCAAGCAGCGGCCCCGGTCGCACCCGCCACTCCCTACCGCCTCGAAGCTCCGGCCAGGCCTGTCGCAAGCCCTTATGGGGTGCAATACGATATCAGCATGCCCGGCTTTCAGACTCTCGGCGCCCTCGGCTTTAGCGCGGTCATGGCCGATTTTGTCCGCTTCCGGAACGAACAACTCATGGCGGTTACCGACGGCACGATCATCAAGCTTTACAAAGCCGGGGAGAAGATGGTTCCGGTTGCGGAATTCCAGCCGGCGACCATGCCCCAGGTCTTCGCCCTGCACTGGTGGCAACCTGCCGCAGGAGAACTCTATCTCGCCGTCTCCGCCTGGAAGGAAAACAGCCTGACTTCTACGGTCTATCGTTATGAAAACCAGACCTTCACTCCCGTCGGCAAGCATCTGCCCTACAGTCTGGGCAGTTTCGACCGCGACGGCGACGGCCGCCGCGAGCTGTTGCTGGCCCAGACCTTCGATAACGAATCCTTCTGGGGTACCATCGTTCGCGAACTGCAACTGCGTAACGGCGAGCTGGAAACCCGCGATCTGGACTTTGAGCTGCCCCGCAGATTCACCGTCGGCGGCAGCCTGATGGCCGACCTCGACGGCGACCGCAAGCCCGAAACTGTTTTTATACGCAACGGACTGCTGTATGTTTACTCCGGCACCAAGCAACGCTACAAGTCGCCCAAAATGATGGGCGGTTCCCTGAGCGGCATCATTTTCGAAGAACAGCCCGACGCCCGCGAAACCGAGACCCATACGGTTTCATTCGAGGTACCGCCGATCGCCGTGGACCTCGATCACGACGGCAGCGTGGAACTGCTCACCGTTGCTTCCGAGTCGTCCTTCATGTCGGCGCCCGGCATTACCCCCAATATCGGCAAAAGCTGGTTGGCAGTGGTCAAGTTCCGCGACGGCATGTTCGTCAAGGGCACCCTCGGCGAAGAACTCGATTTACCGCTGCAGGGGCTGACCCTCGATCAGCAACGTGTGCTGATGGTGGCCACCCAGCCCGGCTCTGTCTTCGGCAAAAACGGCGACAGCCAGTTGCTGGTGTTCCCGTTGGTTAAATAATTGTTAAGATCTTGACACCTCACAACAAAGCCCCGGTTCACACCGGGGCTTTGTTGTTTCCAGACGCCTTCACCGCAAACCGCGGGCTCCGATAACCTCCCAGAGCTAAACCGGAACGGCAACCGCTTCAAGGCAAAAGATCCTGAATCTTTTTCAGACAACAAAGCGCCCTTTCACGAAAGAAAGGGCGCTTTGTTGTGAATCAGGCTTCGGGGTCAACCACGATCATTATCGTATGACCGTTGCAACTCTTTGTAACGCCGGTGACGCTCTTCGGGAGGCAGCTTCTTGAGTTCCCGCCATTTGTTGCGCAGTTCCTGTTGTTTTTCCGGCGGCAATTGACGGTAGCGATGATAGCGCTGTTTCAATTCCTGACGCTTTTCCTCGGGCAGTTTCTGCCAGCGCTCCATACGTTGTTTAAGGCGTTTGCGCTGCTCAGGCGTAAGGTCGCGATACTTGTCGTATCGCTGCTGCAATCGTTGCCGTTGCTCGGGAGTCAATTCCTTGTATTGGCGATAGCGACCCTTCAGTTCCTTTCGCTGTTCCGGTGTAAGGTCCTGCCACCGCTGTCCGTTGTCGGCCAACACGCAGACAGGTTCCCGCTGCGGGGCCTGCCGGGCCCAAGCCTGCGACAGAGGAGCCAAAAACAATCCCGCCAGCAGTAAACTCCACCATTTTCCGTTCATTCCGTCCCCCATGCTTGCCATGCGTCTTGCGACGGGCTAGCCGATGCGTTCAAAGTCCTGCAGCAAATCGAGATTTTCAAGCAAATCGATATTCTGCAACAACTCCATATCCTGCAGCATACCGATCTCGGTTTCCGATTGCGGCAGTTGCCCTGTCCATCTGGCAAAATTGCCTGGCAGTATCATCAGGCTTATCGCCAGTGTCGCCACCGCCGCTGCGGCCGACCCCAGCAGCCAGCGTTGCGGCTTGGCCCTTTGCGAGGCTTTTTCGGTGATAACCGCAGTCAAACGGGTTTTTTCGATTTCGGACAGGGTCACCCCCGGCATGGACAAATGATCCAGCGAGCGTTGCAGTGCATCCAGACGACTGCGACACGCCGGGCAGTCGGCAAGATGGCTCTGCAGACGCTGCCGCCCGGCAGCATCGAGTTCCCCGTAATAGAACAGCACCAGTTCCTTTTCGTTGCAAGTCGCCTGGCGTTTCATGACGTTACCTCTTCCTGATCGGTAAATTCTTGACGTATACATTGCACGGCGCGATGCAGATGAGCCTTGACCGTACCCTCCTTCAAATGCAGCACCTGGGCGATCTCCTTGAGGGGCAGACCTTCCTGATGGCGCAAGACGAACACGGCGCGCTGCCGTCCGGAGAGTTTCTCCATGGCCTTGAACAACTTTTGCCGAGTTTCCTGTCCCAGAAGCTGGTCACTGGGCGATGCCGAAGGATCGGCAAAATTGGCCACCGGATCGGGATCGTCCTCATGTTTGCGGAAAAAAAAGATGCGGCGCCGTACCTGTTCCCGCCGGATATGGTCGATCACCAGCCTGGAGACAACCTTGTAAAGCCAGGTCTTGATCCGGCAATCCCCGCGAAAAGAGGGCAGGGAACGGTGCAGACGCAAAAACGCCTCCTGGGCCAGATCTTCAGCTTCCTGGCGATCCCCCAGCATACGGTAAGCAAGATTGACCACCGAGGACAGATGGCCTGAAACCAGCTGTGTAAAGGCACCCTCGTCTCCCTGGCGAATTCTTTCCAGCAACAGGGATTCGCTGTCCGTCATCGGTTCGCTAAGCTGTTCCGGCACCTCATCCACCTCTATAACGGCTGCCGTATTCCGGTAATCCATATCCGGTCCCTCGCTTGAATGGTCTTTTGTCGGATAAGACGCATCAACCGACAAAAGGTTTACATCCCGGCGGGTTTTTTTTCGGACAGCGGTCATAATTGCATTTTTATTCGGTTCACAAGATGCTCGCAGGTAAACCCGAATTTTTTCATCAACTCGCCACCGGGAGCACTGGCGCCAAAACCGTCCATGCAAATCAGCATGCCGGAATGACCGAGGTAGCGCTCCCACCCCATACCGATACCGGCTTCAACGGCCACCCGTAACGCGTCGCCGGGAGGCAGCACCTCGTCGCGATAAGCTTGCGTCTGAGTTTCGAAAAGTTCCCAGCTGGGCAAGGAGACCACCCTGACGCCGTACCCCTCGGACTGCAACAGGGACCGCGCCTCAAGAGCGATCTGAACCTCTGAACCACTGGCGATAATCAACACCCTCAGGGTGCTTTGCTCCCGGGCCAGAACGTAGCCGCCGCGCTGTAAATTTTCGGCACCGCCATGCATATGACGATCGAGCACCGGCAGTTTCTGACGTGTCAACACCAGTGCCGTCGGCCCGCGACGATTTTCCAGGGCTGCACGCCAGGCCTGTACCGTTTCGTTGGCGTCGCAGGGGCGAATCACCGTAAGGTTGGGAATGGCACGCAAAGCGGCCAGATGCTCGACCGGTTGATGGGTGGGTCCGTCTTCGCCCAAACCGATGGAATCGTGGGTGAAAACGTAGATCGGCGCCAGCCCCATCATGGCGGCAAGCCGCATGGGCGGGCGCATGTAATCGGAAAAAACCAGGAAGGTGCCGCCGAAAGGAATCAACCCCGGGGTATGGGCCAAACCGTTGAGAATAGCCCCCATGGCATGTTCGCGTACACCGAAATGGATATTCCGGTCGGCTTTACCCGGCCTGAAAGATCCGGCCTTTTTGAGTGCCGTGTTGTTGGATGGCGCCAGGTCGGCGGAGCCACCCACCAGCAAAGGAATTTTTTCTGCCAGCGCATTGAGGGTCAGACCGCTGGCCTGACGGGTTGCCAGAGCACCGTCATCGACGCTGAAACAGGGCAGGGCAGCTTGCCAATCGGACGGTATGCCGGCAGCTTGGCCCTGTTGCCAGGCTGCGAGGTTCGGATGATTGGCGGCAAGGGCTTGCCTCAGGTGCTCCTGCCAGGTCTGTTCCTGATATTTGCCCCGCAGTTTGGCCTCCGCCATATGCTGCGCGACTGATTGGGGAACCTGGAAGGCGAGGTCGGGATCCCGGCCGTAAAATTCCTTGGTCAATTGCAGCTCTTCCGCTCCCAGCGGCGCGCCGTGGGCCTCGGCGGTATCCTGCTTGTGCGGAGCGCCTATGCCGATATGGGTGCGGGCGATGATCAGAGAGGGGCGCGGATCCCTGCGGGCCGAAACCAGCGCTGCATCGATTTCCGTCAGGTTTTCACCTTCGACATGTTGCACATGCCAGCCGTAAGAAAGAAATCGGCTGGCCGTTTCATCACTGAAAGCCAGGTCGGTGCCGCCCTCGATGGTAATACGATTGTCGAGATAGACATAAATCATGTTGCCCAACTGCAGATGACCGGCCAGCGAAGCCGCTTCCGCCGCGACCCCCTCCATCATGTCGCCGTCGGAACATAAGGCGTAGATGCGGTAATCGAACAATTCCGGATGCACCTTGTCCGCCAGCAGCCGTGCGCCCATGGCCATGCCGACGCCGACCGCCACCCCTTGACCGAGTGGCCCTGTGGTCGTTTCCACGCCGGGCGTATGGCCGAATTCCGGATGTCCGGGCGTACGACTATCGAGCTGCCGAAACTGTTTCAGGTCCTCCATCGACAGGTCGTAACCCGTCAGATGCAGCATACTGTAAAGCAGCATGGAGGCATGCCCGCAGGACAAAAGAAACCGGTCGCGGCCCGGCCAATCGGGATTGTCCGGGTTGTGTCGCAGGTGACGGGTATAGAGAAGGTAAGCGATGGGAGCGGCTTCCATGGGCGTTCCGGGATGCCCGGAGCGCGCCTTTTCGACCGCGTCGGCGGCAAGCAGACGGACGGTATCGATAGATTCGCGAGCCAGCTTCTGATCCAGACGTTCATGTTCCATGATTGTCCTCCTCAGTTGACCGGTGCTCCGGCCTAACGGAAACCGGTAGGTCAGATATTTGTCAAAGACAGAACTCCCCGGGGGAGTTTTCGGGATAAGCGCAATGGGTCAGCAATGCTGCCAGGCGTTGTTCCGGAGCTCCTTGCCAGTCTTGCAGCAACCGCTCCGCCAGGGTCACGCCACTGTGTGCCACCTCCTCTATACCATCCAGAAAACGCGCCTCGCTGCCGCACGGGCAATCTCTGGGACCCACGCGCCGCAATACTTCACGGGCAACCGCGAGCAATTCGCAGGCTACCTCCCGCAATGTGTGGTTTCCGCACGGGGTTCGAAGACCCAGACGCCAGGAATTGCGGTACACCTCCATGCGTTGTGCATCGTCGCCGGGGTCGAGCAGCTTTGCTACCTGATAACGCGCCTCGTCGTCGTACATCAATCCCTTGGCCAAGGCCGCGACCGCCATGGCCAGGTGCGGCGGCAGGCTATCGGCGCTGCGCAGTTCGATCTGCGGGCGCAGACGCACTTCCGGAAACAGCGTGGATAGATGCAGATCCCAATCGGCAAGGGTAGGGCGGAAATCCTCAAAACCTTCGCTCAGATAACGCCGAAAGCTAAATCGGCGGCGGGTAAGATCGATCAGATGGCCCTGACGCAGAATAAAATACATGGGTACATCGAGGGCGTAATCGACATAACTGGATAAACCTGCGCCTGGCCGGAACAGTTCCAGAATGATCCCCGATCGATCGGGATCGGTGCGCGCCCAGATCTCCCCTCGGGTGGAAAGAAACCCCGACGGTTTTCCGTTCATCAAGGGTGAGTTGGCAAACAGGGCGTAGAAAAGGGGAGCCAGCAACTGACCGGTGCGTATTTTATCCATGCAATCGGCTTCGTCGCAAAAATCGAGATTGACCTGCAAACCGGCGCTGAGTTTCATCATATGCTGGCCGAGGTCACCGGTACGCAACATATATTCACGCATAATCGCATATCGCGGCTTGGGCAACCAGTCGATGTCCTGCAAAGGTGTAATGGGATGCACCCCCAGGCCCAGAAACGCCAGCCCCAAAGGCCGCGCCGCGCTGTCAATTCGTCGAACATGACGCGACAGATCCCGTTGACAACAACAAAGATCGGTACAGAGTTTACCGGATAATTCAAGCTGCCCGCCCGGTTCCAGGGTCACGGACGACGATTCCCCCATCAGGGCAATCAGGCGGCCGGCTTCACGCTGGCCTTGCCATCCGCCAGCGCTTTCGAGGTGGCTCAGCAGGGCCTCAATCCGCGAAAATTCCGCGGCTTGACCGGTCTGCCGATCCACCACAAGCTTTTCCACTTCGACGCCAACTCCCCACTGATCGCGCGGCCTTATATTGCGCAGCTGATATTTTACCAGGTCGTCATGACAGCTAACGGGTTCATCAAGACGGGTTTTCACAATAGTCGACATGCTTCTCCTGTTGCCGTGCGGGCCAAACCACTCGCTGGCCGTTCGGACAGCCGAGAGATCCTCTGCAGGTTGAATAATTTCATTTTATAATAACCGTAAATAACACCTTAGCACGATTTTGCGTTCATCTCACACCCGAGGCATAGCGGGTATCTTGCCTTTTTATCCATTGAAAGCTATTATCCCAGTACCTCTGATCCCGGAGAGAACATGAATCCTGTCCGTCACTTGCGTTTTTCTCTGTTGATTCTGGTCCTGGCTATCGGGCTGGGCACCGCCGGATATATCCTCATAGAAGGCTGGGATTTTCTTGACTCCCTTTATATGACGGTTATCACTTTGGCAACCGTCGGTTATAAAGAGGTACATGACCTTTCCACAGAAGGCAAGATTTTTACCATAAGCCTCATTGTCTTCGGTGTCGCCACCATCGCCTATGCTGCCGGGAGCCTCCTGCAACTGATGGTTGAGGGACAAATCCTGCATATGCTCGGGAGAAGAAAATTGGAAAAACGCATCAACCAGATGGAAGGCCACTACATCATTTGCGGGTACGGCCGCATCGGGACGCTTATCAGTCAGGAATTCATCTCCAGACCCGTGCCCTTTGTCATCGTGGAACGTGATCAGGCTATCTGTGATAGCCTGGCCAAAGAAGGCATTCTTTTCGTCCAAGGCGATGCCACCGATGATGACACCCTGATACAGGCAGGTATCCTGCGTGCCAAAGGATTAATCACGGCCGTTACCTCAGAATCTGCCAACGTTTACATCACCCTGACAGCCCGCGGCCTCAACCCGGACCTGTTTATTCTGGCCCGTAGCGTCGAAGAAGGATCGGAAATCAAACTCAAACGCGCCGGTGCCACCAAGGTAATCTCGCCCTATCGCATCGGTGCCAACCGTATGGCCTGGGCGGTCCTGAGGCCATCGGTGGTCGATTTCATCGATATCGCCGTCGGCAGTGAAAGTCTGGAGCTGCAGCTCGAGGAAATCCGCGTGGCACCGACCTCTACACTGGTGGATAAATCCCTGGTGTCATCGGATATCCGCCGCGCCTGGGGCATCATGATTATCGCCATCAAAAAGAGCAGCGGCGCCATGCTGTTCAATCCTGAATCCAATACCACTATCGACGCTGAGGATATTCTCATTACCCTTGGCGAGCCGCCTGCCATCCGCAAGCTCGAACAGGTGGCCTGCGGAGGTACTGTCAATGCGTGATCCAATGCATGTTCATATCCCGTTCAGCCAATGGGATCAGCACTTTCCCCTGCTGCTGAAACACCGTCTGCAACCTGAACTCGCTTTTAAATGGCCCGATCTCGATCCGTCGTTACTGCCGGCCGTCAAACGAGCCGGCCAACAGCTCGCCGAAGAGGGGCTTGGCGTGACGGTACATGCCCCCTTTATGGATCTCAACCCCGGAGCGATAGAACCCCTGGTTCGGGAAGCGACGCGTCAGCGCTGGATGCAGACCCTGGAGGTTGCCGAACTCCTTCAGGCTCGACTGGTGGTCCTTCATCCCGGCTTTGATCGCTGGCGTTACGGTGGCCAGAGTCAACCCTGGATCGATGCCTGCCTGGACTTTTTACCGCCCCTTCTGGAACAGGCTGCAAGCCAGGAGTGCCTGCTGGTGCTGGAAAATATTTTCGAGGAAACTCCCGATACGCTGGCGGCGGTATTGAAGACCCTCGATTCGCCATGGCTGGGTCATTGCTTCGATGCCGGACACTGGAACCTGTTTGCCAAGTGTTCCATGGAGCAGTGGTTTGAGGCTCTTGCACCCTGGATACGTCATCTGCATATTCACGACAACAGCGGCGATCGCGATGCCCATCTGGCGATAGGGGAGGGGAACATCGATTTTCCTCTGCTTTTCGATTATATGAAAAATCTGCAAAGCTCACCCAGCATGACCCTTGAGATCCATGACTGTGAAGCTCTTTTGCGCTGTGTCGGCAGTGTCAAATCGTTACTCCCGCGTTAAACTCCTTCGGCGATGTCCTACCAGGGTTGCACGACAGAGCCCTTTTTCGCCGTACCTTTCTCGCACGTGATCCATGGCCTGTTCCAAACCTTTCAGCTGGTTCCGGCGATCTTCATCGAACAATAAACCCTGTCCGCTGTCTGCATCCATCAAATTGGCCAGGCTGACGCCAAGCAGGCGCACCGGTTTTTTCCCGGCCTCTGTCTTCTCCAGCAGTTGCTTCGCCAGGTGCAGCATGTCCCTGGCATGGCAGATCCCATCCGCAACACTTCTGGAACGTGTTACTGTCGAAAAATCTGCATATTTCACCTTGAGTGTAAGGGTTGTACCGATCAGACCATGCTTTCTTAAACGTGCCGCCACCCGCTCCACCAGATCAAGAAGCGCCACATGCATTGTTTCACGTTCAAAAATATCCTGGTCAAATGTATCCTCATGACCAATAGATTTGAGGCTGCGTTGCGGTTCTACCGGTCGTTCATCCTCTCCATGCGCCAATTGTATAAGCCGCTCACCGGCCTGCCCGAAGCACCGTTCCATATCAGCACGATCCATATGGCGTAAATCGGCCACCGTCCGCAACCCCATTTTCTGCAAAGACTTCAACAGCACCGGGCCCACCCCCCATAGCCGCTTCAGGGGCAATGACAGTAGAAAATCATCCACCCGTTCCGGTACCTGAAAAACACCATCCGGTTTAGCCTGCTCCGAAGCCAATTTGGCCAGGAATTTATTCGGTGCAATACCCGCACTGATGGGCAGTCCCAGTTCATCCCTGACATCCCGACGGATTTTTTCGGCAATATCCCAGCCTTCGCCAAAAAGACGTCGACTGGCGGTAACATCGAGAAACGCCTCATCCACCGATAAGGGTTCAACCAGGTCTGTGTACCGACCGAATATATCGAACACCTGCCGTGAGATTTCCTGATACCTGGCCATCCGTACCGGTTGCACGATGGCCTGTGGACACAATCGAAGTGCACGGCTCATGGGCATGGCAGAATGAATGCCGAAAGTTCTGGCTTCATAGGAACAGGCGCACACCACCCCACGCGAACGATGCCCGCCGACCACAACCGGTTGTCCTTTCAGCTCCGGACTATCCAGCTGCTCGACGCTTGCGTAAAAAGCGTCCATATCCAGATGCAGGATGATGCGTTTTTCGGGCTGCGTCCCCGACATGATATCCCCTTGGCGACAAACCGGATACAATAAAGGCGGCTTTTTACAAGCCGCCTTTCAAACCATTAACCAGTCTTCGATCGATAAAATCCAAAGTCGGCAATAAGCACTTACTTAGATTTCCTTAAAATTTCTCTTATTACAAAGAGATGCCTGCTGCGGATTCCGTCAGCCGCGCCCACCACGCCCGGCCACCTGAATCCGCACCATGGCGCGCTGCAGGGCCGCCTGCATGTTGTGGTATTCCTTGTCCGCCGGGGTCAGCTCCCGCAATCGCGCCTCGGCCCGTCCCAGGGCCGCTTTGGCCCGTGCCAGGTCGATATGGTCCTGGGTTTCGGCGGTTTCCACCAGCACCAGCACCCGGTCCTCGGCCACTTCCACATACCCCCAGTTCACCGCCAGGTAATAGACATCGCTGCCCTTGCGGTAGCTGAATTCCCCCACCTGCAGGGTGGTCAGCAAAGGCGTATGTCCCGGCAGCACGCCGAACTGCCCCAGGCTGCCCGGGGCGGCGATCTCGTCGACCTCCTCGCTGAGCACCTGGGCGGCGGGCGTCACCATCTCCAGTTTCAGTTTCTGCGCCATGGATGGTTATCCTTTTCAAATTCGATTTACCGCAGAGAACGCGGAGCACGCTGAGAGAGGCAAAAAGCTAGGGCAAAAATCTTAAAGAAGAACTCTGCGCTCTTTGCATGCTCTGCTGTTTATTCCTGGTTTCCAGAGAAATCAAAAGTTTTTTATAGAATTTCTCTGCGGCCTCTGCGATCTCCGCGGTTAAATCAGGCCTCTTACGACGCCATCTTGGCGGCGTTCTCCAGTACTTCGTCGATGCCGCCGGCCATGTAGAAAGCCTGCTCGGGCACGCTGTCGTGCTTGCCTTCAACGATCTCCTTGAAACCGCGGATGGTCTCGCTCAGTTCCACGTATTTGCCCGGCGTACCCGTAAAAATCTCCGCCACGTGGAACGGCTGGGACAAGAAGCGCTGGATCTTGCGCGCCCGCGAGACGGTCTGCTTGTCCTCTTCGGACAACTCGTCCATCCCCAGAATGGCGATGATGTCCTGCAAATCCTTATAGCGCTGCAGCACATACTGCACGTCACGCGCAACCTGGTAATGCTCTTCGCCGAGCACCTGCGGATCGAGAATCCGGCTGCTGGAGTCGAGCGGGTCGACGGCCGGGTAGATGCCGAGCTCGGCGATCTGTCGCGAAAGAACCGTGGTGGCATCGAGATGCGCAAAGGTGGTGGCCGGCGCCGGGTCGGTAAGGTCGTCGGCGGGCACGTAGATGGCCTGTACCGAGGTGATGGAGCCGTGTTTGGTGGTGGTGATACGCTCCTGCAACTCGCCCATTTCGGTGGACAGGGTCGGCTGATAACCGACAGCCGAGGGGATGCGGCCGAGCAGCGCCGAAACCTCGGAACCGGCCTGGGTAAAGCGGAAGATGTTGTCAACGAACAGCAGCACGTCCTGGTTTTCCTGATCGCGGAAGTACTCCGCCACGGTCAGCGCCGACAGCGCCACGCGGGCACGAGCGCCGGGCGGTTCGTTCATCTGCCCGTAGACCAGAGCGGTCTTGTCCAACACGTTGGATTCTTTCATTTCGTTCCACAAGTCGTTGCCTTCGCGGGTACGCTCGCCGACCCCGGCGAAAACCGAAAAGCCACCGTGTTTCTTGGCGATGTTGTGGATCAGTTCCATGATCAGCACGGTCTTGCCGACCCCGGCGCCGCCGAACAGGCCGATCTTGCCGCCGCGCGCGTAGGGCGCGAGCAGATCGACGACCTTGATACCGGTTTCAAACGCTTCGACCTTGGTCGACTGGTCGACGAATTCGGGGGTGGGACGGTGGATCTCCCAGGTGGTGTCGGTCTCCACCGGCCCCTGTTCGTCCACCGGTTCGCCGATAACGTTGAGGATGCGCCCCAGGGTGCCGCGCCCGACCGGCACGCTGATCTGGCGGCCGGTGTTGAGCACTTCCTGGCCGCGCACCAGACCGTCGGTGGAATCCATGGCGATGGCGCGCACGGTGTTTTCCCCCAAATGCTGGGCGACCTCGGCCACCAGGTTCCAGGGCTCGTCGCCGAGGCTGGGATTGCTGACCTTGAGGGCGTAATAGATCTCGGGAAGCTCCCCGGCTTCGAATTCGACATCGATGACCGGGCCGATAACCTGGGTGATTTTGCCGTTGCTCATAATATGCCTTCCTCTTCTTTTCACCGCCCGTTCGCTGCGCTCTCTCGAGCACGCAAAGGACGCTGAGAAAATCTTTTCTTTATGCTGAAATTCGCCGTAAATCGTAGTTAAACTGTCCTATTTGACGTTCTCCGCGTTCTCTGCGAACTCTGCGGTAAAATACTGTGGTTCTAAGTTCTTTTCACCGCCCGTTCGCTGCGCTCTCTCGAGCACGCAAAGAACGCTGAGGGAGAAATCTTTTGTTTATGCATGTCTCTGCGCACTCCGCGAACTCTGCAGTAAAAAAGGAGACTCACCGGTTTATTGGACCGACGCTGCCCCCGAGATAATCTCCACCAGCTCGGTCGTAATGACCGCCTGCCGCACGCGGTTGTACTGCAGGGTCAGGTTGTCGATCATCTCGCCGGCGTTTTTGCTGGAGCTGTCCATGGCGCTCATGCGCGCGCCGTGCTCGGAGGCGGCCGATTCCAGCAGCGCCCGATAGATCTGCACCTCGACATGCTTGGGCAGGATCGACGCCAGCACTTCGCCGCGCGCCGGCTCGTACAGCGGCTGCACTGGCGGGGTCTGGTCGTCGGCCTCAGCCGGCGTGATGGGCAGCAGGCGATCGATGCTGACCTCCTGGCGGATGGCGCTGTAAAAGGCGTTGTAGACCAGATACACGGCGTCGAAGCGGCCCTGTTCGTAGCCTTCCACCACTTCCTGACCGATCAGGGCGGCGGTGGCGTAGGTGGCATCGGCGGTGATATCTTCATAAACCTTGTCGGCGATCAGTCCCCGCATTTTGAGTTGCTCGCGGCCTTTGCGGCCGATCACCAGCAGCTCGTAGCTGTCAAAGCCGTCGCGGTTGTCCGTCACCAGCTGGGCGGTGCTTTTGGCGACGTTAAGGTTGAAGCCGCCGCACAGCCCGCGGTCGGAGCTGACCACCAGCACCAGCGCCCGGCCGCGCCGCTCGTGCTTTTGCAACAGCGGATGGACCGCCGGGTCTTCGCGCAGCGCCAGGGAGGCCAGCACCTGCTGCATCTTGGCGGCATAAGGCCGCGCCGCCATGATGGCGGCCTGCGCTTTGCGAAAACGCGCCGCGGCGACCATCTTCATGGCTTTGGTGATCTGCTGGGTGCTTTTTACCGAGCTGATGCGCTTTTTGATGTCCTTCAGGTTTGCCATGGTTTTCTTTCTGCGAAAGCAAAGCTGTTAAGTTCCCTGATGAGCCCTATGGAACCCATGGTGTTACCAATCACGAATCACCAGTCACTGCTTTTCAGGGTGTAAACTGCTCGCCGAAGGCCGCCAGCACCGCCTTGATGCGTGCTTCGAGATCGGTGTCGATGGCTTTTTTCTCCGCCAAATCCTTGAGCAAGTCGCCGTGGCGATGCTCCAGGAAGCTGTACAGTTCCTCTTCGTAGCGCCGCAGTACGGTCAGCGGATAGTCGTCGACGTAGCCGTTGTTGGCGGCGTAGATGACCAGGATCTGTTTTTCCACCGGCAGCGGCTGGTACTGGGGCTGCTTGAGGATTTCCACCAGCCGCGCACCGCGCGCCAGCTGTTTCTGGGTGGCGGCGTCCAGATCCGAGCCGAACTGGGCAAAGGCGGCCATCTCGCGGTACTGGGCCAACGACAGGCGCAGGGTGCCGGCCACCTGCTTCATGGCCTTGACCTGGGCGCTGCCGCCGACGCGGGACACCGACAGGCCGACGTTGATGGCGGGCCGTACCCCGGAGTAGAACAGGTCGGCCTCGAGGAAAATCTGGCCGTCGGTGATGGAGATGACGTTGGTCGGGATATAGGAGGACAGGTCGCCGGCCTGGGTCTCGATGATGGGCAGCGCGGTGAGGCTGCCGCCGCCCAGCTCGTCGTTGAGTTTGGCGGCCCGCTCCAGCAGGCGGCTGTGCAGGTAAAAGACGTCGCCGGGAAAGGCTTCGCGGCCGGGCGGACGCCGCAGCAACAGGGACAGCTGCCGGTAGGCGACGGCGTGTTTGGACAGATCGTCGTACACGATCAGGGCGTGGCGGCCGTTGTCGCGGAAGTATTCGCCCATGGTGACCCCGGCATAAGGGGCGATGAACTGCAGCGGCGCCGGTTCGCTGGCGCCGGCGCTGACCACAATGGTGTAGTCCATGGCGCCGTGCTGTTTGAGTTTGTCCACCACCTGCGCCACCGTCGACTGTTTCTGGCCGATGGCGACGTAGATGCAGACCATGTCCTGGCCCTTCTGGTTGATGATGGCGTCGATGGCCAGGGCGGTCTTGCCGGTCTGGCGGTCGCCGATGATCAGTTCGCGCTGGCCGCGGCCGATGGGCACCAGGGCGTCGATGGCTTTGAGGCCGGTCTGTACCGGCTGGTGCACCGATTTGCGGGTGACGATGCCGGGGGCCTTGATCTCCACCTGCCGCGCTTCGGCGCCTTCCAGCGCGCCGCCGCCGTCGATGGGCTGGCCGATGCCGTTAACCACCCGTCCGATCAGCGCTTCGCCGACGGGCACTTCGACGATGCGGCCGGTACGCCTTACGCTGTCGCCTTCTTTGATGTGGTGGGTATCGCCGAGGATGGCGGCCCCGACGTTGTCTTCTTCGAGGTTGAGCACCATGCCGATGACGTCGCCGGGAAACTCCAGCAGCTCGCCGGCCATGGCCCGGTTCAAACCGTGGATGCGGGCAATGCCGTCGCCGACGGAGATGATGGTGCCCATTTCGCTGATTTCGATCTCACGGTCGAAGTTTTCGATCTGCTGCTCGATGATGGCGCAGATTTCTTCTGCTTTGATGTCCATAACGTCTTTTCACCCTATGTCTTTTTGCGAAAACATCTTTATTGAATGGCAATCCGTAATCTGTCACCGACTGGTCGTGTTCAGCTGTTGAGATATCCCGCCATCCGCCGCAGACCGGAGCGGATGGTGCCGTCCAGCACCTGCCCGGCGACTTCGATGCGCACGCCGCCCAACAGTTCCGGCTCGACGGCCAGTTCCAGTACCGCCTGTTTGCCATAGCGTTTTTGCAGCTGGGCGCTGATGGCCTGCTGCACCTCGGCATCCAGCGGCGCGGCGCTGCACACCCGGGCCCGCACCAGCCCCAGTTGCACATCGGCCAGTTCGCGGTAGTCGGCCACCAGGGCGTCGAAATATTCCAGGCGCTGGCGCTGTTGCAGCAATCCCAGCAGGTTGCGCAGGGTGGTGCTAAGCTGCAGGTAGTTGCCGATGCCTTCCAGCAGGCCTGCGATTTTGTCGGCGGCCAGGGTCGGACTGGCCAGCAGTTTGTACAGCCGCGGCTCGCAGGCGAACGCCTGCTGGATCTGCTCCAGCTGCGTATAGGTGCTCTCCAGCTGCCCGTCGGGGGCCGCCAGATTGACCAGAGATTTGGCGTATCTTCTTGATATCGCTGTACTTTTCACATTCACTCCCCTGTCTTGCGGAGATATTCGTCGACCAGCCGCGCCTGGTCCTGCGGCGCGATCTGCTGTTTAAGGCGTTGTTCGGCCAACTCCATGGCCAGCCGCACGGCTTCCTGATGCAGTTGCTTGCGGGCCGCTTCGATTTCCCGCGCGGCGCTGCGCGTCGCTTCGCTGCGGATGTCGTCGGCCATCTTGCGCGCCTGTTCTTCGATGCGCTGGCACTGCAGGGCGCTTTCGGCTTTCAGATCGGCCGTCAACTGGGCGATCTGGGCGTCGGCGTCGGCCAGCTGCTGCCGGCAGGCTGCAAAACGCCGCTCGGCGCTGGCCTGCATCTGGCGGGCCTGTTCGAGGGCCTCGGCGACCCGCTGCCGACGGGCGGAAAGAGCCCGTTTCAAGGGACCGCGCAGCAAAAAGTACAGGGCCCCGAAGGTGATGCCGAAATCGAGCAGCCGGTAAAGAAAATCCTTGAGCTGGCCGTCGGCGTGCCCGCCGGCCTCGCTGGCCAGGGCGCTGCCCGCCATCAGCAGGGTGGTGGCGCACAGGCACAGGATCCGCATACGGCGTGAATGTCGGCTCATAACGGCCTCCCCAACAGACGCGCGGCCACTTCGTCGCCGAGCTGCACGGCCAGGGTCTGCAACCGGCCGGCCTCGGCCTCGACCTGGGCGGCGACATCGCGCCGCACCTGGGCCAGCGTCTGCGCGGCCTGATCATGGGCCTGCCCGAGCAGTTGCGCCTCTTGCTTCTGGGCCTGCTCCAGCGCGGCGCTGCGGGCCTGCTGGGCCTGCTGCCGCGCCTGCGAAAGCTGCTCATCAAAGGCTTGTTGCTGCTGCGCGATCTGCGCCTCCAACTCTTGGCTGCGCTGCTCTGCGTTGTCCTGGCGGGTTTGGCGTTGATCCAGAATGGCCTGCAGCGGCCGATACAGCAACTTCTGCAGGATGACGATCAGCAGCACAAAATTGCCCGCCTGTACCAGGAGCGTCCAATCGATCTTGTCCAACTATTTTTCCTCCATAATAAACCGAGGCTGTTTAACTTTTTTGTAACTGGACGAAACAAGGGTGGTGACAACCTAAAATACCGATATTTTACTTATCACCACCCATTCTTGATTTGTATTTATTCGGTAGCGCCGGCCGTACCGGCGAAATCAGCTTGCCCTGTCGGCATGGTAATGGAGCTATTTAAAACAACCCCTTCTTCAACAACCAATACCGGAGTCTGGATGGTTCCCTCGACAACAGCAGGAGCACGCAGTTCAACTTTATTACGAGCCTCGATAGTACCCTTAAATGAGCCTGACAGAATAAGAGTGCCGACCTTGATATCAGCCTGTATTTGAGCGGAATGGCCCGCAATCAAGGTGTCGGTTGAAGTGACGCTGCCCTGAAAGTGCCCATCCATACGCACAATATCATCAAACACCAGCGTACCTTCAAATTTGCTGCCCTCGCCGAGAAAAGCCCTGATTTCTCCTGATTGAATGGATGTATCTTTGGGTGAAGACTTTTTTTCTTTGCGTCCCATCAGAGATTCCTTCCTTTACTCAACATGATATTCCAAGACGTTCCAGAAGGCGGTCAAGATCGTCAGCAGAGAAATAACTAATTTCGATTTTGCCCCCCTTTTTCTTTGACACAATTTTAACTTTGGTTCCCAGGCTTTGTTTAAGGTTATCTTCCAAGGCCTGCATATTGGGATCTGTTTTTTTAGGTGGGGGGGGAGGAGACATGGCCAATTTTTTAGTGCGCTTGACCAGTGCTTCGGTTTCCCGTACCGATAATCGTTTGGCTAGAACCTGATCTCGCACTTTTAACAGCTGCAGAGGGACCGATTCCAGCGAAAGCAGCGCTCGAGCGTGGCCCATCGTCAGGGAACCGGCGGAGAGATCCTCTCTCACACGATCCGGCAGACGCAGCAAACGCAAAGAGTTGGTAACCGTCGAGCGGTCTTTACCAACCCGCCCTGCGACGTCCTCCTGAGTCAGGCTGAAAGCCTGAATAAGACTTTGGTAGGCGGCGGCTTCTTCGATAGGATTGAGGTTTTCGCGCTGGATGTTCTCTATGAGAGCCATCTCGATTGCCGCATCCTCCGTCGCTTCCTGGATAAGTACCGGCACCTTTTTTAAACCTGCCCGCTGAGCAGCCCGCCAACGGCGCTCGCCGGCAATAATCTGATAGTGATCAGACAGGCGCCGGACCACCAGTGGCTGGATGATTCCCCGGACCTTTATGGAGGCTTCAAGTTCTGCCAGCTTTTGATCGTCGAAAACCTTGCGCGGCTGATTTTTCAGCGGCTGCAATTCTTCAATGGGACAGAAAAAGAAACGATGCGATTCTTCTTTAATGGAAGGATCCAGCAGCGCGCCGATCCCTTTACCGAGTGCGGGTCTTTTCGCCATATCTATTCGCCTGTATGGATAAGTTCCCTGGCCAGGGCCAGATATGCTTCCGCTCCCCTGGAGGAAATATCGTATTGTAGAACGGGGAGACCGTGACTGGGAGCTTCGGATAAACGAACGTTACGTGGGATTACCGTTTTAAATACGCGTTCAGAAAAATGGCGGCGGATTTCGTCGCTGACCTGGTGAGAAAGATTATTCCTGCCGTCAAACATGGTTAAAAGGATGCCGCACAGGGATAGAGCCGGATTAAGCTGTCTCTGGATCAAGTCGATAGTACGGGTCAACTGACTCAACCCCTCCATCGCATAATATTCACATTGCAGAGGCACCAACACAGAATCAGCGGCGGTAAGCGCATTGATGGTCAATAGACCAAGGGAAGGGGGGCAGTCGATCAGAATGTAATCGAAATCATTACGAATCTGATTCAACGCTTTTTTCAAGCGGGTTTCCCGATCCTCCTCGCCTATTAATTCGATTTCCGCTCCGATAAGATCGGTAGTTGAAGGGAGTACCTTGAGAAACTCAATACCCGTCGTTGTTACGACTTGACTTGTTTCAACCTGTCCAAGCAGCGCCTGATATGTCGTGTATTGAATATTTTCATCGGCGATCCCCACGCCACTACTGGCATTTGATTGGGGGTCGAGGTCGACCAGAAGGGTTCTTTTTTCCGCAACGGCGAGAGAAGCGGAGAGATTGATGGACGTGGTCGTCTTCCCCACGCCTCCCTTTTGATTAGCTATGGCAATAATTTGACCCATATGTGGATCTCCTTTTCCCAGTATCCGGGGCAAAATCCTACCATAGATACCCTGTTCTTTAAAGTGAAAAGGCCTGCTTTCGCGGAGAGCTATCGCCCCGGTTTTCGTTTCAACACTACAAGTGTTCGTTCAGAACCGGACAGGGGCAGGGACAAGTGTTGCAGTGGTTCGGCAACGAACCCCGCTTTCCTTATCTGTTGGGCGCATTCCGCTAATTCCGCCTCTCCATCCGGTCCTTTCATGGCTATCAAGCGACCTTTGTCATTTAACAAGGGTTCCGCCATAGATAAAAGATCTGACAGGTGGGTCAAGGCACGAGCGGTCACAACATCAAAGGAAGTCTCGGATTCTCCCTGGCTCAAACTCTGAATGCGACATGCCCTGGCTTCAAATCCCTGCAATTTAAGCTGCCTGGCAACATGCTGTTGAAACACGATTTTCTTATGCACACTATCCACAGATAATACACACATTTGCGGTCGTGCAATCTTTATCGGTATGGACGGCAAACCTGCCCCCGAACCCATATCCAGAAGTCGTTCATCCCCTCGGAGCAAAGGTACTACGGTCAGGGAATCAAGCAGGTGCTTTTCCAAAGCCTCTTCTTTATTTTCTATCGCCGTAAGATTAATACGACGGTTCCAGCGCAGCATTTCATCCAAATACCACAGCAACCGGTCGCAGACCGGCTTTTCCAGAGACAAACCAATACGCGTTAATAGCTCCTGTAATCTATTCTGCATGAGATATTTAATTCCTGCGTAAAAGCACCGACAATATAGCCACCGCCGCCGGGGTTACCCCGGGAATACGTGCGGCCTGACCTAAATTTTGAGGTCGTACCTTTTGTAATTTTTCCCTCACTTCGATAGACAAACCCTCTATAGGGGAATAATCCATATCTGACGGTATGGCTATCTGTTCGGAACGTCTGAATCGCTCAACCATTTCATACTGCCTTGCTATATAGCCTTCGTATTTTATCTCTATCTGCAGCTGTTCGCGAACATTTTCCGGAATATCCGCCAAACGGTCATCACAAAAGACGAGATCTTCAATATTTATATCCGGGCGACGCAGAATCTGGACAAGCGAAAGACCGTTTTTTAAATCTTCCAGCCCGAGCCTGCCGATGGCCTCCTTATCGGACGAAGACAGGCGCCTTTTTTCCAGAAAATCCCGTCCTTCGACGATTTTATCCATCTTGCGGGTAAAACGTTGCCATCTTTCGTCACTTACCAACCCCACTTGATGCCCAAGGGGGGTCAACCGCTGATCGGCATTATCTTCTCGCAGCAGCAGTCGATATTCCGCCCTGGAGGTAAACATGCGATAAGGTTCCGACGTCCCGCATGTGACCAGATCATCGATCATCACCCCAATATAGGCCTGATCCCTACCCAAGACAACAGGCGGACAGTCGCGCAGGGCATGCACAGCATTGATTCCGGCCATCAACCCCTGCGCAGCCGCTTCTTCATACCCCGACGTGCCGTTAATCTGTCCGGCCAAAAATAAATTTCTAATTTTTTTGGTTTCCAGACTTGGCTTCAGTTGTATCGGGTCGACAAAATCATACTCGATGGCATACCCGGGACGCATAATTTCCACATGTTCCAATCCGGGAATAGTGCGTAAAAAGGCCAACTGCACATCCGGGGGCAACGAAGTCGATACGCCATTCGGATAAACCTCCCTGGTACCAAGTCCCTCCGGCTCCAAAAAAACATGATGACTATCCTTATCCGGAAATCGCATGATTTTATCTTCAATCGAAGGACAATACCTTGGGCCGACCCCCTCAATAACCCCTTGATACAAAGGAGACCGGTCAAGCCCCTGCCGAATAATGTCGTGCGTGTGCGCATTTGTGGCTGTGATAAAACACGGCACCTGTGGACTGGTTATTTTCTCGGTATCTGCAGAAAAAGGTTTAGGGGGAACATCTCCATGCTGCGGCACTAATCGGTCATAATCTATGGTATTTCCATCCAGTCGTGCAGGCGTACCGGTTTTTAGCCTCCCCACCCGCAATCCGAGTTCGGCCAGATGGTCCGATAAACCCAGCGACGGAGGTTCACCAGCCCTCCCTCCAGGAAAATGCTGAAGTCCAACGTGAATCAACCCGCGCATAAACGTGCCCGTGGTCAACACCACGGTTTGCCCGAAAAAACGCAAACCATCGGTTGTTTCCACTCCGCTGACTTTATCTCCCTGTAAGATCAAGCGGCTCACCGAGCCTTGCTTCAAATCCAATGCGGGCTGATTTTCGACAACCTGCTTCATATGGAATTGATATGCGCGTCGATCCGCCTGTGCCCTTGTAGCTCTGACGGCAGGACCCTTTTTTGTATTGAGCGTCCTAAACTGAATACCAGTGGCATCAATCACCCTGGCCATCTCCCCGCCCAATGCGTCAATCTCTCGCACCAGGTGCCCCTTGGCCAAACCGCCAATAGCAGGATTACAAGACATCTGAGCCACGGCATCCAAGTGTAGATTAAGCAACAGAGTATTACAGCCCATTCGCGCACTCGCCAGAGCCGCCTCGCAACCGGCATGCCCTGCACCCACCACTATAACTTCGTAGTCTTTTCCATATTCGGCCATAATATCTCTACTACCCTAACTCTTTTTTTATAAAGTTTTTGTGCATATGTTTCACGTGAAACATACTATTTTCCAATGCAGAATCGCGTAAAGATCCGCTCTAAAATATCATCGGGGGTTGTCTCCCCGGTAATTTCGCCAACAGCATCCAATGCATCACGGAGTTCAACAGCCCCAAACTCCGGCGACATTCCCTGAACGAGGGTTTCCCTGAAACGACCAAGGGATTGTCTCGCCTTCACCAAGGCTTGCCGATGCCGCCGCTGAGTCAAAACAACAGTTTCCCTGTTCTCAGCGACATGAGCATTATGGACAAAGCGTTCTTGTATCGCTGACACCAATCCGTCAAGCCCGTTTTTTTCCAAGACGGATGTCCTTACATAGGGTAGCCCATCCAAAGCACTGGAAATGGGAAGGGTAGCTAAATCACACTTATTTATAACCACCAATACTTCCCGGTTACGACAAAACTCCAGGGCAAGAAGATCATCCTCACCCATCTCCTGGCTACCATCAATAACCAGCAGCACAAGATCGGCAGATTCAACTTTGGACCGCGCTCGACGAACACCTTCTTCCTCCACGGGATCCAGAGTATTGCGGATACCTGCTGTATCGACAATCCGCAGGGGCAATCCGCCGAGAACGAGATCTTCCTCAATGGTATCCCGAGTCGTACCCGGAATATCGGTAACGATAGCGCGAGCCTCCCCGAGAAGACCGTTCATTAATGAACTTTTACCAACATTTGGCTTGCCAAAGATAAGAACCCGCAATCCTTCACGCAAAACACGCCCGGACTCGAAGGTATCAATAATCCTATCCATGTCGGCGATCAAGGCGCCGGCAGAAGCCCCGAGCATCTGTTGATCGTCAAGTTCAATATCCTCTTCCGGAAAATCGATTGCCGCCTCGACTTGAGCAAGCAGATCCGCAATAACCTGACCGAAAACACCTATCTGTTGAGCAAGACGTCCTTCGAGTTGACTCAAGGCTACATCGCTGGCCAGATTGGACCGGGACCGTATAAGGTCGATAACAGCTTCTGCCTGAGTCAGGTCGATGCGGCCATTGAGGAATGCGCGCAAAGTAAATTCTCCGGGGCGAGCCAATCGTGCACCGGCAGCAAGAAAGACGTCTATTATACTCCGTACCAGAAGACCGCCACCATGACAGTGAATCTCTACCACATCTTCCCGAGTATAGGAACGTGGCTTACGCATAATAACCGCCATTACTTCATCGACGATTTTTCCGGTTTCGTCCGTAAACTTCCCATAATATAAGAAATGAGAATCAAGACGTTCGCAAAAACGCCTGGGGCTGAAAAACTTAAGTAAAAGTTTTTCAGCCCCAGACCCGGAAAGACGCACGATGCCGATACCACCTTCACCGGGTGCAGTGGCCGGAGCCACAATAGTATCGTCGTTGATCATGGATAAGTCGTTCATGAATACATCCGATGCCTCAGATAAAAATGTTCAAGCATATTGTATAGATTAAGACTCTACGGAAGAAAACATTGAAATCAATTTCGGTCAAAAAAACCAGGTGCCGGACGCTCACGGGAAAGCATACAAGCACCTGGTTATCCTTGGTTATATCAACCGGCCTTGACCGGTTGCCCCCCTTCACGATTAATGAACCACTGCTGGGCTATGGTAAGAACATTGTTTACCAACCAGTAGATAACCAGGCCGGAGGGGAAATTAAGGAACATAAAGGTGAAAATAACCGGCATGAACAACATGATTTTGGCTTGCTGGGAATCCATGGTGGTAGGACTCATTTTTTGCTGAAAGAACATAGTAACCCCCATAATCAAAGGGGTAATGTAATAAGGATCCTTGGCAGCCAAATCTTGAATCCAGAAAATAAAAGGCTCATGACGAAGAGCAATGGATCCCAACAACACTTTATATAAAGCGAAGAAAACCGGGATCTGCGCGAACATGGGCAAACAACCGCCCATGGGGTTAACACGGTTTTTACGATACAATTCCATGATCTCGCGATTCATGCGCTCTTTATCTTTTTTATATTTTTCGCGCAACCGCTGCATCTCCGGTTGTAGCTTCTGCATATCGCGCATGGATTTGTAACTTTTATGCGTCAGGGGCCAAAAGAGAACTTTTATGAACACCGTGAGCAGAATAATCGCCACGCCGTAGTTTGATATTAAATTTTTATGACAAAATTTAAGAACGGAAAGCAAGGGTCGGGCGAGCATATCGAAAAAACCGAAATCTATCGCCTTGTCCAGACCATGATTAACCTGCTCCAGAACATCCAGGTCGCGGGGCCCGGCATACAGCAGATAATCGAGAGTCACCGATTGTTGCCCACCTACCGATAAGTTTCCGCTGGATACGATGTTTTTGACGGCATTGCCGACCTTTTCCAAAACAAAGGCATGTTGTTCGGACCGGAGAGGTACAGCGGCCGTCATGAAATACTTGTCTTCAAATGCGGTCCAGATACCACTGTTATCATGCCGGATGGCGCCGTCCTCAAGTTCCTTGACCTTATAGGTATTCAGCTCATCGTCCGCGTAAATTGCCGGCCCGACGAAGGAATACCGGGAACCCTCACGATCTTCCGACCAGGGCTGAACCATCAAGAGTTCCAGACTACCCTGAATAGGTCTGTCTCCCGGATTAACTACCCGGACCTGAAGATTAAAATCGTATCCTTTACCGTTAAGTGAAAAGACCTTCTCCACAACCACGCCATTGCTCAGAACGGCCGTAAAGCGAAGATCTTTTTTATCATCGGAACCGAGAGTTAATCCTTCGGCAGGGACATCTGTCGCATAGACCGTGTTCTCAGCCAGGGCTATATCCCCTTGACCAAGAATACCGAAAGTGCTTAGTGCATTATCGGCATCGACCAGAGTAACAAGCCCTGAATCCTCCTTAAGGGTTTCACGGTAGTTTTTAAGCTCCAGTTTTTTAAGTCGCCCGCCCACATTGGTAAATACGGCCCGAAAATCCTCGGTATCCACGACAAAATCCCGCGGAGCGATATCCGATGACGCGGCAGCGGCCATAACATGATCTACGGAGGGAACGACCCTTTCCCCGACAACCTCGGGAGTAACGGCAGGAAATGATTCGGCAACGGCCGGCTCGTCATTGACAGGAGCCGGAGCGGGCTTGACAAAAAAAGTGGTATAGCCCGTCCAAATCAACACCATGAGCAAAAGAGCTATAATAACATTTTTGTTTTCCATAAGACGAGACACTCCAATGGCCCCAAAGATATGATCCGACTACTATACAGGATCATATCCCCCGGGATGAAAGGGATGACAGCGGCAAAGACGACCGCAAGTTTTCACCACCCCCTTGATCAATCCATACTTGATAAGGGACTGGCGGGCATATTCGGAACAGGAAGGATAAAATCGGCAGGAAGGCGCCGTAAAAGGTGAAATATATCGCTGATATGCGATGATCAAGACGATCAGGAATTTCCGGATCATGGGGATTTTTCAACTATATCAGGTCGAAACAAGAACGCCAGTTCGTCACATATTTGCCAATAATCGAGGTTTGCCGCCCCTGGCTTGGCAACGATCGAAACATCCTGTCCACAGCCGATAAATGACTGATGAAGACGAAAAAACTCCCGCAACAGTCTCTTGACACGATTACGTGTGACAGCCCTGCCAACTTTGCGACTAACAGTCAGTCCCAACCTGGCAGGGCCGCTATTTTCACGCAACTGAGTGTATATGATGAAATTCCGGGTATGCCGCCGCCTCCCATTTCTACGCAGTCGACGGTACTCATCCGAGCAGCGGATTTTACTGCACCGGGACAGGCTGAAGCCCAGAGTTTTCATCATCTAAAAAAATTACTTAACGGGAATCGTTACCACTAAGCGCTTACGCCCGCGGGCACGGCGACGACGAATGACCGCTTGACCGTTTTTGGTCTGCATACGGGAACGGAAGCCATGGGTTCTTTTGCGACGAATACGACTCGGTTGATAGGTCCGTTTAGACATGTTCGGAAACTCCTGAATCTATGATGGTTAAAGCCTTTGTTTTTTCAACATTTAAGCGAATCGCATTATTAACCACGTTGACGGCTTTTTGTCAAGCAATAAAACAAAATCCAGATTATACCCACAGGGTGCTCACAGTTAAAAAACCCCTTGCCAAGCCCCCCATCCCTCTGTTAGCTTAACAGCAGGATTTTGCGCGGTCAAAAAACGCCAAAACCTTCTAAAAACGAGGGTAAAAAGGACATATCCACAGCTGTTTAT